>CP123444.1:2732500-3032500 GCA_029866965.1 Flavobacteriaceae bacterium YJPT1-3 | reverse complement strand
CTCGTATTTCTCTTTGATCCCCCGCAGGATGGAAATCGCGCTTTCTGTATCCGGTTCGTTCACCTGCACTTTCTGGAAGCGACGCTCCAGGGCTTTGTCCTTTTCAAAGTATTTCTGATACTCGTCCAGGGTGGTAGCTCCAATAGCACGCAGCTCTCCACGAGCCAGGGCCGGCTTGAGGATGTTGGCCGCGTCCATCGCGCCCTGACCACCTCCGGCACCTACCAGGGTGTGGATCTCGTCAATAAAGAGCACAATGTCTCCGGCCGCTGAGGTCACTTCTTTGACCACCGCTTTCAGGCGCTCTTCAAATTCGCCTTTGTATTTAGCTCCGGCGATCAAGGCTCCCATATCCAGGGCGAATATCTGCTTGTCTTGCAGGTTCTCCGGCACATCGCCGTCAATGATGCGATGGGCCAGCCCTTCGGCAATGGCGGTCTTACCCGTACCCGGTTCACCCACTAAAATGGGATTGTTCTTGGTACGGCGGGAGAGGATCTGTAGAATACGTCGGATCTCCTCATCACGACCGATCACCGGATCCAGTTTGCCGTCTCTCGCCAACTGGTTCAAGTTCTTGGCATATTTGTTCAGCGAATTGTAGGTGTCTTCCGCACTCTGGGAAGTCACCCGGTCGCCCTGCCGCAATTCATCAATGGCGGCCTGCAGGCCTTTTTCGGTCACGCTTTGGTCTTTCAGGATCTGACCGATCTTGCTCTTCGATTTGAAGATGGCCAGCACCAGATGCTCCACCGAAACGTATTCATCTTTCATTTTCTTAGCGATGATGCCGGCTTCGGTTACTGTTTTTCCCGCTTCACGCGAAAGCACAATCTCGCCACCTTCCACTTTTGGAAAGCTTTTCAGGGTGCTGTCGAGTACTTGCTGCAGCAGATTGACGTTGACGTTCAATTTGTTGAGCAGGAAGGGGAGTACATTTTCATCCACCTCAAAGAGGGCTTTGAAAATATGCTCATTTTCTATTTGCTGGTGGCCCATTTCCTGCGCCAACTGATGGGCGCGCTGAATGGCCTCCTGCGATTTAATGGTAAAATTGTTAAAATTCATCGATTGTATGTTAGGCTCGCCTGGCGAGTGTTCATCTTGTTTTACACCGGATAGATAGCAATTCCTATACCACTGGAAATGAGCAGACAAAATGGCGCTTCAGTTCATAGATTCAGCTGTCTTTTTGACAAAAGTTTAATAGCTCCCATGGCTATTTTAATACTATTTTAGCAGCCGGAAAATGACGCTTGCCGTATTTTAAAAAGAAAAACAAATTATGGGATTATTTGGAATGTTTAAAAGTGACCGCGACCTGGCCAAGAAAGAAATAGTGCAGGTGCCGTGGAACTACCTGACCAGCGAAGAGGAATTGAAGGCGGCCATTGAAGTCTCCCACCAAACTCCGGTGGTCATCTTTAAGCACAGCACCACTTGCGGCATCAGTAGAATGGCCTTGAACCGGTTTGAATCGGCTTACGATGTCAAAGAATCCCAATTACGTCCCTATTTTCTGGATTTAAAGCGCTTTCGCGAAATCTCCAACGCGGTCGCTGAACAGTTGGAGGTACGTCATGAGAGTCCGCAGCTGCTCCTGCTCAAGAACGGCACCGTGGTCTACCACGAATCCCACGGAAGCATTGACCTGGAAGAGGTGAAGGCAAAACTTTAGGTTATAAAAAAAGTGCCTGAAAAGGCGCTTTTTTAATGTATAGTCATCTCGAACGCTAGTGAGAGATCTCATCCAGTTTTGCGGTCAGCGGGAGACTTCTCACATGCGTTCGAAGTGACTCTAAGTTTCAAGTGATAATTAGAAAAAACAAGTCATCTCGAACGCTAGTGGGAGATCTCATCCAGTTTTGCGGTCAGCGGGAGACTTCTCACATGCGTTCGAAGTGACTCTAAGTTTCAAGTGATAATTAGAAAAAACAAGTCATCTCGAACGCTAGTGAGAGATCTCATCCTGTGTTGTATTCGTTAGAGACTTCTCGCTGCACTCGAAGTGACAAAGGGTGCTTGAGAGGGCCTACCCACCCAGCAATCCACCGCCACCTTCCTTCTCATTGTCATCGCGGTTACGACGTCGCTTGGCGCGGTATTTCCCATCGCCAAAACGGTAGTTCAGTCCTACGAAGACCGTTTGACTTTCCCACTCAAACTGACCGATCTGGGTGTAGGGGAGATCTCCGGTAAAGCGGGCGTACATGGTGTTGAAAATGTCATTATAATTCAAACTGAAGGTTCCTTTTCCATCCCACAGACTGTATCGAGCACCCACGTTAACCATAAACATGGGTTTCATAGTGAATTGCAAATTTCGGTTCTCACCGCGATACATGGCAAAGGCAGTAAAGGACAGCTTTTCCGTAGCCGTGAAATTATTGATTACCCGGGCATTATAGATCAAGTTGTCCACCTCTCGTGTGCTGCGTACAATATCATCTACTGTTGGATTTTCAATATCCCGATCCAGGGTTTCCGAAATCCCCTTTTGGGTTTGCTGATAGAGATCAAAACTGGCATTAAGGCTCCACCATTTGGTAGGCTTGTAATTGCTGGACAATTCAAAACCGTAGGCTGTAGTGTTGTCAAAATTATCGCTGGTCAGGATCACCCGGTCCAGATTGAAGCGGTCTACAAACAGCGCCATATTGATCTCGTCTTCAATAAAACGGACAAATGCCCCCGCGGTGATGCTCCCTTTTTCGAGTCGACGGGTATAATTTAATTCCACGCTGTTGGTAAACTGGGGTTCGAGATTGACATTTCCCAGATTGCTTACCAAGGGCGTGCTCCATTGACGGATGGGATTCACCTGACTGATTCCCGGCCGGTCGACCCGTCTGCTGTAGCTGATCTGATACTGATTCTTCTCGGTCGGTGTATAGGTCACAAAAGCCGAGGGATACAGCTGCGTATAGTCGTTGGTAAAAGCGCGAACACTATTGGTATCTGCAGCGACATTCACGGTTTCAAAACGGGCACCCACCTGATACGACCATTTTTCTAAGGTCTTTCCGTAGGTGACATAGGCGGAATAAATATCCCGACTGTAATCGAATTGGGTGTCTGGGGTGGGGACGAGGTTGCCCTGCTCGTTAAAAGACTCTCCGGTAGAGGAGTAGGCCACATCGGTATTGAACAATATGGCCTGAGCCCCGATCTCCAGCTTCGCTTTTTCTGACAAAGGATTTACGTAATCCAGGTTGATCGTGGTACGATCCCGCTCGGTATCCACAAAGTCCATGTAGTCACTCAGGGGAGTAGCGCCGGTAAAGTCGAAGTTGGCATCTTCTCCACCTTCAAACACATTGTAATCCACCTCCAGTTCGATATTGTGGCCTTCTTTAGCAAAGTCCAATTTGTAATCAAAGTTATACTGATCAGAATTGTTATTGTTCTCATTGCTGAAAAGCTGCAGCAAGTTCTGATCGGGATCATTGAGGAAGAGGATATCGGTAGTCCCTAAAGTTTCTCCTTCATAGCTGTTGGGGTTGTAAAAGAAAGAGATGGTGTTCTTCTCGTTGAGGTAGAAATCCAGTCCTACTTTATAGAGATGCGACTGACTCTCGTCCTCAAAGCGGAACAGCTGATTGGAGTTGTTATCCGGTCGAAAGACATTCCCAAAATTGAAGTTCTTAGAAATGTTGTTGCTGTAATTCGCGTAGAGGTTGAATTTGCCGTTTCGATAGTTCAGATTGATCCCGCTGTTGAATTTGGGATTCTCGTCATAGGCGAGTCCGACGTTGATGTCTCCATTGAATCCAAGATTGACATTTTTATGGAGTACGATATTGATGATCCCGCTCATCCCCTCCGGATTGTATTTGGCGGAAGGATTGGTGATCAATTCGATCTTCTTGATGGAGGTCGAGGGCAATTGCTTTAAGAGCTGAGCCGCCGGAATATTAGATAGTTTTCCATCCACCATGACCTGCACGTTGGTATTTCCGCGTAAGCTTAAAGCTCCGGATTGTTGGTCTACACTGACTGAAGGTACGTTATTCATAATATCGGCAGCCGTAGGGCCGGCCGTGGTCAGATCCTTCCCTACATTGATCACCTTGCGGTCGATTTGCTGCTCGATGGTGGTGCGTTCCGCCACTACATTCACTTCATCCAGACTGGCTGCCACGGCTACCAGGTACATGGTCCCCATATCCCAATCCCGGTTCTTACGGTCGATGGTGATGGGCTGGGAGACGGTTTCATAACCGATGAACTGCACCTTGAATAGATGATTTCCTTCGGGAATTTTTTCTACCAGAAAGCTTCCATCATCACCGGAGATACCCCCGGTGATTACGGCATTATTGACATCGCTGATCACGATAGTGGCGTAGGGGATGGGTTGGTTCAGGTCTTTATCCATGACCACCCCCTTGACGCTCCCAGTGACGAGTTCATCGGGTTTAGGTTGCGCAAGAAGGGTAGTCAAGGAAAATGTGAAAATTAGGCAGAGTGCCCAAAGTTTGGTTGTCATGGTTGTCGTTTTTGATTGATTGTTTTGTTTTCGCTATTACTAGGCAATGCCAAGTAGATAACTAAAAAAATATACCTTGATGAAGGGTACATTGAATAGACGATTGAAATCGGGATGTGTTACAAGGGAAGGAAATTAATTTGAAATTTTAACAAAAAGGAGACTTCTCGTTGCACTCGAAGTGACAAGAGGTGCTTTTTGAGTAAAGGGGTAATTTGATATACGTTAGGTGATGATTCTACTGTCATCTCGAGCGCCAGGACTTCGATACATTTGCGCTTACGCGCAAACACTCAGCCACCGGCTTAATACCTTAAGAGGTCTGTACTCGGTCACCGACTTGTGGTCACGAACTTACGGTCACCGAGTGTCCGCCCAAGGGCGGATGTATCGAGGTGATCGAGGTGCTACTTCTTTTTCGGGTTAAACACCGGAAGTAATTTGGTGCTCACTTCGCCAAAACCAATACGCAGATCGCCTTTTTCGCAATAACCACGCATGATGATGGTGTCATTGTCTTCCACGAATTTGCGGTCGCCGCCCTCTTTTAATTTGACCGGCTTTTTGCCCGCCCAGGAAAGCTCCAATAAACTTCCGTAGCTGTCCGGGGTAGGGCCGGAGATGGTTCCGCTACCCATCATGTCACCGGCATTCACCGGGCAGCCATTGACCGTATGATGCGCCAATTGCTGAGACATGTTCCAGTACATGTATTTGAAGTTGGATTTCGCCAACAGGCTCTCTTGCATGCCTTCGGGCTGCAGGGAAACCTCTAAATGGATGTCGTAACTCTTTTTGCCTTTGTACTGCAGGTATTCCAATTGGGGCTTGATGGGCTTCGGACTTTCCACGCGGAAGGGTTCCAGGGCATCCAAAGTCACGATCCAGGGAGAAATGGAGGAGGCGAAGTTTTTCGCCAGGAATGGTCCGAGAGGAACATATTCCCATTTCTGAATATCTCGTGCGCTCCAATCGTTGAACAACACCAACCCAAAAATATGCTCTTCGGCTTCATTCACCGGAATGGGTTCTCCTAATTGATTGGCGGCGGTGGTAATAAAAGCCATCTCCAATTCGAAGTCCACGCGTCTTGACGGACCGAAAATAGGGGTCTTGGCATCGTTGGGAAGCTTTTGCCCTTGCGGCCTGTGCACTGGAATTCCGGAAGGTACGATAGACGAACTGCGACCGTGATAGGCCACCGGCATGTGCAGCCAGTTGGGCAATAACGCATTGTCCGGATCGCGGAACATGCTTCCTACATTGGTGGCATGCTCTTTAGAACTGTAAAAATCAGTGTAATCACCAATCTGTACCGGCAATTGCATTTCAATCTCGTCCAATCCAAAAATGACGCGCTCGCGATGTTTTTTATTATCCCGCAACTTGGCATTCCCTTCTTCAAAGATCTGAGCGATGCGGTTACGTACCAGGCGCCAGGTCTTTCGCCCGTCCGCAATAAAGTCGTTTAAGGTATCCTGAAGAAAAATATCGTCAGTCAAGGGAATTCCGTCAAAATAACCCAATTGATGTAGCGCACCCAGGTCGATAGCGTGATCGCCAATGCGGGTACCGATGGTAATGACATCGTCTCGAGTCAGGAACACCCCAAAGGGAATGTTCTGAATCGGGAAGTCTGTATTCTTGGTCGTTTTTAACCAGGTTTTTCGTTTCGGATCGTTAGCGGATAAGGGCATGGGATTGGTGATAAAGTGTTGGTAAATGCAATCCAAATATATAATTAATATCATAGGAACCCGAGCGAATGAATTATTTTTGAAGCCTATTAACAAACATTAAGAGAATGCAACGGGATACGGTAATTTTTGATCTGATTCAGGAGGAAAAAGAACGGCAACGCAACGGACTGGAATTGATCGCTTCGGAAAACTTCGTGAGTGACCAGGTGATGGAAGCGGCAGGTTCGGTATTGACCAATAAATACGCAGAAGGTTATCCCGGGAAACGCTATTACGGTGGTTGTGAGATCGTTGATGAGGTGGAGCAGATCGCTATCGATCGCGCTAAAGAACTCTTCAATGCCGAGTACGCCAACGTACAACCCCACTCCGGGTCTCAAGCCAATACGGCTGTTTTTCACGCTTGCCTGAAGCCGGGCGATAAATTTCTTGGTTTTGACCTGGCCCACGGGGGACACCTCACCCACGGTTCGCCGGTGAACTTTTCCGGAAAATTATACAATCCGGTATTCTACGGAGTAGATGCGGAGACCGGACTGCTCAACTACGATAAAATTCAGGAGATTGCTATTCAGGAGCAACCTAAAATGATCATTGCCGGAGCTTCTGCCTATTCCCGTGAAATCGATTATAAGCGCTTTCGCGAAATCGCAGACAGTGTAGGAGCTATTCTTTTGGCCGATATGGCACATCCCGCCGGTTTGATCGCTAAAGGCATACTGCAGGATCCGGTACCGCATTGTCATGTGTGTACCACGACGACCCATAAAACCCTACGCGGACCCCGTGGCGGACTCATCATCATGGGCAAAGACTTTGAAAATCCCTTCGGACTTAAACTGAAGAATGGAAACTTGAAAATGATGTCTTCTCTGCTGGATAGCGGCATCTTCCCCGGCAATCAGGGAGGTCCCTTAGAGCACATCATTGCGGCCAAAGCGATTGCTTTTGGAGAAGCCCTCACCGACGAATTCCTGCACTATATGGTACAGGTAAAAAAGAATGCTAAAGTAATGGCAGACGCCTTGGTGGAGAAGGGATACGACATTATCTCCAAAGGCACCGATAATCACATGATGTTGATCGATCTGCGCAATAAGAACATTACCGGGAAACAAGCGGAAGAGGCCCTAGGAAAAGCGGACATCACCGTCAATAAGAATATGGTGCCCTTTGATGATAGATCGCCTTTCGTGACTTCCGGGATTCGAATCGGAACCGCGGCTGTAACCACTCGCGGACTCAAAGAAAGCGATATGAAACAGATCGTCGACTTGATCGATCAGGTGATTACGAATTTTGAAGATGAAGACAAACTGGAAGCCATCGCCGAGGAGGTAAATACCATGATAAGTGAGCGACCGTTATTTGTTGCCTAATTCTCAGGTTCCTCTTCAAAAAGTACACTTTCGTAAGCTCCTGAATCAGGCGTTGTGGAACGTGCGGTTCCTAATAGATCCAAGGGGACCTGTGAAGCTCCTACGGCATCACCTAAACCACTAGCAGCACTATTTTCGCCAATCTGCAACGCATTGTTGCCGGGATCCTTAAAATCAGGCAGCTCACTAATTAAGCAATTGGTAAAGCGTGCCGTGTTGCTGAAGTCGTACAGGGGATTATCTGCAAACTCGTCAAAGTCGTCGTCAAAGCGAATCAGGCTGTTGCTGAATTGAAAATCAAAAGCGGCGCTTGCATTGGCCAACAATCCGAATTCTTCTCCCGTATTTCCATACACGATGCAGTTCAGAAAATTAGCATTCAGATCGGCCACCAAAAACTCCTCCGTATCGATCTGCAATTGATTGTCTAGAACCACTGCAGGAAAATTGCGAAAGCCTCCGGTGTAATAATTAGCAAAAGTGCTGTGGGTAAAATTGTAAGTCCCGCCCAGAGAAGCCCAAAGTGAGATGAGTCCGGAGTTGTTGATCACCACATTTTCTCCCAATATGTTCGCCGTTCGTCCCAGGAGTCCCACATTACTGCTGTTGTAGATCTGAACATTGCGTAGGGTAAGGGTAGGGGAAGCCCCTCCGTCGTTCGAGTCCATGAGCAATCCTACGGTCGCATTTTTGATGGTTAAGTGGTTCAGGTCGTGTCCCGTACTTCCCGCGGTCAGCCAGATAGCACCCCATTGTCCGGGCACATCAGCAAATTCCGGCTCCAGGCGATCTCCTTCAAAAATGACTTCATTTTCCACTGCTTCCTGATCCGTACTTAAGCCACCACGAACTACAAGACTTCCTTCATTCGCGACGATGAGGCCACTACTTTCGTGAAAGTGTACTCGGGCGCCCGCCTGTATCTCCAGGGTACGGTTGGGAGGTACGGCGGCATAGCCATAAATGACGTACGGCTTTTCATTGGTGAAGACCAATTCGTCATCTTCCAAAAAGAAGCCTTCTATTAAAATTTCCTCTCCGGCATCATCCAGTCCCAGACTGAGGGTCTCGGTCATGCCTTGGGCATCCCGACTGGGAAAGAGAAAGACCGCATCTTTGATCAGGGTGATCAAGGGTACTTCCTGAGCGTTAGTACCACTGTCGAACTGCAAGATATCGGTGTAGAGAAACTGGGGGTTGGTATTTTCAAAATCACCAATATCGACCGTGGTTTCAATGAAAATGAACAGACTATCCCGCCCACGGATCTCCACATCCTGAAAGGCCTGTCCGGCTCTGCCGTCTACATTGAGGCGGTAGCGCGAATTCTCACCCTGTTCCAGACCTACATTAGGAATGGAAATGGTCTCCTCACTGCGGTTGTATACTTTTAAGGTGTAAGTACTTGATCCAATATTGCTGAAAATGGTATCCAGGTAGACCGTATCTCTGGAGAACTCCAATTGCCCCGTACTGGGACGCGATTCAAAGTCCTCGCGGCACGAGCTCCACAACAGGATGCTCATCAAGAGCAGGAGATAGGCAAGTAGACGCATTTATCGTTCGCTAATGGTGATTTCAAAAAGGGTATTCCAGTGTTTGCCGGTCACGAAAAGTTGATCGGTTTCCGGATTGTAAGCGATTCCGTTCAAAACCTCATTTTGAGGATCCAATCCTTCCTGCACCTCTTTCTTTAAGGAACGCAGATCGATCACCCCTTCTACAGCACCGGATACCGGATCGATGATGGCCACGCTGTCAAACTGATAGCTGTTGGCATAGATCTTTCCATTGACGTATTCCAGTTCATTAAACTTATTTTTGATCGATTTGTTGTCGACCACCTGAATATAGCCCAGCTCTTTTAAGGTCGTTGGATCCAGCTTCCAGATCTTGTCCGTGCCATCCGACTTGTACAGCACCTTTCCGTCATTGCACAGGCCCCAGCCTTCTTTACTTTTCGCGTAAGCAAAAGTACCTTTACGATCCAGTGAATCCAGTCCGTAGATAAAGCCTTTTCCAGATTTCCAGGTCAATTGATAGATCTGATTGTTGAGGATGGTCAAGCCTTCCGCAAAGTAAGCGTCGCTCAGCGTGTACTGCTGCAGTACCTGGCCGGTCTCCAGGTCCAGCTTGCGCAGATTGGAAGTGCCAAACTCCCCATTGCTTTCGTAGAGTACTCCATTTTCAAATTCGAGCCCCTGGGTATACGCATCGGTCTGATGCGGGTAGCGATTGACGATGGTGTAATTATAGACCTTGGGGACCTGCGTGCTCAACACGGTTAACTTTTCGGTGATCTCACCGGTGTCTTCCCCGGCATAGAGCAGAGCTTTGATGTTTTTACGGCCCAGCTGTTGCACTTGCACGGGAGTGGTCAAGGCCTGATTTCCGGTCACGGCGCCCAGACGCTCGTCTTCCAGGAAATAAACAATAGAGTCGAGGGTCATGTTTTCCTTGCCAGTAACAGAAAGCGTAATCTCACTGCCATTGGGAAGGTGATTATTGTCGGCATCCGTGGCCAGCAGAAAATTTTTGGAAAGGTTCTTTTCGCCGCAACTCAGGGCTAGAAAGGTCAACGTAATGAGTGCGAGCCTCTTGTATATAGTAGTGATTTCTTTTTCCATAGAACGGCAATTTATCCATTTAAATTGGCACTTAAAAATCATTGTGAAACCTTTGAAACGCCTTATATTTGCATGAGGCAAGTCCTACACAACCAGCTCCTGTCGAATTCCCCCAGGGCGGGAACGCAGCAAGGGTAGATGGTCGTAGCGGTGTGATGTAGGTAGCTTGCCTTTTTTTTATGCCCTAAAGTCAGCGATTGACCCTTCTTCGAATCCAATTCCGGTCGCCCATTTCATCACTTTTCCCGTTCTTTGCAGCAAATTCAATACTATGCAGGAAGTTGTTTTGATCACCGGTGCCTCTTCGGGAATCGGCAAGGCTATTGGAGAATATGTAGCGACCAAAAACTACAAGGTCTATGGCACCAGCAGAACCCCTAAACAGGAGGAGCTGAACGGGATTCACTTTTTGGCACTGGATGTCACGGATGCCGCTAGTGTCAATCAGGCCATCAATCAACTGCTGGATCGCGAAGGCCGTATTGATTTTCTGATCAACAATGCCGGGATGGGGATCACCGGTCCCCTGGAAGAGATACCCGAAGCCGAAATGAAACGGGTTTTTGAGACCAATTATTTTGGGCCCCTTCGCGTCATCAACGCGGTCTTACCTGCCATGCGGAAACAGGGTAGCGGTCGTATTCTGAATATTACGTCCATTGCCGGCTATATGGGATTGCCCTTTCGGGGAGTCTATAGTGCCACCAAAGGGGCCTTAGAGTTAACCACGGAGGCTTATCGCATGGAGTTGCGCGCCTTTGGTATTGAAATGACCAACGTTGCTCCCGGAGATTTCGCTACCAATATTGCCAGCGGTCGATACCATGCCCCCATACGTGAGGGATCACCTTACCAAAAGCAATACGGAGACGCCCTGGCCACGATGGATGAACATGTGGATGAAGGCAGCGATCCGCTAGAAATGGCTAAAGCGGTTCACCAGATCATGACCTCCTCCAGGCTTAAAATCCATTATAAGGTAGGCGCTTTTATGCAGAAGTTTTCTGTGCGCTTGAAGGCACTCCTTCCGGATCTCGTTTATGAAAAGTTATTAAGAAATCACTATAAGATGTAAGGCCTCAAGCTTGAATCCTTACTTTTGTATCCCGTAACCTGCAAATCGTATTTTTAAACAAACAACTATGAAATTTTTTATTGACACTGCTAATCTCGATCAGATCAAAGAAGCTCAGGAACTGGGAGTTTTAGACGGTGTAACTACCAATCCATCGTTGATGGCCAAAGAAGGAATCACCGGTCGTGACAACATCTTAAAGCACTATGTGGATATCTGCGAGATCGTAGATGGTGACGTTAGTGCTGAGGTTATCGCTACCGAGTACGAGGCCATGATCAAGGAGGGTGAAGAATTGGCGGCTTTGCACGATCAAATAGTCGTTAAGGTTCCCATGATCAAAGACGGCATCAAGGCGATCAAGTATTTTAGCGATCACGGGATACGAACCAATTGTACCTTGGTATTTTCTCCGGGTCAAGCCTTATTGGCTGCCAAGGCAGGGGCGACCTATGTTTCTCCCTTCATTGGTAGACTGGATGATATTTCAACAGACGGACTCAATTTGATCGCAGAGATCAGACACATCTACGATAATTATGCCTTTGATACGGAAATCCTTGCGGCTTCAGTGCGTCATACCATGCACGTGATCGACTGTGCTAAAATTGGTGCTGATGTGATGACCGGACCTTTGTCGTCCATTGAAGGTCTTCTTAAACACCCCCTAACCGATAGCGGACTGGCTAAGTTCCTGGCCGATTACCAAAAAGGGAATTAATTCAGCTTCAGTAACAAATCAAAAAAAGGTCTGCAGATGCAGACCTTTTTTTTGATCGATATATTCGGTATTAATTGTTCAGGTACTGCAACAATTCGTTTTCAAAATCTTGGGAGAGAATGTTTGCGTGACTGTTTAAGATCTTCCCCTTAGCATCGACAATGATCGATTTGTTCACGGTATTGATAACCAGTTCTTCTTTGGCGTGATCGCTATTGTTGAAGCGATATTCTTTACTAGCGTCGAAACCGTGTCGACGTATGATATCCTTCCAGATCTGGGCTTCCCCGTCAATGTTGAGCCCGATATATTCGTATTCCGGAAATTTTTCGCGCAATTCATTGACCCGCAAATGCACAAGTTTCAGGTGCTTTAAGCGGTCGGTACTCCAGAAATAGAAAACGGTCGGTTTGTTGTGTACCAATTTGGTCAGTTGTGCCTGATCGTCTTTGGCGCTGACCACCTGTTCCTCAGGTAAGAGTTGTCCTGCATCCAGACGCTTATTGGTTTCATAGACTTCCCGCATATAGGCTCTGTCTTCCACTTCGGTGCTGAAGTCCATGAACAAATTATAAATCTGTGCAGATTCTTGTGGATCATTGGACCGTGCCAGGAAATTCCGGGTAGTGAAACGCAGCAAGTAATTGCGAAGAGTGCTATTGACGATCTTTTCGTCAATCGTTTTCAGCTTGTGGATATTGTGCTCCAGGGCATTGGGTTGATAGGCACTGTTCTGATCGACGTAGCTCAGGAAGGCTTGATGATTCAGAAATGCAATTAAGTAACGCTGATAACTGTACAAGGTGGCCAGATCACCGTCATTAAAATCCACCTTTTCGCGAAAGCTATAAAAATCGTCCGGCAGTTGCCGCAGTAGAGTGGCATGGTCCTGACCAAAATGGGATATGGGATAATATTCTTTTCGGGCGTAATTGTCAAAGCTCAGCATCGCCTCTGCCACTTTTTGAAAATCTTTTGTGGTCTCGTTACGGGTACGGTAACGTTGCCAAATGACTTCCCGACTCTGTCTTAGAGAATCCAGTGCCGCTTCAAATGCCAGCGGGTCTCGTTGGTAAAGTGCCATGATGATCCCATTTTCTTTTTCATTGTGCAAGAAAAGATCCATCAACAGATTATTGCGATCTGCACCGTAGCCAGAGAAGGTTAGAGACTCATCAAATTCTAGGGTATTTAATCGCAAGAGCAGGCTATCCCCTTCGGTAAGGTACACCAGTTGGCGTTCGTTATGAAAAAACTCGTACAGTCCCGGTTCGAGCTCTTTAAATTCATACAAGAAGAAATTGTTGCGATCGAGAGAAACGGTATCGATGAGCTTGTTGTCTTTTTTTATGGTGACACGGGAACTCACCGGATTGATAATCTGTCCACCCAAGTAGGTGGAAGAAGCACGGGGTTCTGTTTCCTTAGAACAGCTTGTGAGCATGCCTAAAATGGAAATACAGAACACAACGAAATAGAAAGGAGGTAGTTTTTTTCTTCTTATGATCATCTTTACCGTACGATTCGATCAAATGTACTTGGATGATTCTTCGTGCCTTGTTAACTAGCCGTTAAAACCTGTATTATAAACGTTAATGTTTCTGGATTCGCGCTATTTGCAATACTTTTGCAGTCTCAAAAAATAGGGCCATGCTTACTCTTTCAAATCTTTCTGTACAATTCGGGAAACGCGTCTTGTTTGACGAAGTGAATACCACTTTTACCAGCGGTAACTGTTACGGTATCATTGGAGCCAATGGGGCGGGAAAATCTACCTTACTGAGAATCATCGCCGGAAAAGTCGATCCTACTTCGGGACATGTGCACCTGGAAACAGGGAAGAGGATGTCCGTACTGGAGCAAGATCACTTTGCTTATGATGAGCATACAGTTCTCGAAACCGTGCTCATGGGAAATAAACCGCTTTTCAAAATCAAGAAGGAGATTGATGCCCTCTATGCCGATTATTCGGATGAGAATGCTGAGCGCATTGGCGAACTTCAGGTGGAATTTGAAGAGATGAATGGCTGGAACGCCGATAGTGACGCAGCCGCGATGCTTTCCAATTTAGGGATTAAAGAAGATGTGCACTACAGCCTGATGGGCGATCTGGAGAGTAAACAAAAGGTACGAGTGCTTCTCGCTCAAGCCCTGTTTGGTAATCCGGATGTACTCATCATGGATGAGCCTACCAACGACCTGGATTATGAGACCATCACCTGGCTGGAAAATTTCCTTGCTAATTATGACAACTGTGTAATCGTGGTCTCTCACGACCGTCACTTTTTAGACGCGGTATGTACGCATATTTCGGATATTGATTTTGGAAAAGTGACCCACTACTCAGGAAATTATACGTTCTGGTACGAGTCTTCACAGCTTGCGGCCCGCCAGCGAGCCCAGCAAAACAAAAAGGCAGAGGAGAAGAAAAAAGAATTGCAAGAATTTATTGCCCGATTCAGTGCCAATGTGGCCAAATCGAAACAAGCGACTGCCCGTAAAAAGATGATCGCTAAATTAAACGTGGAAGAGATCCAACCTTCCAGCAGAAGATACCCCGGAATCATTTTTGAACGGGATCGCGAGGCCGGAGATCAGATTCTCAATGTTGAAAAATTATCCTCCTCGCTCGACGGGGAAATCCTCTTTAAGGATGTCAATATCAATTTGGCTAAAGGAGATAAAACGGTATTATTTTCCCGCGATAGTCGGGCGACTACCGCTTTTTACGAAATCATCAACGGAAATCAGGAAGCAGCTTCAGGTCAATATTCCTGGGGTATCACGACCACGCAATCCTATCTGCCTTTAGACAATCACCACTACTTCGAGAAAGACCTTTCACTGGTCGATTGGCTCCGCCAATATGCACAGACCGAGGAGGAGCGTGAAGAGGTCTACCTGAGAGGCTTTTTAGGTAAGATGCTATTTAGCGGTGAAGAAGCCCTAAAGACCGCACGGGTACTGTCCGGTGGAGAGAAGGTGCGTTGTATGCTCAGTAAAATGATGATGAAGCGAGCCAACGTGCTGATGATCGACGAACCCACTAACCACCTGGATCTGGAATCCATTACCGCATTCAATAATGCGCTGAAGAATTTCAAAGGCAACATTCTCCTAACCACCCATGACCATGAGTTCGCCCAAACCGTGGGTAATCGCGTGATCGAACTGACCCCCAATGGGGCGATCGATCGTTATACCACTTTTGAGGAGTATATGAATAATAAGGATGTTAGGGAGCTTCGGGAAAAAATGTATAGCGTGACTGCTTAGGAGCGGCGAGGTCTGAAATGCATAATCAAGGTCGCGGAGCAGACGATCAAAATAAATCCGCTGAGCGCAATACGCCAGGCTGGCAAACTCTCACCACGGAGTAGAGGCCAAAGACGCCAGGCCGAAAAGATCACAAGAACGAGATTGAGAACAAGATTAAGCGTAGACCGCTGTGGTTTGTGTTTGCCTGCGTTATTTTCAACTGCATCAGTATACTCTTGATCCTCGCGCGTTTCCTCCTTCGCTAAAGTTTGGTCAGTAGCGCTTCGCGAAAGCGAACTCGAATCCCTACCTGAGGATGCGGTTTCTTCCGATCTGGGTGAATCCATCCCTACAAGCTTGGTGTCGTCAAAGGCTTTTTCGACTACATGCTTGGCCTGAACGAGATTATCTTTTTCTACAAAGACCTGCACTTGATCCGTATAGTTCACCCCAAATCCGGCGCGTAATGAACTTTGAAAGTCATCCCGGATCACGGAGTGTATTTTCTTTTCGTTCAACAGCGTTTGCAAGTATTGCGCATTGATTTGGGAACCGGTAAAAATACGTTCGTAATTGGACTCGTTGAACATGATCAGCTTAGGATTTGTCAAATTGGCTCCGCCAAATAGCAGTATTGAAATTTTTCCCCATGGCAAAACCGTAATAGATCACTACCGCAGCGATAGATTTGAACATAAAGAAAAATACCATAATGTCCTGAGAAAGGGTTTGCTCTCGGGCAAATAAGCCATCGGGCATCAACCAGGTTGCGATCAGACTGACCAGTATGACCGTGGCAATGAGATTCTCTAAATTCTTGTAAGGCCACATCATCAACTTACGCAAGGGGTGCAGATCATTCCCCCATTGATGAATAAGGTAATAGTAGTCATTCCCCATAGGGGCAAATAGTAAGGGATCATCTGTTTTTCGAAGCACGAACATTTTTGACGGAGCTACGATCTTAAATCCCCTCAATTGGATCTGATGATCCTGTTCCAAATGTTTGATCTTGGATAGCGCTTCCTGAGGAAAATCACCTTTAAAATATTTAGTATCTAAAAACCGTAATCGGTAATCAATACAAATTTTTTTGATCTGATCAATATGAAAAATCTGTTCTCCGTTTAACTGATCAAAGTCAAAAGTGTTGTAGGGATCAGTAGCGGGGTTTTGAAGTCTTTTTAAGATCTCATCCCGGTGTAGTTCATCGTCCCGAAGTATAGCTTGTACCTGATCGAGGATAGAGGCACCGCGCAGTTGTCGGTCGCGTTCCCGGACCAGTTGTGTCTTGATGTTTGTTCTTTTCAGTAACATTTTTCTTTTTTTAGCATCCTAAAATTACGCATTCTATTGCTAAATAACACACGCTCCAAGAGTTAAAGAAGACAGCCGACTGAATTTTATTTGGGCAAACGTACATGAACCGTCGTGCCTTCACCTGGAGTACTTTCTAACTGGATGGAACCTCCCATAGTCTCGACCTGGTTTTTGATGAGGTAAAGGCCAATTCCGGTGCTGTCTTCGCGATCTTCCAGCTTGCCGTAGAGACTGAATAATTTGGCTCCGTGCTCCTCCAAATCGATACCGATGCCGTTGTCATGAAAGCTGATGTGAGCCATGCCGTCAACGTAACGGGCCTTTATGTCTAAACGGACTTGACGATTGGGATCTCTATACTTAATTGCATTGGTCATTACGTTGATAATGATACTGTCCAAATAGGCAGGAACGACCTTAACCGTAAAGGTCTCCGATACGTCCATTTGGATACAAGCCTCGTTGTCTTCTATGATTTTATCGATGATTTCCATTTGCTGCTCTAACGCTTGTTTCAGACCAACTTCTTTTAGTTTCAGTTCCTTGTATTCGGTCACCGCGATAATTTCTGACAGTTCATCAATGGTTCGACTCAGATTAGTGACCGTACTGGTCGTCATTTGGTGCAATTTATCGACCTCTTGAGTATCGGTCTCTAGGCCAAATAAGGAGGTGATCATCGTCAGATTATTCGAATGGGCCCTAAGGTTATGGGTGACGATATAGGCAAAGCTCATCAATCGTTCCCTTTGTTTTTCGCTCAATTTGAGCAGTTGTTCCAGTTTATCTTCTTTCTCCTTTATCTCTGTAATATCCTGGATCACTAGCCATAACACGGGCTGATCGGTCTCGTCTGCGGTCGCTACCCCGTTGATGATCACCGGTAAGCTCGTCCCGTCCATACGGGTAAAGGTGTGCTGTGCGGGACCGTAAAAGGACGTTTCTTTTAAACTCGTTTTGACCGTTTGTTCGTTGAATTCGCGGCTGCTGTCAAAATCCCAGATGGTGTGCTTGAACAATTGATCCGGCTGAGTTTGCAGCAAGCTCACGAAACTATTATTAAAATCACGAATGCTTCCTATGTGGAGATCACACATCACAAAAGAAACCGGAGCCAGCTCAAACAGCGTCCTGAATTTATGTTCACTGACTTGTAGTTTAGTTTCTGCCATCCGCTGTTCGGTAATGTCATAACTAATGCCTAGTAAACCGTTGATCTCTTGATTGTTATCGTAGAGCGGGATTTTTGAGATCAACAGGTAGCCTTTGCGGCCTTTGGCCGTGTGCGAACCAACTACCTTATTTTTAATCGACCGGCCCTGTTTAAGCACCTGCTCATCATCCAGACCGGCATTCGTAACGGAGTCTCCCACCAAAAAAGCATCATCTTTCTTATGCAGCACTTCTTCTTCAGAGGAAGCTCCCAAAAATTCGTATTCTGCTTTATTGGCCAGTATTTTTCGGCCTTCCGTGTCTTTAACGTAGACATTGATCGGGATATTATCCAATAGAGTACGCAGAAAGCGACGTTCTTCCTCCAGTTTAGTTTCTATTTCTTTAAGCGCATTGATGTCCACACTGATCCCAAGTAAACTGGTAATCTCTCCTTTTGCATTTTTTATAGGCAGTTTGGAGGTTAGGAAGTAATTGGTCGAACCATCGCGTAAGTAATTGATGGTCTCTCTATTGATGATAGTTTTCCCTTCTTCAAGAACTTCTCGGTCCTCTTCATTACTGATGGTCGCTGATTTCTCCGGGAACAGTTCCTTATCGGTTTTGCCTAAAATTTCTTCTGCATTTTTAGCCCCCAAATATTCATACTCGGCTTTATTGACCAGGGTCTTTCGGAACTTATGATCTTTGACGAAGATGTTCACCGGCAGGTGATCGATCAAGGTTTTAAGGAAATTGTTGGCTTCCTCAAGTTTAGATTGAGCTTCTATTCGCTGAGAAATATCGAGCACCACGAAACAGTTAAATTCGTTCCCGTAGCCATCGGTAAATCGGGAAGAGGATACCTGGGCAGGAAACTCGGCGCCATCTTTTCGAATGCCGGTCAATTGAGCCCGGGAGAATTTTTCTCGCTCGAGTGCTTTTTTATTTTTGCGGTAGGCCTTGTCATCCACGAATAGTCGTGGATTGGAGTGGATCAATTCCTCCTGACCATAACCGCTTATTTGCAGCATTCGGTTGTTCGCCTCTGTGATCTCGCCCTGTTCATTGGTGATGAAGATGGCGATATAGGCATTTTCAAAAAGGGCTCTGTTCTTAGACTCGCTGATTTGAATACGCAATTCTCTTCTCTTGCGCTGATCGATATCCTGAAGAATCCCAAATACACGAACGCATTCCCCTTGATCAAATTCGGCCTCTCCCTTGGCGCGAACCCATTTCCAAGCGCCTTGCCTGGTGCACAATTGTAATTCAATATCGTACGGAATACCTGATTCCATACAAGCTCCAAACGCCGCTTTAATTCTATCCCGATTTTCCCCTTCGGGAAAAAAATTAATGGCCTCTTCCAGTGCGGGGGTGTCTTCCTCCGGACGCAGTCCGTGAATGACTTTTAATTGATCGGACCAGCGAATGGTCTTGGCGATGGGATTAACCTCCCAGGCGCCTACCTGGGCGATCTCCGTGGTTTGCCGAAGAAAATCCTGTTCTTTTTTTCGTTGGGTAATGTCCTGAATGTGCAGAATGATACCTCCTATCTCGCCATCGGTTTTCCGCCAGGGATTGCAATGCCAGGAGATAAAAAGTTTTTTCCCCTGGTCAGAGATAAACCAGTCTTCTTCTTTTGCGATAATTTCGCCCTCCAAAGAGCGCCGATGCACTTCTTTCCAATCTTCGCGCAAATCTGGTGCGACTTCATAATGATTTCTACCGGTCAGCTCTTCGTCAATAGGAAAGCCGATGTGCTCTTTCCATTTTTTAGAGGCCCCGATATAATTCATTTCCCGATCAAAGATCGCGATGATATTAGGAGATTGATTGATTAGCGTGTGATGGAGACTGTGCTCGAAATGATCCATGGGGTGAACTGCATACTCGTGATCTTAACTAGTTAATGACCACCTTAGGACTCAAATGTACGTAATTTGAGCGGGATTATAGCCTAGCGTAAGGTGGCTCCGAATTCAGTTTCAAAGGTCCGTTGTAGCTTTTGCATGACTTTTTCGGTCTGTTTATCGGTCAATGTTTTCTGGTCGTCTTGCAGTGTGAACGAAAGCGCATAGCTTTTCTTGCCTTTGGGTAATTTATCGCCTTGGTAGACGTCGAACAAATTCACGTCTTTCAGAAGTTTACGCTCGGTTTTCTGAGCTAGCGCTAACAAATCATCAAACTGTATGTGCTCGTCCAGCAATAATGCAAAATCCCGACGCACGGAGGGGTATTTAGGGATGGTCTGAAAGACTACCGCTTCCTGAGAAACGTGCTTTAAAATATGATCCCAATAGAAATCAGCGTAAAGCACTTCCTGTTCGATCTGGAAATGGTTCAGGACAGGGCGGGAGACTACACCATAGGCCACTACAGGTAGCTCATTATACGTTAAAATCAAGCCCTCACTAAAAAGTGCGCTGCTCACACTCTTTTTGTGCTGTGGTTCTAATCCAAGTCGATCTAATATTCCCGAAACAATTCCACTGAGGAAATAAAATTGAACGGGCTCGTCAGCTTGAGTCCAGCTTTCAGGATGTCGCCGTCCTGAAATCAAAAGCGATAAATGTTTTTGCTCCTGCCGCTCCTTGTCTTTCTGGTGGTAGGTCTTTCCAAATTCAAAAACTTTCATATCGCGATTACTACGGTTGATATTGAAAGCCGCTGTTTCCAATGCCGAGAATAACATGTGCTGCCGCAGTACACCCAATTCTTTACCCAAAGGATTCAGCATCTCCACATGCTCTTCCGCTTTGATGTCCGGGTCTAATTTCGCGTAAGCGGGAGTTGTCAAGCTGTTGTTCAAAATCTCATAAAAACCCTGATCGGCCAGAAACTGGCCCACAATATTCTGCAGGTTGTAATCTTCAAAACGTGAAACGGGAGCGATGGAGGCGTTCAATTTGCTGCCAAAATCAATATTGTTATAGCCGTAAACCCGCATGATCTCTTCAATTACATCAACTTCCCGGGTCACATCATTACGGTAGGCCGGGATCGTCATTCCAATACCGGTTTCGGTGACATTGTGGATCTTGATCTCAAGGGAGGTAAGTATGCTTTTGATGGTGTCGGGCGGAAGGATTTTCCCGATCAATTGATTGCATTTCTCGAAATTGAGAAATACCTGGTGATCTTCAATCTTTTGAGGATATATGTCGATAATGTCGCTGGTGATCTCACCTCCGGCTACTTCCTGAATTAATAATGCGGCTCGTTTCAGGGCATATTCAGTAATATTAGGATCTATGCCGCGCTCAAACCGAAAACTGGCATCGGTATTTAAACCGTGTCGTTTGGCTGTTTTCCGGATGGAGACCGGGTCGAAAAAAGCACTTTCCAGGAAAATAGCGGAGGTGTTCTCCGTTACTCCGCTGTTCAGTCCGCCAAAAACCCCGGCGATACACATGGGTTTCTCGGCATCACAGATCATCAGATCTTCTTCATGTAGCTCGCGTTCAACACCATCCAGCGTAACGAATTTTTTACCGGAAGCCAGGGTCTTTACCCGCACTTTACCTCCCTTGATCTGATGATAGTCAAAAGCATGCAGGGGCTGACCGAGTTCGTGCAAGACATAATTGGTGACATCTACGATATTATTGATGGGTGATAAGCCAATAGCCTTCAATCGATTTTGAAGCCAGGCCGGAGAAGCAGCAACCTTTAAACCGGATATGGTCACTCCAGCATAGCGGGGCGCCTTTTCCTTATCAATGACATCCACATCGATCTTATGCGAGCGATTGTCAATTCGGAAGGAGCTGGTAGAAGGGGTTATGAATTCTGTGGTGATTTTCTGCTGTAGCAAACCGGCTCTCAGGTCTCTCGCTGTTCCCATATGACTCATGGCATCAGCTCTGTTGGGGGTAAGGCCAATTTCAAAGACCTGATCATGCTCTACCGGATACACCTCCGCCAGGGGAGTACCGGCGCGTAATTCTGAATCTAAGATCATGATCCCGTCGTGACTGGTCCCCAGCCCCAGTTCATCTTCTGCACAAATCATTCCCTGACTTTCCTCACCCCGAATCTTCCCTTTCTTAATGGTCCAGGCTTCCCCTTCTGGAGTGTATAAGGTGGTTCCTATAGTAGCCACCGGCACTTTTTGCCCGGCAGCGACGTTAGGGGCTCCACAAACGATCTGTACCGGCTTGATATGCCCAATATCCACGATGGTGATCTTTAAACGATCTGCATTGGGATGCTCCATACAGGTTTTGACATGACCTACGACCACCCCCTGAAGTCCTCCTTTAACGCTTATGTACGGAGTAATGCCTTCGACCTCGAGACCCAGATCGGTCAACAGCTCGCCAGTACGTTCTGCTTCCCACTGGGTATTTAGAAATTGCTTCAGCCAGTTGTAGGATATTTTCATGAAAAAAAACTGTAATGGTAGAATGATTTGTTCAAGCGACAAATATAGGTATTCACCGACTTTTTGTAAGGATTTTTAATACTTTCGACTCTTGTATGACCAAAAGAACATTCATGAAAAACTTCCTACTTTTAGTACTACTGAGCAGCCTCTTTTGCAGTTGTGATACTTCCACTCCAGAAAGCCTTAAAGTCGGTCCCTGGCGAGTAGCTCTCGAAGTTCAGGATGGCCAGGAGCTGCCCTTTCTTATGACGGTGAGAGCCGACGGAACTGCGGTCATCGTTAATGCCGAAGAGCGGATCGAAGTGGATGAAATTCGCATCGAGGCTGATAGTATATTCATTCAAACCCCGGTATTTGAAGGCGTGATCAAAGGGCACTTTGTCAATGACAAAGAGATCCGCGGCAGCTTTGTCAAGAACAGTTTGAACCGAGTCGTACCCATCACCCTCCGCTTTGGAGCCCAAGATCGTTTTAAGGTATCGGCTGAACCTGCTACCGATGTAAGCGGCCGATGGGAAGCTATTTTTAGTCCGGCAACGCAAAACGCCTACAGCGCATTGGGTATTTTTAAACAAGAGGGAGCTCAGGTAACCGGAACCTTTCGGACGGAAACCGGGGATTATCGCTATCTGGAAGGAGTGCTTGACGGCGCGACCTTGAAGTTATCCACCTTTGATGGTGCCCACGCTTTTTTATTTACCGCTCAGGTCACCGACTCCACCCTGGAAGGTACTTTTTACAGCGGAAATCACTTTAAAGAACCCTTTCGCGCTAAACGTAACCCTGAGTTTGAGCTTATGGATGAAGACAGCCTTACCTTTTTAAAACAAGGATACGATCGGTTTTCCTTTGCCTTTCCCAACGCGCAAGGCGATACTATTCGTGCAGCTGACCCACGTTTTAAAAATAAAGTCGCCTTGGTGCAGATCATGGGTACCTGGTGCCCTAATTGTTTGGATGAGACCAAATTCTATGTCGATTACTTGAAGAATCATCCCGAAGCGCAACTGGAAATAGTGGCTCTGGCTTTTGAGTATGCACCTACGCCTGAAAAAGCCTTCGCCAGTATCCAACGCCTGCAAGATCTTTTGGATATTCCTTATCCCATACTCCTGGCGCAATACGGAACCTCCGATAAGCAAGAAGCGGCAAAAAAACTGCCCATGCTCAACCAAGTCCTGTCGTATCCAACCACCTTGTACATAGATAAGAATCAAAGAGTACGAAAGATCCATACCGGCTTTAATGGTCCGGCCACCGGCGATAAGTACGAAGAATTCAAAGAAAATTTCGACCGCACCGTGCAGCAGCTTTTATCGGAGTAAACCTTATCTTTACGAGAAAGCGGCATGAAAAGATTACTCTTCAGCATTGGATTCCTGTGTATGTTAAGCAGTTGCTCTCAAAATGATGACGAGCTCGATCTGATGCCCCAGGCCGAAGTCACTTTCCCCAGTTTTGGCGGATTATCCTTTGAGCTGGAAGCCTTGTTTGAATACCGCTTTCGTGAAGGCAATGCAGCGGGAGATTTTGTGAATTTGACCGTCAATGAAGCCATTCCGAGTCAGTTTACCTTCATCCATCAACAAGAAGGCTTTGTTGGTTTATACCGTCCTCAGGAAGTCTATCTGCGCAATGTAGAAGCAGGAACGACCCAGAGTTATCGCGATTTTGTGGGCTTTGGGGATGAAGAGCGGCGAGAAACCGTGGTCAATGATGATATTTACATTGCCTTGTTGTTTCGCTATACCAACACGCTGGAGGAGCTGCGGCTTCGGTTGATCAACACCCAAAACAACGTACAGACGGAAGTGAACCTGGGAGCCGTTCAAGGGGTGGGGCGCCTCTACATGATGGACGAGTTTATCATCGTCAGTTTACACGATACTAATTCCAACGCTACAGTGCTTTATCAGATCGATCGATCAACGGCTGCCATCGTTCAATCCTGGTCCTTTGAGAATACCAATGTGGTGAGTGCCGTGGCTTTTGCGCCTGATGAAGAATTCTACTTTTATGACGGCGAAGGCGCGTATTACCGCCATGCCTTTAATAGTCAGGAGCTTATCGAGAAAAAGGCAACGTCCTTCCTTCCCAATGCCCGATTTTACTATCGGGTGGTCGATAATCAACTCGTGAGCTACTATAACTACATCCAACCGTCCTTCTTGCCACGAGGCCCGGAGTTGTTTGATCTGACCTCAGATACGGCAATACAGGTGGATATCGCTCCTATTTATTCCGAATTTTTAGCTCAGAATCTCGGTTTTACGAATATTACAGCAACCGACTTTGCTTATGATCGCGACAATGAACGTTGGATCAGTGGGTATTTAGCTCAGGACAATGATGGCAATTCCAAAAGTGGGGTGTTCCTAATCTCGGCTTCCGGTCAATTGCTGGCGCAAATGGATCTGGAGCGGCCGCTTCGCTATATCGTTCTGCTTAACTGATATAATTCCAGATATTCTTGTATTTGACCAGCTGTGCGTAGGTGAATCGAATGATTTGATTTTCCGCTTTCGCGAAAGCAGCATCCTCCTTAAGCAAGGCTGCAGCATAGCCCCGAGCGATCTTTAAAATATCGTTATCCTTGATTATGTCGGCGATCTTGAGCTGTAGTACTCCGCTTTGTTGGGTGCCCATGAGATCTCCGGGACCGCGTAATCTAAGATCCACCTCAGCGATCTCAAATCCGTCATTGGTGCGGGTCATGGTCTCCAAACGGGTTTTACTGTCGTTAGACAGTTTGTGTCCGGTCATCAGTATGCAATAGCTCTGGTCAGCCCCACGCCCTACGCGGCCACGCAATTGGTGTAATTGCGATAGGCCAAAGCGTTCTGCACTTTCGATCACCATCACACTGGCGTTGGGCACGTTGACCCCCACTTCGATCACTGTGGTTGCGACCATGATCTGGGTCTCTCCGCGTACAAAACGATCCATTTCGTATTCTTTATCGGCCGGTTTCATTTGGCCGTGCACGATGGAAATTTGAAAATCCGGCTTGGGAAATTCACGGGCTATACTCTCGTATCCATCCATCAAATCTTTATAATCCAGTGCCTCACTTTCCTGGATCAAGGGGTAGACGATATAGACCTGTCTGCCCTTCTTAATTTCGTCTTTGAGAAAGGCAAAAACCTTAAGCCTATTGGAGTCAAATCGATGCACCGTTTTGACCGATTTTCGACCCGGTGGAAGTTCGTCAATGACCGAGATATCCAGGTCGCCGTAAACACTCATGGCCAGGGTGCGGGGGATAGGGGTGGCGGTCATGACCAGAATGTGGGGAGGATAGTCATTTTTATGCCATAATTTACTCCGTTGAGCAACTCCAAAACGATGTTGTTCATCAATAATCGCCAGGCCTAAATTTTGAAATTTTACCTTATCTTCCAGCAGAGCATGGGTACCAATTAACAGCTTTAAGGTCCCGTTTTCTAGATTTTCGTGAATCACTCTTCTCTTTGAAGTAGGAGTTGAACCGGTAAGTAATTCTATACTGGTATTCAATGGTTTAAGAAGTTCTTTTAATCCGTGGTAGTGTTGGACTGACAAAATTTCAGTCGGCGCCATTAAACAGGCTTGAAAACCGTTGTCAAGTGCCAATATCATGGAGAGGAGCGCGACTACGGTCTTTCCCGAACCCACATCGCCTTGCAAAAGTCGATTCATTTGTGCTGAGCTTCCCAGATCGCTTCTAATTTCTTTCACCACGCGTTTTTGAGCCTCGGTCAATTCAAAGGGTAAATGTGATTCATAGAAGGTGTTGAACAGGGGGCCCACCTGTTCGAACGGATACCCTTTAATTTTTTGTTTGCGCTGTAAATTTTTACGCAAAAGTTGCAATTGGAGATAGAAAAATTCTTCGAATTTTAATCGGTATTGAGCCCGTGCAAGGGCCTCCGGAGAACCCGGAAAATGAGCATGTCTTAGAGCCTCTTTTTTAGGCATCAATTTGAGCTGATCAAGCAAGGGTTTGGACAGGGTTTCCGGGATGGTGTTTCCGGCCTCTTTGAACAGGGTTTCCATCAAGGTATTGAGCACCCGGTTGGTCACTCCTTTATTGCTGAGTTTTTCTGTAGAAGGGTACACCGCCTGCATGGCTTTTCGAATACGACCCTGGTGTTCTTTGAGCAGTTCCATTTCAGGATGAGGCATGGAAAAAGTCGAACCGATGAGGTTGGTCTTTCCAAATACCACGTAGGGCACACCTAGTTTAATACTGTCCTTAATCCATTTGTGACCTCGAAACCAAACCAATTGCATACTGCCGGTCTCATCAGCGAAGGTGGCCACCAACCGTTTCCCTCGTTTTTGGGCGACCATTTGCAAATGAGTGATCTGTCCAATGATCTGCACTTCAGCATTGTTCCGCTGCAATTCTCGAATTTTGTAATAGCGCGATCGATCGATATAGCGATTAGGAAACAGATTGATCAAATCTTGATAGGTGTCAATCTTGAGTTCCTCCCGCAATAAGGCTGCCCTCCCGGGACCCACTCCTTTGAGGTATTCGATGGGTGTCTGTAAAAAGTTTGGATTCACTTGGGCATTCTTGGATGGATCTCTCGGCAAATTAAGAAAATTCAAAAGCTTGAAATATCAAAAATCCTTATTTTGGCAAAGCATTTGCTTAGCCCGTACCATGAAACCCCTAACCGCTTTCTTTGTTATTCTGACTTATTGGTGGTCATCTGTTGCTCTCCAGGCACAGGAAACTACCTCTCTTGCGCAGCCCTATCTCGACGTACAGCGCATTCAAGCGGTTCTGGATATTGATCCCAGACAGGACCGTCTGCGAGGTCAGGTCGAAATCACCTATACTATTCTACAAGACACCAATCGGATTTATCTGGATGCAGCCCCTCTTGAGCTAGTATCCTCCAAGGGGGTTGGGAAGCTGACGCTCGATGCGGCCTCACGCAAACTTTATATCGATCATCCCTTTCAGGCCAATCAGACCTATACCACCCTTTTCACGTACTCCATCAAGCCCGATAAAGCGCTTTATTTCGTCAACCGGATGGGCAACGCCCAGGTTTGGAGCCAGGGACAGGGCAAGTACACCTCGAGCTGGTTGCCCTCACTGGATGACGTCAATGATAAAATAGAATTTGACCTGACCATAACAACACCACGAGATTATACGGTGATCGCTAACGGGCCTCTGGTATCTCAAAAAGAAAAGGACGGTAAGCAATCCTGGATCTGGGACATGAAGCAACCCATGTCCAGCTATCTGGTAGGCCTGGCGATCGGGGATTATCAAAAGGAGGAGATGACCAGTGATTCGGGTATTCCCTTGATGCTCTATTATTATCCGGAAGACCAGGATCGGGTTGAACCTACCTACCGATACACCCGGCAGATTTTCGACTTTCTGGAACGCGAACTAGGCGTGCCTTTTCCCTGGGCCAACTACAAGCAGATCCCGGTCAAGGATTTTCTATACGCCGGAATGGAGAATACCACGGCAACTATCTTTAGCGATGCCTTTGTGGTGGACAGTATCGGGTTTCAGGATCGCAACTACGTCAATGTGAATGCCCATGAAATGGCGCATCAGTGGTTTGGCAACCTGGTCACCGCAGCCTCGGGTACCCATCACTGGCTGCAGGAAGGTTTTGCTACGTATTATGCCCTACTGGCCGAGCGGGAGCTATTTGGTGAAGATTATTTCTACTGGAAACTTTACGAGAGTGCAGAACAGTTAAAAGCGATGAGTGAAGAAGGCAAAGGGCAGCGCCTTCTGGATCCGGGGGCAAGTTCTCTAACCTTTTATCAAAAGGGCGCCTGGGCCTTACACGTTCTGCGAGATCAGGTGGGTGAGGACGCTTTCGCGAAAGTGGTCAAAAACTACCTGCTGGAGCACCAATACGGCACGGTCACCACCGATGATTTTTTGACTGCGGTAGCAAAGACCTCGGGCGAGGATTTAAGTGCATTCCGGAAAAACTGGCTGGAGCAGACGGCTTTTCAGGCCGAAGATGCCTTCCAGCTCCTTAAGAAATCGCCTTTTTTAAGGGATTATTTTCAGCTGCAGGCCTTGCGAAAATTACCCTACGATCAGAAAAAGCAGGCCCTGAAGCAAGCCCTCATCTTACCTAACGATTATTTGGGGCAAGAGGCGGTCTTTCAATTGGCCGGACTGCCTCTGGAAGAAACAAAGTCCCTGTACAGCCTGGCTTTTGAAAGTGGAAACCATTTAGTGCGGCAGGGCATTGCCTTAAGCCTGGACCGGGTACCGGTTGAGTTGAAAGCGGAATTTGAAAGCTTACTTGAGGACGACAGCTATGTGACCCGAGAGTTGGCCTTACTCAAGTTGTGGAGTGATTTCCCGGCTTATCGTTCCCAATATTTGGAGCAAACCGCCACCGACTTCGGCTTTGCTGACGGTAACATCCGCACCCTGTGGCTGGCCTTAGCGATCGCCACAAAATATGGTGCTGTTCAAACGCATTTTCAGGAACTTTCCGGATATACGGCAGCATCCTACTCACAGGACCTCCGGCTGAACGCCTTCCGCTACCTTTATCAAATTCAGGCGTATTCGCCTGAAAC
Organism: Flavobacteriaceae bacterium YJPT1-3; assembly: GCA_029866965.1. Lineage (GTDB taxonomy): Bacteria > Bacteroidota > Bacteroidia > Flavobacteriales > Flavobacteriaceae > Croceiramulus > Croceiramulus getboli. The sequence continues at coordinate 3,003,819 of CP123444.1, read as the reverse complement.
GCTCCTCCATCTGGTTGAAGCAGCTACCCATTTTAATTATCGCTTTCGAAATGGAGCTCGCGAGATCATCGATGCCTTACTGGAGGAAGATTTTTGGAAGCAGGAGTTTATTAACTTGCTGCCAGATCTAAAAGAGCCTATGCAGTCCTATCTTCAAAATAAACTCGATCAATGAAAGCGCTTGTGGTCTCAGGAGGAGGGAGTAAGGGAGCCTACGCCGGTGGAGTAGCCCAATACCTCATTGAAGAACAAAAACGCAATTACGATCTGTTTTTGGGGACCTCCACGGGAAGTTTGCTGGTTACTCAATTGGCCAACAACAACATTGAACGGGCCTATACCATGTATACTCAAGTCAATCAAAGCACCATCTTTAATGTCAATCCGTTTAATGTTAGGAAAAAAGGGAATCGAGAATTTGTCTCCATAAACTTTAGGAATACCCTATGGCAGTTCATCAAGAAGAAGCGCACCTTTGGAGAGAGCAAGAACTTGCTCCGTAATATTCGGCGTAATCTGACCCAAGAGGAGTTTGAACGCATCAAACGCGGATCTAAAGATGTGGTGGTCACCGTCTCTAACCTGACCCGAAATATTGTCGAATACAAAAGCATGAGCGACTGGGATTACAATGATTTTTGTGAATGGATCTGGATCTCGTGCAACTACGTCCCCTTTATGAGTCTGGTGACCAAGAACGGCTGTGAGTATGCTGACGGCGGTTTTGGTTGTATCGTTCCCATTCGCGAGGCCATTCGCCGTGGCGCTACTGAAGTCGATGCCATTATTCTGGAATCGGAGAATATGGAGCACAATAAAGTCCTTGGGAAAAATCCATTTGCCCTAATGACCAATCTCTTTGGATTTTTAATGGACCAGGTGGAGTACCACGATGTGGTGGTTGGAAAACTGGCGGCTATCAATAAAGATGTGCCGTTAAATCTATATTATACGCCTTCCAAACTCACGGAGAACAGCCTGATCTTCAATAAAAAATTGATGACCAATTGGTGGCAGCAGGGTTGGGACTACGCCCGGGATAAGCATCAGCATGCCGAAGAGAATAAGCTACGCGATAAGACGGCCTGATCTACTTTCCAAGCAGGGTTTTCACCTCCCGATGTACAAACTGTAAACCTACGGAAGAAGGTGCCGGCTGCTCGATCAAATTACTCAGGATAGTCTCTCTCAATTTATCCGCCGTATCGATCTTGTCGCTCATGTTGGTCTGACGGATCAATCGAATGGTCGCATTCTTAGAAGAAAGTACCACATTCCAGCACTCTTCAGAAACATAGATCTGCTGGGCGATATTGTGCTCGAATTCGTTTTCAATATTCTTGATCAAGCTATTCTCATAGGCGATAGGATCCTGAGAGCTGGGTTTGACCCTCGGGATCAATTTAGCCGGTGTGATGCGCTCCAAAAACAAGGTGAGTCGCTCGTAAGCTTGCAAACGCATGGGTACAGTGTCCTTCTGAATGTCTTTATGGAGCAGGAAACGCCGTCGACCTTCCTCATTAGCCGTATGCGTTTTAAAGAAATAATAGGCGATTAGGCCCACAATGAGTGCAGGAGCAACTGCAAATAAAAAATCGAGAATGCGTTCTTCCATGGGGTATTTTAATTTTAATAACGGACGTCCTTCGCGTCAATAGCGTCAGCGACCTCTTGCTTTTTGTACTGGCCGCCTAAGGTAGCACAATCCTGAATTTTTTGCACACTTTCAAAAGCAACGGGTACCTTATCGTAGCCATACACGCTGGACAGGGTCTGTGTTCCGCTTTTATCGCCCAGATTGACATCCACATCGTCCATAGTGAACTGACAGGGATGCTCATAACCACAGGCGTGGGTGATCTCTAATAGTTCTTTTTTGAAATTTTTAAAGTAGTAGTGGGCGCGTTTGGCTTTATCCGGGATATGAATTCCGGCCTGCAGCCATTTATTTTGAGTAGCGATCCCGGTAGGACAGGTATTATCATGGCATTTCTTGGCTTGAATGCATCCAATACTCATCATAGCCTCGCGTGCTACATTGATCAGATCGGCGCCCATAGAAAAGGCCATAGCTGCACGCGCGGGAAAACCCAGTTTACCACTGCCAATAAAGACGACACGATCGGTAAGGCCGTGTTTTTTAAAGATCTGATAGACATCGCTAAACCCAAATACCCAGGGGAGGGCCACATGATCGGCAAAGCTGGGGGGCGCTGCACCGGTTCCTCCTTCACCACCATCCACCGTGATGAAATCAGGGCCTCTGTTGGTGGCGGCCATTAAAGACGCCAATTCTTCCCATTGCTCCAATTTGCCGATGGCTGCTTTGATCCCCACCGGGAGTCCAGTCTCGTCTGCGATCGCTTCCACAAAGTCGACCATTTCGGGAACATTAGTAAATGCTTTATGCGTAGGAGGGGAGAGCACATCTTTTCCCGGCTCCACACCTCTTATTTCCGCAATTTCTTTGGTGATCTTAGATCCGGGCAGCACTCCGCCTTTTCCGGGCTTGGCGCCCTGGGAGAGTTTCACCTCTATGGCACGCACTTGCGGGTGCTCCTCCACGAGCTTTTTCATTTTCTCCATAGAGAAGTTACCGTCTTCGGTACGGACTCCAAAATAGCCGGTGCCAAAATGAAACACCACATCGCTGCCGGTTTTATGGTAGGGGGAGAGACCGCCTTCACCGGTATTGTGGTAAGCATGAGCCATCGCACAGCCTCGATTCAAGGCTTCTATCGCTTTCGCGGAAAGCGAACCATAACTCATGGCTGAAACATTGATGATCGAACTGGGTCGGTATGGCCGGGCTCTTCGTCCCTCGCCCATAATCTTGGCGCAGGCCAAAAAATAAGGGTCTTTGGCATTGGGATGATCATCCGTGACCCGGTAAGGCATCATGGCATTATTGATAAAAACGTACTGTGACTCTTTGATGTCCCGGTCCGTACCAAAACCTTCGTAATTGTTTTCATTTTTCGCGGAAGCATAGATCCAGCCGCGCTCAATGCGATTGAATGGTAATTCTTCACGGTTATTGGCTACGATGTATTGCCTCAGCTCGGGGCCTATGGTCTCCAGCATATACCGAATATGCCCCAGGATGGGAAAATTGTGGGTGATGATGTGTTCTTTGTTGAAAAAAATATCGCGTATGGCGATGATGAGCAGGACGATCAGGACCCAGGCCCACCAGGGAATACTGCTTAAAACCTGAAGAATACTATCCATCACCCGCCTAAATAATCATAAGTCATCTGCACCAAGGTCTCTACCCCTAAGAGCAATCCGCTTTCGTCAATGTAAAAGTCGGGGGTGTGGTGAGGCGCTGATTCCGCTTCCGGTACATCTACCGGTTTGCCGCCCAGGAAAAAGTAGAAGCCGGGGACTTCCTTGCTAAAAAAGGAAAAATCTTCAGCGCCGGTGATGGCTTTGATCAATTTGACCTGCTCTGCACCGGCCGTCTTTTTTAGGCTGGGAAGCATTTGTTCGGTCAGCTCCGGATCATTGTAGGTGATGGGATAGCCCTCTGAAATCATGATCGTCGCTTCGGCTTTATAGGCTTTGGCGATGGCCGGAACCATCTCACGCATACGCCTGTTGATCAACTCCTGCATATCGTAATCCAGCGTCCGAAGGGTACCCACTATGTGTGCTTTTTCAGGAATGATATTACTCCGTATTCCACTGCTTATTTTTCCAATGGATAGCACTGCAGCTTCCTGAGTAAGCGGAGCCTCCCGACTGATGATGGTTTGTAGGCCATCAATGATCTTAACACTGGCCATGATGGGATCAATACCGGTCCAGGGCGTTGAGCCGTGACTTTGCTTGCCATTGACATAAATCTCAAAACTTTGGGAAGCTGCCATAATGCCACCGGGTTTGTAGCTCAGTGTGCCCACATCGTTCTGCGCGTCAATATGCAATCCGAAAATGGCGTCCACCTTAGGATTTTGAAGCACTTGCTCCTGAACCATCAGTTTGGCTCCTCCTTCCTCACCGGGAGGCGCTCCTTCTTCGGCCGGTTGAAAGATGAGCTTCACGGTGCCCGCAAAATCATTATTTCGCGAAAGCACTTCTGCCACACCCATCAAAATGGCAATGTGGGTGTCGTGACCACAGGCATGCATGACGCCAGTCTCTTGTCCGCGAAAGGTGGTTTTAACTTCACTTTTAAAGGGGAGGTCCACGCGTTCGGTGACGGGTAGAGCATCAATATCGGCTCTCAAGGCCAATACCTTCCCGGGTCGTTGTCCAGGAATGAGCGCAACGACGCCGGTCTTGGCCACCCCGGTTTTCACTTCCAGTCCGAGACCTTTTAAATGCTCCGCAATTTTCTCAGCGGTTTTAAATTCTCGATTGGACAGTTCCGGATGTTGATGAAAGTCGCGGCGCCATTCGATAACCTTGGGTGCTACTTTTTCAATATCCAGTGCTACTTGAGCTTGCGCGAAAAGAGGCAACGAGCTCAGAGCTGCCAGGGTAACCAATACAAACTTCATAAAAAAATAATTAGGGAGCGTTAAGATAATCTACGGCAATCTGCGAGAGGGTCTTTACCCCTAGAAGGAGTCCGTCTTCATCAATAAAGAAATCCGGAGTATGGTGCGGATAGGCCTCCTGATTTCCGGGCGTCATTCCGCCCAAAAAGAAATAAAAGCCAGGGACTTTCTCCTGAAAATACGAGAAGTCTTCGCCTCCGGTGGTTGCTTTGACCAATTCTACCTTTTGCTGCCCGGCAACCGCCTTTAGGGTTGGGATCATTTGCTCGGTCAGGGCCAGGTCATTATAAGTGATGGAGGTGTTATTCTGGAATTCAATAGTGGCTGAACCCCCGTAGGCCTTAGCCAGGGTTTGTGTCATTTCGGTCATGCGATTGATGATCAATTCCTTCATACCAGGATCTAGCGTGCGCACCGTACCAATAAGTTCTGCCGATTCCGGAATGATATTGAATCGTACTCCGGCGGTTACCTTTCCTACGGTAATGACCGCGGCTTCTTTGATCAATTCTGATTCCCGGCTGATGATGCTTTGGTAGCCATCAATGATCTTAGCAGCGATATAAATAGGATCAACACCCGACCAGGGCTGAGACCCGTGGGTTTGTTTTCCTTTGATGTTGACTACAAAGCGCTCCACGGCGGCCATGGTGCCACCCGGTTTGTAGCGAATCGTGCCTACGGGTGTCGCTGAATTGATGTGCAGTCCAAAAATTGCATCGACGTCAGGCTGGGTCAGTACCCCTTCTTTGATCATCAACTTAGCTCCGCCTTCTTCTCCGGGTGGCGGTCCTTCCTCAGCGGGTTGGAAGATGAATTTTACCGTGCCTTTGATCTTGTCTTTATGCTCAGACAATACCTGAGCTACTCCCATCAGGATAGCCGTGTGGGTATCGTGACCACAGGCGTGCATGACCCCCGTTTCGGTTCCTAAAAAGGTGGCTTTCACTTCACTTTTAAAAGGAAGATCATTACGTTCGGTAACGGGTAGCGCATCAATATCAGCCCGTAAGGCTACCACCTTGCCCGGTCGGTTCCCTTTCAGGATACCCACAACACCAGTCTTAGCTACCCCGGTCTGTACTTCGATTCCCAGACTGCGCAGATGATTGGCGATTTTTTCAGCGGTTTGGTATTCCTGATTGGAGAGCTCCGGATTTTGATGGATATCCCGGCGCCATTCGATGACTTGATCTTCCAGCTTTTCTGCTGATTTCATAAGTTCTTTGGAAGGCGACTGCGCCAAGAGTAGCGCGGGACTTAAACAAAGAATAAGGATTTTAATGCATTTCATAAACGGGTGATTTTAGAATGAGATGAGGGTATACCCCTCTTTTTGTAGTTGTATTAATGCGGTCATTGCCGAGAGCGCGATCTGAACTTCGTCTAAGCGATGGTTCGGTGCGATGCCTCTGCTGGACGCTGTTTGTCCACACAGAATAACAGGGACTTCGGCCTGGTGCAGCGCTTGGAGTAACTCGAGATTGGGATTGTCAACGCCATAGCGTTTACGATATTCTTCGTGATTCAACACGCCATAGGCTGCGGGGCCATGCAAGACCAGAGCTGCTTTAAGTTGCTCGTTGCTGATGCCCGCCCGGTCATGCATATTCAGAAAACGGGCGACCGTATTGATGTAAGGATTAACAACAGCCGGATCTTCAGGCGCCTTGGACACGTCAAATACCGCAAAGAAATCCAGGGATCGATTGGTCACCAGGTCGGGAGCAGGAACGGGGTAAGTAGCTCCAAATTCCGTGATGATAGTACCGGACTGAGGCTCCTCCTGACCGCTGAGGTTTTGAGAGACCATGAATACAAAGAAAAGGACAGGGAGGTAGTGAATAAGCTTCATGTGTTTAAAGATATTTAAAACTATTGGGCAGGCACGAATCCAAGGGGAAAATACGGTAGGAGCTATTCTTAAAAATATGTTAAAGAATGCCAATTTAGTAGTGTTAAATATTTGTTAACTATGTTAATATATTCTTAATATATCGGTGTAAGGTGTTGTATCATCGGTGTATGACACAAATCGATGAATCACCTTACTATGTTTGTGTCGTCACCAACCCCAAATTGTAATGACCAACCTATCCAAATTTATCGTTCTGCTTTGCTCGCTTGTCGTTTTGAGTTCGTGTTCAAAAGATGATGAAGTATTGAATGATACTTCTCAGGAATTGGTTGCCGAGATCAATTTAAAGAATGATACGGCCTTTATGTTGGAGGTGATGGATGAGGTGAATGCCTACCGTCAGAGTGTGGGTCTATCCAGTCTTAAACTATGTACCAAAGGAGAAAGCAAGGCTGTCGAGCATTCCTACTACATGGTGGAAGACGGTACCATTTCTCACGATCGCTTTTTTGAGCGTTCTGATTACCTGAAGGCACGAGGGGCCAAACGCGTGTCAGAGAATGTGGCCTTTGGTTACCGCAGTGCTAAGAGCGTAGTGGAGGCCTGGATCAACAGTCCCTCACACAAAGAAGCCATGGAGGGTGATTTTACCCATACCGGCATCGGGGTGACCTACAATGAACACGGAGTTCCTTTCTATACCCAACTGTTTGTAAAATATTAAATGCAATACCCCCGTGCGTAAAGCACATCATAATTATTGATTTGGTTAAAAAGGCTGCAACTTCGTTGCGGCTTTTTTGTTGGGGATAGACTGTTTATAAAATGGCGTAAATCCTACCCTAAAGCCGTTGTCTTTTCCTTAATTTTCCAACAAATAAAAATGCATTGGAAAAGTACTTAGACGCTCTGAATGAAGCCCAGCGAGCCCCGGTTCTTCACAAGGAAGGTCCGCTTATCGTTATAGCCGGTGCGGGTTCTGGAAAAACCCGTGTGCTGACCATGCGCATCGCTTACTTGATGAGCCAGGGAGTAGATCCATTCAATATTCTAGCGCTCACCTTTACGAATAAGGCGGCCCGGGAGATGAAAAAACGGATCGCAGATATTGTAGGTAGCAGTGAGGCCAAGAATTTATGGATGGGTACCTTCCACTCTGTATTCGCTAAAATCCTGCGTTTTGAAGCCGACAAGCTGGGTTACCCTTCCAACTTCACCATCTACGATACTCAGGATTCCCAACGGCTGATCTCCTCAATCATCAAGGAGATGGGGCTGGATAAGGATATCTATAAGTACAAGCAGGTCTATTCTCGCATCAGTAGCTATAAAAACAGTCTGATCACGGTAAAAGCCTATTTTCAAAACCCGGAGCTGATGGAAAGTGACGCTATGGCCAAACGACCGCGACTGGGGGAGATCTATAAAGAATATGTGGATCGCTGTTTTAAGGCAGGAGCCATGGATTTTGACGACCTATTATTACGAACTAATGAATTGCTCAATCGCTTTCCAGAAGTCCTGAGCAAATATCAAAACAGATTTAAATACATACTGGTCGACGAGTATCAGGATACCAATCACAGTCAGTACCTGATCGTCAAGGCCTTGTCAGACCGATTTCAGAACATTTGCGTAGTTGGGGATGATGCCCAGAGTATTTACGCCTTTCGTGGGGCCAACATCAACAATATTCTCAATTTCCAGCGTGACTACGACGATGTGAAAGAGTATCGCCTGGAGCAGAATTACCGCTCTACCAAAAATATTGTCAATGCCGCCAACTCGGTGATCGATAAGAACAAAACCAAACTGGAAAAAACGGTATGGACCGCCAATGATGACGGTCCGCAGATCATCGTGCATCGTTCTCCTACCGATGGGGAAGAAGGCCGGTATGTGGCCGGGAGCATCTTTGAATATAAGATGAATAATCAGCTCTCCCATGGCGACTTTGCTATTCTGTATCGAACCAACGCCCAATCTCGGGCCATGGAAGACGCGTTGCGAAAGCGCGATATCCCTTACCGGATCTATGGAGGTCTTTCCTTCTATCAGCGGAAAGAGATCAAAGATGTTTTGGCTTATCTCCGACTCATCATCAATCCTAAAGATGAAGAATCGCTAAAACGCATCATCAACTATCCCGCCCGGGGCATTGGAACCACCACCCTCGATAAACTGATCGTCGCTTCCAAACAGTACAACCGCTCCATTTTTGAGGTCATCGAACATATCGGGCAGCTGGATCTGGGCATCAATGCCGGAACCCGTACCAAGCTGAGCAATTTTGCGACCATGATCAAAAGTTTTCAGGTCATCAATGAACAGGCTGACGCTTTTACCGTGGCTGAAAATGTGGCCCGAAAAACCGGTCTTTTGCAGGAATTAAAAAAAGACGGCACGCCGGAGGGAATCGCCAAGATCGAGAATATCGAAGAATTGCTTAATGGGATCAGGGACTTTGTAGAAGGTCAAAAAGAGATTGCAGACGCCACGGGTTCGCTGGCTGAATTCCTGGAAGATGTGGCCCTGGCTACAGATCTGGATCTGGACACCGGTGACGACGATCGGGTGTCCTTAATGACCATACACCTGGCCAAGGGTCTGGAGTTTCCCTACGTCTATATTGTGGGCATGGAAGAGGACCTCTTCCCCTCGGCCATGAGTATGAACACACGTTCGGAATTGGAGGAGGAACGCCGCTTGTTCTATGTAGCCCTCACCAGGGCCGAAAAACAAGCCTTTCTCACCTATACCGAGAGTCGGTACCGCTGGGGTAAACTCATCGATGCGGAACCCAGTCGGTTTATCGAAGAGATCGATGATCAGTATTTGGATTACCAAACACCGGTGGAGTCGTACCGCTATAAGCCGCTGGTCGACTCCGATATTTTTGGTGACATCGATAAAAGCAAACTGCGTTTAAAAAAACCGGTCAGCGGAACGCCCCCCCGAGGCAATAAGCCCACAGAAGCCCAACTGCGTAAACTGCGTAAAATGCGGCCGGTAAACTCTTCCTCCAGTACACCTCCAGTTCCCGATGATCTGGCTCCGGGAACCCGGGTCAAGCACTCCCGCTTTGGAGAAGGCGTAGTGGTCAAAATTGAAGGCGCCGGACAGGACAAGAAGGCAGAGATCGAATTCGATCCCGGAGGCGTCAAAAAGTTGCTGCTTCGCTTCGCTAAACTCGAAGTCCTGAACGAAAAGTAGCCTAAACTCCTTTAGATTCTCTTAACGCCGGGCGTTAATTTGCTGTTATTTTTGTTCGCTTTCGCGAAAGCATACCTATCTTAAAACAAAAAATTAATATGATACGAGAAGGCACTAAAGTACAATGGGAGTGGGGAGAAGGCACCGCAACGGGAACCGTACAATCCACTTTTACCAAAGAAGTAACGCGCACCATTGACGGAAATGAAGTAACCCGCAAAGGAAGTGAAGACGACAAAGCGCTCTACATTGAGCAAGAAGATGGATCAAAGGTCCTCAAGCTGGAAAGCGAAGTAGAACGCGCCGACTGAAGTTCACAAATCACTGTTAATTCAACCTCGACATGACGTCGAGGTTTTGTATTTTTAAGAAACAACCAAATTTTATAGGTATGGCTGAATTCATTAAGATTTACGAAGAAAACCCCAATCCAAAAGCGATAAAGAAAGTGGTCGATATTCTCAAAGATGGAGGCTTGATCATTTACCCAACGGACACGGTGTATGGATTGGGTTGTGATATTACCAATACACGGGCGCTGGAAAAAATTGCGCGCATCAAAGGGGTCGATCTCGAAAAAGCTAATTTTTCGTTCGTCTGTGAAGACCTGAGTAACCTTTCTGATTATGTTCGACAGATTGATACGCCCACCTTTAAAATACTAAAGCGGGCACTTCCGGGACCTTATACCTTCATTTTACCCGGCAACAATAACTTACCCACAGTTTTTAAGAAAAAGCGTACTGTTGGCATCCGGGTACCCGATAATGCCATCACCTTGGCTCTAGTAAAAGGCCTGGGCAACCCCATCATATCTACTTCGATCAAAGATGAGGACGAAGTGATCGAGTACACCACCGATCCGGAACTGATCTTTGAGAAATGGGAGAATTTGGTCGACTGCGTCATTGACGGCGGTTATGGAGGCAATGTGGCTTCGACCGTAATCGATCTCAATGAGCCGGAACCTTTGGTCATTCGGGATGGTAAGGGTGATTTGAGCGTACTGAACTAAAAACCTCCTAAAAATGACTTAAAACGGTGCTAAATCATCGTTTTTTCTTTCTATACCCGGGGATTAAGGATATTTTAAAGAGAATCAAAAAAATACACTTATGAGTTTTATAGAATCCAGTTCCACAGAAAAAGACCTGCCCATCACTTTGTACTTTGAGGATTTTGGGGAAGGACAACCGGTGATCCTGATCCACGGTTGGCCTTTAAGTAGTAGTATGTGGGAGTATCAAAAACAAGCGATCGTAGACGCCGGTTTTCGATGTTTAACCTATGACCGAAGAGGATTTGGTAAAAGTGACCAGCCCTGGGAAGGCTATAATTACGATACCATGGCTGCAGACCTGCATGATATCATTAGCTTTCTGGAATTAGAAGAGGTGATCCTGGTAGGCTTCAGCATGGGCGGTGGCGAAGTCGCGCGTTACATTGGAAATTACGGAACCCAAAGCATCGCCAAGGCCATTTTGGTAGGCGCGGTCACTCCATTCATGCTGAAAACCGAAGATAACCCGGACGGCGTGCCTCAGGAGGTCTTTGACGATATGAAATCGGGTATTCAAAAGGACCGGGCTTCTTTTTTAAATGATTTCGGGAAGAATTTCGTGAACTTCGAAAAGAATAAAGATCGGGTAAGCGAAAGTCAGGTCCACTGGAATTGGAACATCGCTATGGGCGCTTCCGCGAAAGCGACCTTAGACTGTATAGATGCCTTTGGACAAACCGATTTTAGAGCCGATCTCAAAAAGTTCGATATCCCGACCTTAGTGGTGCACGGAGATGCTGATCAAATAGTACCCCTAGAAAAATCGGGGAAGCGCAGTGCAGCCATGATCGACGAGGCTCAGTTGGAGATTATGAAAGGGGCACCCCACGGGTTACCCTTTACTCATACTGAAGAATTCAATGAAAAGTTAATCGCTTTTATGAAAGCCTAGACCTGGAACTACCGCAAAGAAGAAACCCTCAGGAATCCTGAGGGTTTCTTTTTTCACGAAAGTGAAGTTGTATTTATTGACCGGCTTTGGTAGCCTCGTCCATACCGTCTTTGACCATCTGATAGAACTGATCTAACTTCGGTAAAACGACAATACGAGTGCGTCGGTTACGCGAACGACCTTCAGCGGTATCATTGCTTGCTAGAGGTACGTAATAACTACGTCCGGCAGCAACCATACGCTCTGGTGGTACGCCAAAATCATTTTGCAGGATACGAACGACCGAAGTAGCACGCTTCACACTAAGGTCCCAGTTATCTACGATCTGTCCACTGTTGATCGGGCGATCATCGGTGTGCCCCTCAACCATAAACTCGATGTCCGGCTTCGCTTTGACCACGGTTGCCACTTTTCCAAGCACTTCTTTAGCTCGGTCGGTCACGCTGTATTGTCCACTCTTAAAGAGTAGCTTATCAGAAATTGATACATAAACCACACCTTTCTCGACATTGATTTCAATATCCTCATCGGCCAGATTACCCAAAGCTCCTTTCAAGCTGGTTACCAATGCTAGAGTAACACTGTCTTTTTTGGTCAATGCATCACGCATGGTGCGAATTTGGAGGTCTTTTTCTTTGATCGCCTCTAAAGAACGCTCCAGGTTTTCTGCTCCTTTGGTAGATAGGGTAGTCAGATTCCCTTGAGTATTGATCAATTCCGTGTTGGTTCTGCGTAGATCGTCGATCTGATTTCTCAATAGATCATTCTGTGCAACTGCAGTAGCGCGCTCCTCTAAACAGGAGTTCAGTTTTACCGTTGCTGAATTCAATAGATCTTGTGTTTCTTTTTGCTTGGCTTCCAGCGCTGCATATTCTTTCTTGGATACGCAAGAGGTAAACAAGATAAGCGCAGAGGCGGCTAAAAGCAATGGTTTCTTTATCATAATTAGTTGTTGTTTATTTTAAAATTTAACATATCAAAAGTATTAAAATCACACCCTCTAATTGAGCTGTTAACAATACTTTAGTATAGCTCAGACTAGGTTTTTAAACCGCCTGATCTTCAGAACAAAATACGAAAAAACAATGCTTTTTACCGGGTGATTCAGGGCTAATTTTGAAATCTTTCTGCGTCTTTTCAACAAATAGGGAAGATGCTTGTAAAAGCTTAAATGCGCCTGCAATACGGCCGCAAAATGCTTCCCTTTTCCCTGTACGAGAAAACGCACTGCAGCTAAACCGTCTAAGATCAATCGCACCAACAGAATTGCCCATACCCCGAAGCCCTTTTTATTTTTAAGTAGGGAAAACAAGGAGTTACGAAAATTGAGAAAGGTCTTTTTGGGGTGCATGGCATCTAAGGTAGCTCCTCCCACATGGTATACTGTGGAATCAGGGGCAAACCTAATGGTGTACGTAGCGTTTCGCAACCGCCAGCACAGATCGATCTCCTCCTGATGTGCAAAGAAGAGCGGATCGAGTCCGCCTACTTCCTCATAGGCTTTCCTTTTAACGGCCAGGCAGGCGCCACTCGCCCAGTGAAGATCGACAAGGTCGTCATACTGTCCTTCATCCTCTTCCAGGGTGTCAAAGAGGCGGCCACGACAAAAGGGATATCCCAGTGCGTCCAAAAATCCTCCGGCGGCACCGGCATACTCAAAGTGAGACTTTCTTTTAAAATCCAGGATCTTAGGCTGTACTGCGGCCACCTGTTCTTGTTGCAGTGCGGTGATGAGAGGAGAAAGCCAATTGGCGGTCACCTCCACATCACTATTAAGCAGTATAAAGTATTCATGCTTCAACTGGGATAAGGATTTGTTGTACCCTCCGGCATATCCCCAATTCTGTTCGTGCTCAATAAGACGAACCTCCGAATTAAAATGACGCTGGATGTAGGAAACTGAGTCATCTGTTGAGGCATTATCCACAACGATGATCTCTGCCAGTTCCTTACTGTACTTCAGGACGGTCGGCAAGAACTGCTCGAGCAGTACTCTCCCATTCCAATTCAGGATGACCACTGCGCACTTCATAAGACCGGATGCATTTGCGAATAGCTGGGTAATTGCTTTAAAAACTGGTAGCGCTCTTCTTCATAGACCAGTTGGCAGAAGTAATGCTGCAAGCCGTTGGTCACCATCAGGTAATCCGCCTGTAGTTTAAGGTTGTATCGGGCAATCTGATCAAAACTATCCTGTGTAATGGAAACTTGAGGCGCCTTGCACTCCACAATCAGACTGATCTTACCCTGAGGATTAAAGCCGGCAATATCAAAGCGCTTAACCGTGTCGTAAAGTTCAAATTGACGTTCAATCGCCAATAACGACGGGGGGTAATTTATTTCCCGGACCAGGTATTGCAGGCTGTGCTGTCGAACCCATTCTTCAGGGGTCAAAACGACAAATTTTTTGCGGAAGGGGTCAAAGATTAACGATTTGTTTTCGCTATTTTTGACCCTAAAGGAAAAGCTGGGAAAGTTTAATTTTTCCATCTACACAAAGAAACGATTTCCCCTTTCAAAATCCAATGCTCGACCAAGTAACTGCTCTTGTGAATGATGTCAAGGCCGGAAAAATAGCGCCGGTCTATCTCCTCATGGGGGAGGAACCGTACTATATTGATCGCATTGCCTCCTTTTTAGATAACACCCTTTTAAGCGAGGAGGAAAAGAGTTTCAATCAGGTTACCCTGTATGGCCGTGATGTCACCATTGAAGATATCGTGAGTCAGGCAAAGCGTTATCCCATGATGGCTGAACGTCAGGTGGTCATTGTCAAAGAGGCCCAGGAATTAGCGCGTACGATCGAAAAGCTGAGCGATTATTTAGAGAATCCACAACAAACCACCGTATTGGTCATCTGCTATAAATATAAAAAGATCGATAAGCGAAAAGCGGTCTATAAAGCTTTCGCGAAAGCAGGAGTCATATACGAAAGCAAGAAACTGTACGATAATCAGGTGGGCGATTGGATCCGTCGACTGATGAGCAGTAAGGGCTATACAGTGACCCCTAAAGCAGGCCATATGCTGGTGGAGTTTCTGGGCACTGACCTGGGAAAAATCAATAATGAGTTGGAAAAACTGGAGATCGTGCTGCCTAAGGGGAGCACGATTGATCCGGAAGCGGTTGAACTGCACATTGGGATCAGCAAGGACTTTAATAATTTTGAACTGCGCAAGGCCATTGGAGAGCGCGATAGTGTCAAGGCCCATCGCATTGCTAATTATTTTGCCAACAATCCCAAAGACAATCCGCTGGTGGTTACCATAGCTCAGCTCTTTTCCTTTTTCTCCCAGTTATTGCAGTATCACGGTCTTCCCCAAAAGGACAAAGGTACCGTGGCCAAAACCTTAGGAATAAATCCCTATTTCGTCCGCGAGTATGTGACCGCAGCACAAAACTACCCCATGAAGCGAGTCAGTCAGATCATTAGTATGATTCGCGAAGTCGATGTAAAAGGAAAAGGGGTGGGCGCCGGACAAATGGCCCAAGGCGATTTGCTTCGCGAGTTATTGGTAAAAATGATGACTTAAAGCCAATCTAAGGAGAGTTCCTCGAGTTTTTTTGCCGTTAAGGGTTTTTCAATGAATCCGGAGATTCGCCGGTCTTCTTCTGCGATTTTATGGTCTCTGGGATCGATGGAAGAAGAGACGATATAGATCTTCAGTTTTTGATCTGCCGGAACCACCGCATCGATCTTATTCATAAACTCCCAGCCGTTGAGTACTGGCATATTGATGTCCAAAAAGACTACGTCGGGTTGGTCATTCTTTAGATAATCCAATGCCTCTTCGCCATGAAGACAGGTGTCTAACCTGACCTCAGGAAAATTCTTTTTGAACAGACTTTTTATCAGAAATAAAAAGATCTCATCGTCATCTACAATCAATGCCTTGTTCATGATTTTGGAAATTCTGCCGTAAATATACAGCCTTTATTTAATTCGGTGTCAAGATATAACTGCCCTCCGAGAGCCTCTATTTGCCGCTTACTCATGAATAAGCCTACGCCCTGACCTTTGCTATTCGATGTAAAGCGACCACCCAGCGTGAATAGCTTTTTTTCAAATCGTTTCAGATCGATTCCGGGTCCAAAATCCTGAACCTTGATAGCGAGCGTATGATCGGTCTCCTCTGTAGCGATCACAATCTTTTTGTGCTTGTCATCAATTCCATAAGTTAATGCATTATGAACCAAGTTGTGCAGAATGCTTTCAAGGTAGGCCGGTATAATGAATACGACTTGATCAGGGGGTATGCGAACTTCTATATCAGCCTCTAGCTCCTCCACCAGTAGTTGATTATTGACGATTACCCGATTGACAAACTCCAGTAGGGAACAAGAAATCGTATTCTTTTCACTCAATTGATTCTCAAAATGGATCAACTCATTGATATTTTTCACTGTAGTGTCCAGTCGTTCGGTGCTCTTGCGCATCATGCCCACATATTCATCATGATTTCCTTCTAAGGCGATGACGTCGGTTATACCCATAAGATTGGCGATCGAAGAGCGCATGTTGTGGGAGGTGATGAAGGAGAAATCCAGCAATCGCTGATTTTGACTTTCTACTTGCTCCACCAATTCCGTTAACGAACGCTCTTTATTGGTCTGCTCTCTGAAATTCACCAACATCTTGGCAAAGACACTCATCAGTTCTATTTCTTCCCGAGAAAAGACATGGTAGGACCGTACCCGATCAAAACCGACAAAGCCCACGCAGTCAGCACCCACCATCAGTGGAATGGTCAATAAGCTTTTAATGTCCTGTTCCTGTAAAAGGGTCCTTAGCGAATCTTCCTGGATGGAGCGCACATCGGGGATATGTACCGGTAACCCCCGCTTGTGATTGATAACCCAGGGTTGATTAAGAACTTCAATAGGAACGTGTCGCAAATTATCAATTTCCTCGGTGATCCCAGGGGCACACCATTCATGAGTATTGGTAAGATATTCTTGTTCAAAATGGTAATCAAAAATATACACCCGATCCGCATGAACGAACTTCCCCAGGCGTTCTAAGGATTGGTCAATGACCTCACTGGCTCGCTCCACCGGTAAATTGATGTACTGCATGGAAAGATCAACCAGGATCCCTCGTAATTCAGACTGTCGCTCCAGGACCAAACTGGCTTCAACCAGCTCCGTGATGTCTCTGAAGTTATCTACGATACCTCGAATAGCCGGATCATGCAACTTATTGGTGAGTAAGCCTTCCAGCCAGCGCCAGCTCCCGTCTTTATGCTTCCATTTTGAGGCCTCTTTGACCACGGTCACTCCCGGATTCTCAAGGCATTCTACTAAAATACTTTTGATTTTATCCATGAAATCTGGATGGCAGACCTCAAACATATTGATATTCAAGGTCTCTTCTTTGGTATATCCTAAGATATCTTCAATGGCATTGGAAGCATAGGTAGGCGTACCGCTTTCATCAAGAATTAAGATGGCATCCTGAGCATTCTCCACCAGAGACTGAAAGCGAAGGGATGTTGCGGTTAGTTCACTTTTGTCCTGAGAAAGTATAGTGTCGATTGCAGGATCGTCATTCAATGTTGTTCGGAAAACAAGCAATGCCAGTTGCTCTTTTTCCGAAGAGGGGATAAATTTTAGTTGGCAATCGATCTTTAAACTAGATTCTCTGATGTTTAAGGTTCGCCAGGAATAGATGGGTTTAGAAGTGGTCACACATTCCCGTAAAAATTGCTCATCTTTGGCAGAGAAAATATGAAGCGGATTAGACGCAGTGTCATTCAATAGAAAATCTTGCGCTAAGCTTCCGCTGGCCCAAAAATTAAATTCTTCAGAGGCTTTTTGGAGCACCAGCAATCCAAAATTCCCTTCTTGAATCCAGGTCAGTAATGCTGGCTCTCTATCCAGAGCGTCCAGAAATTCTGTTTTGACTTGTGTTGCTTGATTAACAGCCATTTTTTGGGGATGAATGACGTAAATATAGCATTCTCTTTGCTGAATTCTAAATGGTGCGTAAGAAAAGTCAAACTCTTAGTGTAAGGCAAGCGAGGCGGTATGGCAAGCTACAATGGCCGCAGTTTCGGTGCGTAATCGGCTTTTTCCCAGGTCGACTTCGATCGCTTTATGTCGCACGGCTGCCTCAATTTCAGCAGAGGAAAAGTCCCCTTCAGGTCCGATCAATACAATAAGGCGTTGAGGTCGTTCCTGCTGTATGGCTTCCATTAAACGGAGCTTGGGCCTATCCTCACAATGGGCTATATACAGCAGCCCGTTTTGCTCTTGCTCTATGAAGGTGGAAAAAGGAGTCAGGGGTGCCAAGGTAGGCAGGTAAGCGGATAAGGACTGTTTCATGGCAGCTTCCAGAACACGCTCATAGCGAGCGGCTTTGATCACCGTACGTTCGCTGTGATCGCAAAGGAGTGGGGTGACTCGATGGACGCCAATTTCAGTGGCTTTTTCCAAAAACCACTCAAAACGATCATTGAGTTTGGTAGGCGCTACGGCCAAATGCAGTTCGTAGGGGAGCGGATCTTGCGATTCGACCTCCAGCACCCTGGTTTGACAGTGCTTTTGTGAGGCTTCGGTAATCTCCACACTAAAAAACTGACCTTTTCCATTGGTGATCCTTAAAGTATCTCCCACTGTTTTGCGAAGCACCTTTACGATATGCCGGCTCTCCTCTTTTGAGAAGGTCAGTCGCTTTGCTTGTTGATGAGCTTCGGGGTGGTAAAATAATTGCATGGTTAAAAGGGCATTCTACTTGCAGCGGTCAGGCCAGCTACTGTTCTAAAATCGCGATCAAACTGCTGATGAACGAACTGCAGATGCCCTACAATTCCGATCATTGCCGCATTATCAGTGGTGTATTCAAATTTGGGGACGTAAGTGGTCCAACCGCGCTCCTCTTCAGCTTGTTTGAGTGCACCCCGAATTCCACTATTGGCAGAGACTCCACCACCAATGGCGACTCGATTCACACCGGTTTGTTGCACCGCAGCCTCCAGTTTCTGCATTAAAATCTTAATGATGGTATACTGGATGGAGGCGCAAATGTCTACTTTATGCTGCTCGATAAAATCGGTGTTTTTAGCGGTCTGTTTCTGGACAAAATAGAGAATAGAGGTCTTAAGACCGCTAAAGCTAAAATCCAAGCCGTCTACCTTGGGAATTGGAAACTCAAAGGCATGAGGATTTCCTACTTGGGCAAGTCGGTCGATCAACGGCCCTCCCGGATAGGGGAGTCCTAAGAGTTTTGCACTTTTGTCAAAGGCCTCTCCAATGGCATCGTCAAGCGTTTGCCCGAGAATTTCCATATCAAAATAATCCTTGACCAAGACTATTTGAGTGTGCCCTCCGGATATGGTTGCTGCAATAAAAGGAAATTCGGGCTGTTTGTACCCAGCCTCATCAATAAAGTGTGCCAGAATGTGAGCCTGCATGTGGTGAACGGGTAGTAAGGGAATATTCAAGCCCATGGCTAAGGACTTGGCAAAGGAGGTGCCTACCAATAAAGAGCCCATGAGTCCCGGGCCTTGAGTAACGGCTACTGCGCTCAGTTGTTCCTTGGTCACTCCAGCCTCTTTTAAGGCCTGATGAACTACCGGTACGATATGCTGCTGATGAGCACGGGAAGCAAGTTCAGGAACCACTCCGCCATACTGTTCGTGAATCTTTTGATTGGCTACGATATTCGATCGGGTTTTTCCATTGACCAACACCGCTGCCGCCGTATCGTCACAGGAAGATTCTATCGCCAGGATATAAACATTTTTTTGAGCCATAATATCATTGAGGCATAAAGATTGCTACCTTTACCGTAGGTTAAGACGTTCAAAGGTAAAACATAAGTCACTATCAAGAAATTCTGGAAAATATTGCGAAGAACACTACTCTTCCTGGTAGTGTTTTTTATTATACTGTTTGTCGTCTTATCCATTCCTGCAGTACAAACGTCTATTGCCAAAAAAGTAACCCAGCGCATCAATGAGGATTTTGGCGTTTCGATCAATATCGATCGAATTGGGCTGCGCTACGATGGTGATCTAGACATCAAGGGAGTGTATATAGAAGATCATCACCAGGATACCCTGATTTATGCCGGACAAGTAAGTGCCAGTTTACTCAGCGTACGGAGCCTGATACAGGGTGATCTCAATCTTGGAGATGTCGGCATTAACAAAGCGCGCTTTTTCATTAAACGTTACCAAGAGGAACCTCACGACAATCTTTACGTATTTACCCAGGCTTTTGATTCTGGAACCCCTTCTACTAAACCCTTCGAACTTACTGCGACAGAGATCAGCTTAGCCAATTCGCGTTTCCGATATACGGATGAAAACCTGGACAACCCGGAGGTGGTCGATTTTCGAAATCTCGATGCGACGGTATCGGACTTCTCCTTGCTGGACGAGGTCATCACTACTCAAATTGATAACCTGGCGTTTGAAGCCAAACGAGGCTATTACATTCGCTCCCTGGAAGGAGATTTTTATTATGACTCCAAGGAAATAAGCCTGGAGGAAATGATCCTCAAAACAGACGGATCCCTGATCGAAGGCGGGGTGACTCTGAATACGGAAGACAACGCTTTTGAGGATTTTAATAACCGGGTTGTTTTCGACTTTGCTTTCGCGAAAGCGGAATTGGATTTAGCCGATCTCAATTTGCTCTATGCGGAATTTGGCAATCAGGGTACGCTTAGTTTTACCGGCGATCTGAATGGGACCCTCAATGATTTTGTGGTCTCTAATCTGGACCTGAATGCTTTTAACAGCAGTAGGATACAAGGTGAATTTAAGTTTGAAAATATCTTGGGGGAAACCGGAGATTTTCTGATCATCGCCGATCACAGCCAATTGCAAACCCGCTATATCGATCTGGCCCGTTTGTTACCTAATCTTTTGGGTAAAAGCCTGCCTGAAGAACTCGCCCGGTTGGGAGCGGTTAACATGACAGGGGCGACTACGCTGACTGCACGTAATTTATCGACCTTCTCCCGAATCTCAACCTCTATCGGAAATGGGGATCTCGATCTGGAATTGACCAATTTCTCTGAGGTCGATCGGGCCACCTACTTGGGGCAGATTATTTTGGACGATTTTGATCTGGGCAAATTAGCCAATGATCCTAAATTGGGTAAAGCCACCCTAGATGTAGAGGTCAACGGTAGGGGGTTCACCCAAGAGCAGGTGAATACTGAAATTCAAGGGGCTATTTCCAGTTTGACGTATAACAATTACACCTACAAAAACATCACGCTTTCCGGTAGCCTGGCCGCGCCCAAGTTCAATGGAGATCTGGTGATCGATGATGAAAATGTAAGGCTCGATTTTAAGGGACTGGTGGATGCCTCGTCTGCAGTAAACACCTATGATTTTACTGCAGAAGTAGACTATTTGGACCTGGCTGCGTTGAACTTTATAGATGACAGTCTGGCTGTGCTTAAAGGGACCGTACTGATGGACCTGCGCGGAACCGATCTGGATGATGCCGTGGGGGTGGTAGAATTTATCGAGGCTTCCTTTACCAACAAAAATGATGATTACTACTTTAAAGATTTTAAGGTCACCTCTAGTTTCAGCAATGAAATTCGTACCATCACCATCAATTCTCCGGACATCGTTTCTGGTGAGGTCGTCGGTAATTTTAAGGTGGGAGATATCTATCCTTTATTTAGAAATGCTATCGGTAGTTTGTACACGAATTACGAACCCACCAAACTCACGACCGATCAGTTTATGGAGTTTGACTTCCAGATCTACAACAAGATCGTTGAGGTCTTTGTTCCTGAGATCCAGTTTGAACCCAATACCTTCATTCGCGGAAGCGTCGTTTCTGATGATTCTGAGTTCAAACTTACCTTTCGCTCACCAGAGATTGATGCCTTTGGGATACTCGCTCAAAAAATCGATGTTCGGGTAGATAACAAAAACCCTTTATTCAATACCTATATCGCTGCGGATAGCGTGAATACCGGCTTTTATGCGCTGTCTGATTTTAATTTGATCAATGTTACCCTGCGAGATACGCTCTTTATGCGGTCTGAATTCACCGGCGGGAAAGATAATGATGATCAGTTTGAACTAAGCTTGTACCACACCATTAATGAAGACAATAATTCGGTGCTGGGCTTTAAAAGGTCGACGATTGAATTCAAAGAAAAAGAATGGGTGCTCAATGCCAACAACAACGCCAAGAACAAATTGATCTTTGATAATAATTTCAATGATATTGCCATTGAAGATATTGTCTTTCGTTACCGCAATCAGCAGATCGCGCTGAAGGGGCAAGTGAGAGACAGTACCTACAAAAATCTAAGCGCTCAATTTGATAACGTTGCCCTGGGCAATATCACTCCGGATATTGATAGTCTTCGTTTCAACGGTCGTGTTAACGGTCAATTGGACCTCCTGCAACAAGACGGAGCCTATTATCCCAATTCGGAGGTGACCATATCGAACCTACGTGTGAATGATGTGGAAATGGGGGATCTAGACCTAAAGATTAAGGGTAATGAAAGTCTGACTAATTATACGGTAGATACACAATTGATCAATGGGGACGTTCGAGCACTTTCTGCCAAAGGAAATATCAACGTCGATCAGCAGAATCCCTCCATCAATCTGGACTTACGCATGAAGGATTTGAAGCTGGCAGCCTTCAGTCCGTTGGGTGGCGACGTCCTAAGTAATTTAAGGGGATTTGCCAGTGGTCGTGCGACAGTGAGTGGAAATTACAAGAATCCCGATTTCAAAGGCTCCATGGTACTTACAGAAGCCGGACTGGGTATTCCCTATTTGGACACGGATTACCGCTTCAAAGGGGTAGCGAGAATCACTCTGGACGAACAGAAGTTTATCTTCAATCGCTCCACCCTAGTCGATACCAAGTACAATACAGAAGGTCAATTTCAGGGCGTGATCTCACATAACGGTTTCTCTGATTGGCGATTGGATTTGGATATAGCGACCACTCGATTATTGGTACTGGATACGGAGAAAGAGGAAGATGCGCTCTATTACGGTACGGCCTTCATCAGCGGTGAAGCCGATATTTACGGGCCGGTGGATGAATTGACCATCGATGTTGTAGCAGAAACGGAAACGGGAACGGTATTTAAGATCCCTCTGGACGATACAGAAACCATTGGGGACAGCTCCGTCATCCGATTTCTAAGTCCGGAAGAAAAAGAAGCTCGCCTGGCCGGAGAAGATTTTGTACCCGAAGAGAATAAGGCCCTTTCCCTGAATTTTGACCTGGACGTCGACCAGGACGCCCTCATCGAGATCGATATTGACGGTAGTAGATTGACCGGCCGTGGTGTGGGACTCCTGAATATAGCGATCAACACCAATGGTAAGTTCGATATGTTTGGAGAATATGTGGTGTACGATGGAACTTTTAATTTCAGATACGGGGGTATCGTGCAAAAAGACTTTGAAGTGGTGCCTTTGGGCAGCATCGCCTGGAACGGCGATCCGGCCCGGGCTTTACTAGACCTCAGTGCGGTCTACGCTGCACGTGCTAACCCCTCCATTCTGCTGGAGAACAGAGAGATCAACAGGGAGATCCCGGTGAATGTGATCATCAATCTGGATGGGGAGTTGATCCAACCGGACATTACTTTTGATTTTGAGTTTCCGGGAACGAGCTCTTTGGTTTCCTCTGAATTGGATTATCGACTAAACGACCGAGCTACCCGGGAGATCCAGGCCATTTCGCTGGTCTCGCAAGGTCGATTCTTTAGTGAATCTCAAGTCAATACCCAGGCCGCCATTGCCGGGAACTTATTGGAAAGTGCCTCGGGAATCTTCAATGATCTGTTTTCTGACGAAGACGGCAAGTTCGATATCGGACTGGACATTGTGCAGGGGGATAATTCGCCCAACCTGCAAACGACAGGAAGGGTTGGCTTTACGCTTTCTACTCAGATTTCAAACCGCGTATTGATCAACGGGAAGGTAGGGGTACCCACCGGAGGAGTCAGCGAATCGGCAGTCGTTGGTGACGTTGAGGTTGATTTTCTGCTCAATGAAGACGGTTCGCTGCGGGCCAAGGTATTCAATCGCCAGACCGATGTTCAATTCTTTGGAGAACCGGATGGCTACACTCAGGGGGTGGCGATATCCTACTCGGTAGACTTCAATAATTTCAAAGAACTGGTCCGGAAAATATTTCAAGGGAAAGCAGAAGAGGTCGAGGCCGAGTTGCGCAACGGTCAATTTGTGATCCCGGATTCTGCACCTCCACCTTCTGATCGCGATTTTAATTAGTCGTACTTCATCTTTTTTTGGTTATCGACTTCTACTGGGATAAGCTCCTTATCTCTGCTGTAAAAATTATGAATGTGCTCAATTCGAGCATATAAAACGGCATCTTTTCGAGAATTTATTAACCGAAAACGTTTGAAATTCTTAAAGTCTTATAAATCGATGTATAGTAGCTTTAAGATTGTTACTTTTAAATTTAATAGTAACCAAAATGGATTCAAAAATCAAACGCATTGGGGTCCTGACTTCCGGTGGAGACTCTCCCGGGATGAATGCAGCCATACGGAGTGTGGTGCGTACCTGTGCCTATCACAAGCTTGAATGTTATGGAATTTATCGCGGCTACGAAGGTTTGATTGAAGGGGATTTTGAGCCCAAAGATGCTCGTAGCGTACGCGCCATCATTAATCGTGGAGGAACCATTTTAAAATCTGCTCGTTCGGAAGAATTCCGCACTAAGGAAGGTCGGAAAAAGGCCTATGATAAACTGATTGAAGCAGGAATTGACGCTTTAGTATTGATTGGAGGGGACGGAACCTTTACCGGAGGCTTGATCTTCAATAACGAATACAACTTTCCAGTGATCGGTATACCGGGAACCATTGATAACGACATCAACGGTACAGATCGAACTCTCGGCTACGATACGGCCCTCAATACGGCCATAGAAGCGATTGATAAAATTAGAGATACAGCCAGTTCTCACAACCGTTTATTCTTTGTTGAGGTGATGGGTAGAGATGTAGGCCATATCGCTTTAAACGCCGGGGTGGGCGCCGGAGCCGAAGAAATTTTGATCCCTGAGGAAGATATGGGCCTCGATCGCCTGGTTGAATCACTCAACCGGAGTAAAAAAAGCGGTAAAACATCCAGTATTGTTGTCGTCGCAGAAGGTGATAAGATCGGAAAGAGTGTTTTCGAACTCAAAGACTATGTAGACGAGCACATGGGAGAATACGACGTTCGCGTATCCGTTCTTGGCCATATGCAGCGAGGAGGATCTCCTACCTGTTATGACCGTGTTCTGGCGAGTCGAATGGGCGTTAAGGCTGTTGAATCGCTCATGGAAGGACAAAGCAATTATATGGTCGGAACACAGCACGATAAAATGGTGCTGTATCCTTTGGCCAAGGCCATTAAAGGCCAATCAAAAATTAATAAAGAATTGATACGTGTCTCAGAAATTATGAGCACATAACCAACTATAAAAAGAAGTAATGGGAAATTTAAAATTAGGAATTAACGGTTTTGGACGCATTGGACGTATAGTTTTTCGTGCAACGGTCAAACGAGATAATGTAGACGTAGTAGCAATCAATGATCTGCTGGATGTAGAACACCTCGCTTACTTGCTGAAATACGATTCGGTACACGGTCGTTTCGACGGAACGGTCGAAGTAAAAGACGGTCATTTGGTAGTTGATGGAAAGACCATTCGTATCACGGCTGAGCGCGATCCGCGAAATTTGAAGTGGGACGAGGCAGGTGCTGACGTAGTCGCTGAGTGTACCGGTATATTCACTACGCTGGAATCAGCTGATTATCATATTCAGGCCGGGGCTAAAAAAGTAGTGATCTCTGCTCCGTCCAAGGATGCTCCCATGTTTGTCATGGGCGTAAATGATGATAAATTGACCGCTGATCACAAAATCGTATCCAACGCCTCGTGTACCACCAATTGCCTGGCTCCTTTGGCTAAGGTAGTTAATGACAACTGGGGAATTGACGAAGGACTCATGACCACCATCCACGCCACTACTGCGACTCAATTAACCGTAGACGGACCTTCCAAGAAGGATTACCGAGGAGGACGAAGCGCACTGGTCAACATCATTCCTGCTTCAACGGGAGCAGCGAAGGCGGTAGGTAAGGTGATGCCCTCTGTAGATGGAAAACTTACTGGTATGGCCTTTCGCGTGCCTACCGCAGATGTGTCTGTGGTTGATTTAACGGTACGCACAGAGAAAGAAACTTCCTTAGAAGAAATCAAAAAGGCCTTTCAGGAAGCCGCCAATGGCAGCATGAAAGGAATACTTGGATACACTGATGAAAAGGTGGTTTCTCAAGACTTTGTCAGCGACCCAAGAACAAGCGTTTTCGATGCTGATGCCTCTATTGAACTGAATTCTAAGTTCTTTAAATTGGTTTCCTGGTATGACAATGAATTTGGATATTCCAATAAATTGGTCGACCTGGCTGAGAAAGTAAATTCGCTTTAATAGAAGTGTTAACCGGCTGCTTCAGACCACTGAAGCAGCGGTTTAGTTTTGTTTCATAGATACAGCCTATTATGCAACTGATAGTAGATAGCGGATCCACCAAAACGGATTGGATTGCGTTGAATGATGACGGAGAAGAGGTGTTTCAAACCCAAACCTTGGGTTTGAATCCTCAGGTGTTGACACGCGAGATTTTGCATGAGCGCATGATTAACAATTATGAACTCTACAAGCATCGTCATGAGGCTACTCATGTACACTTCTATGGCGCCGGTTGTGGTACCGTTAAACCCAGAGAACTATTGCATGAACTCTTTGAAGAGTTTTTTGATAAGGCGCTGCAAATCAACATCAAAGAAGACACTTATGCAGCCTTGTACGCGACTACAGAGAAAGGGTCTCCGGCCATCGTAAGTATTTTGGGTACAGGTTCTAACTGTAGTTTTTTTGACGGTGAGCAAATTGAGCAAAAAGTAACTTCTCTGGGCTATATTTTGATGGATGACGCGAGTGGAAACTACTTCGGACGTCAACTATTGCGGGATTTTCACTTTAATAAAATCCCTAAGGACATCGCTTATGAGTTTGCCAAGAACTACGATTTAACAGCGGAGAGCATAAAAAATCACCTCTACAAAAAACCGAATCCCAACACCTACCTGGCCCAGTTCGCCAAGTTCCTGATCACCCATAAAGAGTATGAATATTGTCAGGGATTGATCGAAAAAGGATTACGACTTTTTATCGAAAATCAAATCCTGCAATTTGATCAGGCCAAAGTGGTACCAGTGCATTTTGTGGGATCAATCGCCTTTTATCTCCAGGATGAGTTGCGCAAGATCATGGCCACTTACGACCTGGAAGTCGGGAAAATATTAAAGCGACCCATCGATGGATTGGTCGCCTACCACAAGAACTTCTTGATGGCCTGATCAGTCCTTTACCGCGATCATAGAGATTTCTACGTTCACGTATTTCGGTAAGTTAGCAACTTCAACCGTTTCTCGAGCAGGAGCGGTTTTTTCGTTGAAATAGGTGGCATACACCTTGTTCACTTCCGTGAAATCTTCCATGCTACTCAGAAATATGGAGGTTTTTACCACATGCTCAAAATCCATATCGGCTGCAGCGAGTACAGCCTTCAAATTTTTCATGACCTGTTGGGTCTCTTTAGCAATAGAATCCTGCACCAGTTCCATCGTTTTTGGATCGAAGGCCACCTGGCCGGAACAGTAAAGGGTGTTGCCGCTCAGTACGGCTTGATTGTAAGGGCCAATGGGGGCTGGAGCATCAGGGCTGGTAATGATTTTCTTCATGATTGTCTTGTATTAATGGATTAAAGGCGCTCATCGGGCGCTCGTCGTTTGTCGTACTTAATGTCGCTCAGGGCGCTGGAACTGATCCCGATAAAGAAATTCCAGGATGCTCGCTGACTGAAGGGAACCCAGGTAAAATTCATATTCCAGCTTTCTAGATCTCGGGCAAACCGCAATTGCGTAAAGGTAAATCCTGGATTTACAAGGTCATACCCGCTGGAAAAACCAACGGTCCATCGCGGTCCCAATTCTACATTTCCACTAAACATAATGGAATGGGAGGTAATTTCATCCTCACGACGCGTATTGCCGTAATTGACATTGTAGGAAAGTCGGATATTCCAGGGGATTTTAAAGTTGTACAGATCCGGGCGCAAGGGTTCCCGGTCTTCCTCTTTATCATCAGTAAATAGGTTTTGCCCCGTTATATCTAGGCCTGTCCCAAAAAGGTCGTCCTGTCTTCCTCCGTTTCGAAAAGTCTCATTCTCGGTAGGATCGTCATTTTTTCCCTTTCCCTCAAAATCTTTGCTGCTGAACGAATAACCAAAATTGGCGGCCGCATTGGTCAATCGAAATAGGCTTCCTCCATTGTTGATGTTGAGTCGGTCAATCCTCCTATTGGCACTATTGAGCGCATAAAGATCTAGACCGGCGCTGAAATTGACATCCAATTTATTCTGGATGACCGGAATATTTCCTCGAACGGAAATTGGTGAAAGCTTTAAACTGTCGGCAGCAAAATTGTAGCGTGAAGAAATGGTGAAATTGTTCAGTAAGGTAATCTTTCTAGGTTCTAATTTGGTGCTGTCCTTATCCCTCACTTTAGCCTCAATAACATTACTGAGCTGAAAACCCAGACTATTGGAGACTTGATTTCCCGGAGGGGAGAAGAAACCACCCTGAAAACGGGTAAATTCTTCCTCAAAGGTTAAATCCGTCGCCAGGGGATCATTAGGGTCCGGACGCAGGTAAGTATCGTAAAATTGATCGAAGGCAGGGGTGTATCCATAGGAAATGGAGGGTCGCATCACATGCCTGATCGTCTGTATTTTCTTATCACTCCCAAAATCTACCCGGCCGTAGATGGTTGTCCCCAAACTGGCGCTAAGATTATAGGTACGAAAAGCGTCAAACCCACGAATGGTATCCCGTTGTACTCCATTAGGGGCTTCCGGATTGTACGACTGATCAATGGTCTTAAATACCCAGGATTCCTGATAGTTGGCGCTGACCGTAGCACTAAAATACTTGAGGATCTTGAAGTTGGTGCTGATGGGTATGGTGTGCTGCATGCCCAACTCGGCATCTCTGAACATTTGGGGAGTAAAGAACAGGCTATCGGTGGTAGTGAAGCGGTTGTCCCCGCGAAACTGATAATTCACATTGATATTTTGCAAGGCTCCTTTTTTAGTACCGGCCTTGGGAGCGAAGGGGAACACCCGCTCGACATTCACCACTGCGGTGGGCAAGGTCATATTGATCTGCTGCGTTCTGGTATTTTGTGAATGCGTAGCGGTAAGCGAGAGGTTCACTTGGGGATAGCCTCTAAAGGTTTTGGAGTAAGAAATGGACGATTGGAAGGAGTTATTCAGGAAATTTCCTGTGTTGACCTGATTCAGAGACTCCTGATAAAAGTCACTACTCCCCAGGTTGACCGAAGCTGAAAATCGGGAATTCGGACTCGACTTGGTGTCTTGTGAATGGGACCAACGCAAATTGTACACCTGAGACTCACTAAACCCTTCCAGACCCCGTTCTCCGGCCAATAAGCGTTGATACTGCACACTTAGATTTCCATTAAAGCGATACCGTTTTTTATAATTGACATCACCGCGCAGGTCATAACTCCCGTTGGTGTAATAACTTCCTACTGCGGTCAGATCCAAATACGGGCCTAGAGCGAAGTAATATCCGCCATTTTGTAGAAAATAGCCACGCTCTGCACTTTCTCCTGGAGAAGGAGGTATAAAACCGGAGACACTGGTTTCTTTTTCCATGGGAAAGTAGGCGAAGGGCAGTCCCAGAGGGGTAGGAACATCCGCAATGTACATATTGACAAAGCCGGTCACGATCTTCTTTCCGGGAACGAATTTGACCCGACGGGCATAAAAATAATACTCCGGATCATCTACATTTTCACTGGTGGTGAATTTTACATCGCGCATGAATACGACCGAATCATTGACCCGCTTGCTGATCCGGTTCTTGATGTAGAAATCATTTTGTTGGGTTCGCGAACCGTAGACCAGGGCGCGTTCGGTTTTAAAATTGAAGATGATACTGTCGGGCTTCACTACATTAAGCCCTTGTTCAAAAACCGGAGCCTGGGTATAGACCCCGGCCGAGTCGATTCCTTTAGCAAAGACCGTGTTGGTAGCATTATCAATAATGATCTGCCCTGCATTTATTTTCAGGTCCTGGTAGGTTACCTGCGCCTTGTTGTACAATCGTGTTTTCTGCTCTTTGCGGTTGTAACTCGTGTAATCTTCCGCCTCGTAATCCACTATATCGCTCAAGGGCTCATTGGCGACCTTGACCGAGTCCAGACGCACGGTATCCTGAACGGATTCTATAAGTTCAGGCTGGATTTCAGAAGTTATATTGGGAAGAGTATCCTGAACGGGTACAGGAGTGGCATTATTATTGGGTAAGTCCTGAGCAAACAGACCAACAACCGAGCACCAAGCGACCAGAACGGTGAGGAGAGACTTTTTAAAGTTTGTTTGCAAGTCGATTAGTGCTATTTTTGTAAAGCTAGTGGCCTCAATTAAGGTGCCAAAATTACGCCTATTATTTGACCTCAAAAATAAGAAGGAGAAAAAAGGCATCAAAGTAGGGCCCTCCAAGGCAATAGATGATATGTGGAGTAAACGAGAGTTCCGGGGATTAATTCTAATTAGTTTATGTTTTTTCGCTTTCGCGAAAGCGGACCCTGTCTCCGCACAGGCAGGGAAAAAGCCATTTACTGTAGTGCTTGACGCGGGACACGGAGGCAAAGATCCTGGTAAACCTTCTAAAGCGGGCTATCGGGAAAAGGACATCGCCTTAAAGATCGTGTTGGCTCTGGGTAAGGAGCTCGAAAAGCAGGACGACATCAAGATCGTATACACCCGTAAAACAGACACCTTTATTGACTTGACCGAGCGGGGGAATATCGCGAATAAAGCCGAAGCTGATCTGTTCGTCTCCATTCATTGTAATGCGCACTATTCACAGGCCTACGGTGCAGAGACCTATGTACTGGGTCTACACGCCAACGATCAGAACCTCAAAGTAGCTCAGGCGGAGAACGAGGTGATCTTTCTAGAAGAGAACTACGAAGAAAAATACGCCAAATACGATCTGAATTCCCCCGAAAGTATGATCGGCCTGACGCTGATGCAGGAGGAGTTCTTAGACCAATCCATTGAGCTTGCCAGCTTGATTCAAGATCAATTCAGGGTGCAATTGAAACGAAAGGACCGCAGTGTGAAACAGGCGGCCTTTGTTGTTCTGTTGCAAACCGTCATGCCCAGTGTTTTGGTAGAGACCGGATTTATCACCAATACCCAAGAAGGGAAGTACCTGGCATCTGCGCGCGGACAGGAAGAAATGGCCAGGGCCATGGCTCAGGCCATACGGACCTATAAGGCCAATGTGGAGGCGAACGAAGATTTAGGGGTAGTACGAGTAGAGCCAGCAGCAGAAGTGGTCTATGAGGATGTGATTTTCAAGGTGCAATTGGCGGCCAGTAGCCGGGCTTTGGATCCCGAGCCCTATAATTTCAAAGGTTTGAAGGAGCTTTCCCGAATGAAGGAAGGAGAACTATATAAGTATTTCTATGGGGCCACGTCGAGCTACACCGACATTCAGCGGAAGTTAAAGGAAGCACGCGCAGCGGGTTACGGTACGGCCTTTATCGTATCCTTTGATCGTAACGGGATCAAAGTGCCGATCAAAGAGGTTCTAAATTAACCGGATCTGCCTCATTCTTCTTCAAATTAATTCCTAAATTTGAAGCTTATCAAAAAACTAAAATTTGAAATTAACTAGAGAGGTTAAAACCGCAATTCTGGCCATTGTCGCCATTCTCCTACTCATTTTTGGCTACAATTTCCTGAAGGGTCAAAATCTACTCGACAATAACCGCACCTTCTATGCTGTCTATGACAATGTGGAAGGGTTGGCACCCGCTTCAGACGTCACCATCAATGGATTGAATATCGGGAAAGTAGTGGCCATTGAATTTCTGGACCAGACTGGAAATTTATTAGTCACCTTTGAAGTGGATAGTGATTTTGAATTTTCCAAACAAAGTGTCGCTAAGATCTACGGAGGTAGTCTCATTGGAGGGAAATCTCTCGCTATTGAACCTAAATATGAAGGCCCTAAAGCCGTTTCCGGAGATACCTTAAACGGGGTGATCGACACCGGAATGATGGAGTTAGTCAACGAGTTGCTTCCACCCTTGCAAAGCAAGATCGAAGGGACTATCGTTAGTGCTGATTCTTTGTTACAGGCTGTGAATTCTGTTTTAGATCCCGGTACACGACAAAATCTACGCAACACCATTGCCAGTCTGAGTGCAACGGCTACTCAGTTTCAAGGGGCTTCTAAATCGCTTAATGAGATCCTGGTGACCAACCGAGATAAATTGGACCGCACCTTTAGCAACCTGGATGAAATGTCTTCCAATTTTGCCAAAATCAGTGATACCTTGTCGCAAGTAGAGGTGGGCCGACTCGTAGCTAATCTGGAAAAGGTAGTCAATGATTTTCAAGGCATTGCCAACAACCTGAAAGAAGGTAAGGGAACTGCCGGAAAATTGTTGCAGGATGAACAGGTTTATGATAACCTGGAGGGAGCTACACGCCAGTTGGAGCAGCTGCTTCAAGATCTTAAGTTGAATCCGAAGCGTTACGTGCATTTCTCCCTTTTTGGAAAAAATAATAAAGAGTATACACCACCTCAGGATAGTTTACGTTAATTCATCATGCAATACCTCCCCAACATTCTTTTTTTGCTAGCCCTCCTTGCCGGAATAGGCTTCTTTACGTTCAACATTCGTAAACTCGTTCGTAATATTCGCTTAGGTCGAGCAGTAGATCGCTCTGATCGCAAAGGAGAACGTTGGAAGAATATGGCGTATATCGCCCTGGGTCAAACCAAGATGGTAAAACGGCCTGTTGCCGGGTTGTTGCACGTCATCGTGTATGTAGGATTCATCATCATCAATATTGAAGTCCTGGAGATCATCATTGATGGTTTGTTTGGAACGCATCGCATTTTTGCCGGTCTGGGGCCTGTCTACGATGTATTGATCGCCAGTTTCGAGATTCTGGCCCTGCTTGTATTTGTTGCTGTGGTCATCTTCTGGTTGCGGCGAAACGCGATCCGAATTGCGCGTTTTATCAAGCATCCGGAAATGAAAGGCTGGCCCAAACTAGACGCTAATCTCATCTTGTATTTTGAGATGGTACTGATGGGCTTGTTCTTGTTGATGAATGCTGCCGACTATGAACTGCAGCTTCGTGGGGCAGAACATTATGCTCAAGAGGCAGGAATTGCTGGATCTTTTCCGGTAAGCCAATACCTATTGCCACTTTTTGAAAATGTGGAGACGGCTTCCCTCATTGTGGTGGAACGTTCGGCCTGGTGGCTTCATATCCTGGGTATCCTGGTCTTTTTGAACTACCTCTATTACTCTAAACATTTACACATCTTACTGGCTTTTCCCAACACCTATTACGAGAACCTCGATCTTCAGGGAAAGTTCAACAATCTACAATCGGTTACTGATGAGGTCAAACTCATGCTAGACCCCAATGCCGATCCTTTCGCAGCGCCAACGGAAGGAGAAACAGACGAAATGCCGGAGAAGTTTGGTGCCAGTGATGCCACCGATTTGAATTGGGTACAATTGCTCAATGCCTACACCTGTACGGAATGCGGTCGCTGTACCTCAGAATGCCCGGCCAATCAAACCGGAAAAAAATTATCGCCCCGAAAGATCATGATGGATACCCGTGATCGTATGGAGGAGATTGGAAAGAATATCGATGCCAACAAAGGGACATTCGTTCCTGATGAAAAACAGCTCTTGGGAGATTACATTACCAAAGAAGAGCTCTGGGCCTGTACCACCTGTAATGCCTGTGTGGAAGCATGTCCTGTGGGGATAAACCCCCTGTCGATCATCATTGATATGCGCAGGTATTTAGTGATGGAAGATAGTGCTGCTCCTTCTGACCTGAATAATGCCATGACAAATATTGAAAATAACGGTGCCCCCTGGCCGTTCAACCAGATGGACCGAGCAAATTGGGTCAATGAAGCATAATGCAGTAAGAGTCGCTCTTTTATTTGGAATTTTATTAGGAATTGGATCAGTAGAAGCGCAGCAGAGTTTTAGAAAGGATTCGGTGCAATTTAAAATGTACACGAGTTTGTGGAAGTCCTCTCCGGAGCAGGTCGATTCGATCGTGGTACGTCGTATTTTTTGTAAATACTGTACCGAGGCGCAGCGCGATTTCTTAAAAGAAGAAGCGGTATACAAAACATTTATCAGTCGCAATGATAAACCCTACCGCAAGGAGGGAGAACATAAAATGGCTTTGTATATTCGGATCAGTAAGGAGGATTTTAAAAATTTGAATACCGAGAATAATGGAAAAGAAGGAAGTTGATCAATTACTGAGTAAGAAACTGGAGGAGGGAGAACACGTCAGTCCGGTACTGCCCAAGGGTGTTAAGAATTACCTGATCGATATTGACGGTACCATCACCGATGATATCCCCAATGAGGAACCGGAGCGCATGGCCACCTGTGAGCCCTTCCCGGATGCCTTATCCACCTTGAATAAATGGTATGACGAAGGCCATATCATTTGTTTTTTCACCTCTCGCGTAGAAGAACATCGGGAAGTAACGGAAGAGTGGTTGGCCAGGCACGGGTTCAAATACCATAGTTTGTTGATGGGGAAACCCCGGGGTGGTAATTATCACTGGATCGATAATCACCTGGTGAAAGCGACCCGATACAAAGGAAAGTTCACTGATCTTGTCAATAAGGAGGTAACCATTCAGGTATTTAAAGAATAGGGTACTCCCATAATGAGTTTACCTTTTTAAACGAAACAATGAAAGAAGAATTAAAAGTGCCTACCATGGCACAATACATGGCTGAAGGAAAAGTCCCTGAAGTGCTCTTTTGGGTAGGCTGTGCCGGAAGTTTTGATGACCGTGCTAAGAAAATTACTAAAGCCTTCGCTCGCTTACTTAACAAAGCGCAAGTAGATTTTGCCGTTTTGGGGACGGAAGAAAGCTGTACCGGAGATCCGGCCAAACGGGCGGGAAATGAGTTCCTGTTTCAAATGCAGGCCATGACCAACATCGAGGTTATGAATGGCTATGAGATCAAGAAGATCGTGACCGCTTGTCCACACTGCTTCAACACCCTGAAAAATGAATATCCTGCATTGGGTGGGAACTACGAAGTGATCCATCATACCCAGTTTTTAAAGTCACTCCTGGAGGAAGGCCGACTCAGCGTAGAAGGTGGCTCATTCAAAGGCAAGCGAATTACTTATCATGACCCCTGCTATCTAGGTCGGGCCAATAAGGTCTATGAAGCCCCTAGAGATCTGCTTCGTAAATTGGAGGTAGAATTGGTTGAAATGCGCCGGTGTAAAAGTAAAGGTCTTTGCTGTGGTGCCGGAGGGGCACAAATGTTCAAAGAACCAGAACCCGGGAACAAAGATGTCAACATCGAACGGACCGAAGAAGCACTGGAGACTCAACCGGAAATCATTGCGGCCGGTTGTCCCTTTTGCAACACCATGATGACTGATGGAGTGAAAAATAAAGAAAAAGAAGAGGAGATCGAGGTGCTTGACGTGGCGGAAATGATCGCTCAGGCGGCCGATCTTTAAGGATGCTTCTAGGTTTCTAATCAAGCGGCTCCTTTCTGCAGAGCCCTTTTAACAACTCCTTGTCAAGCTAGCTCTTACTGATGCCTTAAGTTTGTAGCAAACACCTGAAAAACATGATCGTACCCTTTGACCAATTAAGCGGAAATGCCCGTATTTGGATTTATCAAAGCAGTCAAAAGTTCAACGAAGAGGAAGCGGACATGCTTTCGCGAAAGCTAACCGATTTCCTACAGCAATGGACTGCCCACGGCAGTGCATTACATGCAGGATTTAAGATCGAACACGATCGATTTATCATCATTGGACTCGATGCCACCACTCAGGCTAGCGGATGCTCCATTGATGCTCAGGTGCGCTTTATGCAGCAATTGGAGAAGGAATTGGAACGTGATTTGCTAGACAAGATGAATGTTGCCTATATTCAGAATGACCGGGTACATTACAAACCGTTGGATGCTTTTAAGAAGATGGCCAAAGAGGGTGCGGTCGGCAAAAATACCGTGGTCTTTAATAATTTGGTCAATACCAAAGAAGAGTTTGAAAATCATTGGGAAGTGCCTGCAATAGAAAGCTGGCACGGTCGTTTTTTTAAATAAAAAAGCTTGATTACTTTTTACCAAACCTTGTTACGATTACCCTTGTGGATTAGCCTTTTTGGTCTTTTCCTAACGGTCGCTGCGCAACAGACTCATCCCTTGTATACAGAAGACCTTCCACAACAGCGCTTCTGGGTAGACAGCACTTATAACACCTTTACGTTAGAACAAAAACTGGGACAGTTATTCATGGTACGGGCTTTTTCCAATCAAGGCAAAAAGCACGAGCAGCAGCTTCTTGAGGAGGTGCAACAGTACCATGTTGGAGGGATTATCTTTTCGAACGGCGGCCCCTATCGTCAGGCCAAGTTGAATAACCGATTGCAGAAAGCAGCTAAAGTACCTTTGATGATCGGGATGGATGCAGAATGGGGATTGGCCATGCGGCTGGACAGTACTTATGCTTTTCCGTATAACATGACTTTAGGTGCTATTAAAAATCTAAAGACGGTCGAGGAGGTAGGTTATCGCATCGGCAGGCATTGCGATCGACTGGGCGTGCACATCAATTTTGCTCCGGTAGTCGACATTAATACCAATCCAGATAACCCGATCATCGGAAACCGGTCTTTTGGATCGACCAAAGAGAATGTGACCCAAAAAGCATTGGCCTTAATGAAAGGGATGCATCAGGCGGGGATACTTACTAGTGCCAAACATTTTCCGGGGCATGGAGATACGGATAGCGATTCGCACAAGACTCTGCCCACGATTCGCTTTTCGCGAAAGCGTTTGGATAGTGTAGAACTGTATCCTTTTAGAGCATTAATCGATCAGGGGGTATCCAGTGTAATGGCGGCGCATCTGAATGTGCCCGCCCTGGAGCAGCGGCCAGGCTATCCTTCTTCCATTTCTAAAGGGATAATTACTGATCTTCTGAAGAAAGAATTGGGCTTTGATGGTTTGATCTTTACCGATGCCTTGGAGATGAAAGGATTGGCTAATTTCAAAGACCCCGGTGAGGCCGATCTGGCTGCTTTTCTGGCAGGAAATGACATTTTACTGATTTCTGAAGATGTTCCTAAAGCGGTGGCCAAACTTAAAGAGGCTTACTACACCGGTGCCATCACAGAGGAGCGTTTGGCCTATTCAGTGAAGAAAATACTGTACGCCAAATACAAATTGGACTTGAACAACTATCAGCCGGTTTCGTTGACCAATTTACATCAAGATCTCAATTCGATCCAGGATGAACTGGTGTATCGCAAGGCGATTCGTCAGGCCCTGACCGTGATCAAGAATGAAAAGGCCGTATTCCCCATCAAGGATCTCGAAGTCCAGAAAATTGCCTACGTGCACCTGGGCGATGATGACGGAACGCCCTTTTTCAGTCAAATGCGTCGCTATGCTGATGTGGATCGTGTGCAGGCGGATAGCATTGGAACTCTTTTGGAGAAATTGGAGCCCTATAATTACGTGGTGATCGGATACCACAAGTCGAATGCCAATCCCTGGAAGAGCTATTCTTTTAGTCCAACCGAATTGGATTGGTTAAATCAGATCGCCGAACAAAAGACCGTCTTATTGGATATCTTCACGAGGCCTTACGCCATTCTTAATATACCGAATACCACACCCATTGAAGCTATAGTGCTGTCCTATCAGAATAGCGTGATCGCTCAGGAACTGAGTGCCCAGTTAATCTTTGGAGCTTTTGAAGCTCAAGGAAAGCTTCCGGTGGAACTGGGCGCGAGTTTTCCGGCGGGTCTGGGCTATGAAAGTGGAACCTTAAGACGATTGGGATACAGTATTCCGGAGGCAGTGGGCGTTGATTCACAGCGTTTGAAAAAAGTAGATTCTCTGGTTGAGGTCGGACTTAAAGGTGTGATGTATCCTGGAGCTCAGGTGCTGATCGCGCGTCGTGGAAAAGTGATTTATGAAAAATCCTTTGGCTATCACACCTACAACAAAAAACGTCGGGTGGATCAGAATGATATTTATGATCTCGCTTCGATGACCAAAATTTTAGGCACACTTCCTTTATTGATGGAGTTGCATAGTAAAGACCAATTTGATCTGGATGATCCCCTCGGAAAACACATCCCGGATTTGAAAGGGAGTAATAAAAGCTCGATCACCTTCAAACAGGCCTTGAGTCACTACGGGCGCTTTAAGCCCTGGATTCCCTTTTACTTATATACATTGGACAGTATCACCAAGAAGCCTTCTCCAGACTTTTATCGAAAGGCACCCAGCGCCGATTTTAACATCCAGGTCGCCAGTAATCTGTACCTACGATCTGATTACCGCGATAGCATTTTTAATCGTGTCAAGGATAGTGATCTGCGTAATAGCCTATCCTACCGCTACAGCGACTTGCCTTATTATCTGATGAAGCGATTCCTTGAGGATTATTATGGCAGCACTCTCGATCAACTTTCTTCTTCGCGTTTCTACCAACCCATGGGCGCCACACGCATGGGCTACAATCCGTTGGATCGATTCAATAAGCGCAACATTGTACCCTCTGAAAATGATAATTATTGGCGAATGGAACAGGTGCACGGCAGAGTACATGACATGGGAGCTGCCATGCAAGACAACGTAGGCGGTCACGCAGGGCTGTTTGGTAACGCGAATGACGTGGCTAAAATGATGCAAATGTACCTGCAGAATGGCTATTACGGCGGTAAGCGTTATTTTTCTAAGGCAACCATGGAAGCTTTTAATAACTGTTATTACTGCGAAGATCAGGTGCGCCGGGGAGTAGGCTTCGACAAACCCCAGTTGGGAGAAGAAGGCCCTACTTGTGGTTGTGTTTCTATGACCAGCTTTGGGCATTCCGGCTTTACAGGAACCTATACCTGGGCGGATCCACAAGCTGATCTGATCTATGTTTTTCTATCGAACAGAACATTTCCTACCATGGAGAACCGTAAATTGATCACCTCTGATCTACGGACTAAAATTCAAGGAGCCATCTATGAGGCCTTGTTGAATTAAAGCGCCGCTAACTAAAAACGAGTGTCATGAAAATTGCTATTGTATGTTACCCAACCTTTGGAGGAAGCGGCGTGGTAGCGACAGAATTAGGGATCGCCCTGTCCAAACGAGGACACGAGATCCATTTTGTGACCTACAAACAGCCGGTACGCTTAGCCTTACTCAATGAACGCATTCACTTTCATGAAGTCAACGTTCCCGACTATCCGCTTTTTCATTACCAACCCTATGAGTTGGCTTTGTCCAGTAAATTGGTCAAGGTCATTAAGGCTCAGAAAATTGATCTGCTGCACGTACACTACGCCATACCCCATGCCTATGCCGGCTATATGGCCAAGCAAATGCTTGAACAAGAAGGGATAAGCGTGCCTATGGTAACGACCTTACACGGTACTGACATTACGCTGGTGGGCTCCCATCCGTTCTACAAGCCTGCGGTTACTTTTAGCATCAATAACAGCGATGTGGTCACTTCGGTCTCTCAAAGCTTAAAGGACGATACCCTGCGGTTGTTTGACGTGCACAAAGACATACAAGTCGTCCCCAACTTTATCGACCTAAGTACGGTGAATACAGAGTTTACCGATTGTCAGCGAGATTTGATGGCTCATCCTGACGAACGGATCATTACCCACATCAGTAATATGCGTCCGGTCAAGCGGATCAATGATGTGATTCGCATTTTTCACGAAATTCAAAAGGAACTACCGGCTAAGTTGATTATGGTGGGCGAGGGCCCTGACCGGGAACCCGCCGAAGCACTTACCAAAAAACTCAACCTAAAAGACCGGGTCATCTTTGTAGGGAACAGTCACGAAATTGATAAAATACTTTGTTTCTCCGACCTTTTCCTGCTCCCGTCAGAAGCGGAGAGTTTTGGACTGGCTGCTCTTGAAGCCATGGCCGCGGGGGTTCCTGTGATCTCTTCCAATGCTGGCGGACTGAGTGAGGTCAACAAACACGGTATTTCCGGTTACTTAAGTGCGGTAGGCGCTGTAGAAGAGATGGCCCAGCATGCGCTCGCTATTTTAAAAGAACCTGCCACCTTAAAACGATTTAAAAAACAAGCCCGGGAAGAAGCGGCACGCTTTGACATCGAAAAAGTGGTCCCGCTCTATGAGCAACTTTATGAAGACCTCCTGGTGCAGGATTAAACGCTTAAAAATAAAAAAGGCTGCCACCGGCAGCCTTTTTCTTACTATCTATATTTTTCTAGAATTGATATCGAATTCCCAGGGCGATATCTAAGTCCAGGTCATCGTTGAAATCATTAAATCCAATTTCTGGTCTAAAATCCAATGAGATCAATAAAGGGATATCGAAATTGTACTCGATCCCGATATCTCCGGCTCCGTAGGCGAAGAATTCGTTGTCATCGTCATTATCACGACCTGGGAAGTCGTCATCATAACTTACCGAACCTACACCACCACCAACACCGGCGTACCAGTTGAATCCGCCGTCAATATTCCATACCCATTGGTACAGACCGGTCAAACGGAAAGCGTCAAAATCGTTTCCGTCGCGTAATCCTAAATCTAATTCCAAGCGGTTATTATCACCCAGGCCACGCTGATAGGAGATTTCAGCTCCAAATCCATCGCTGTCTCCCAGACGCAAACCAATCGCATTATCGGCAATTTCCTGTGCATAAGAACCATAGGCAAAACCTACTAGGGCCATTAAAGTCAATCCAATATTCTTCATGTTGTTGTTTTTAAGATTAATAACGTAAATGTAGCAGCATAAGGTATACCGATTAGCGAGGGCTAGCCAATCTTTTGTTAAGGCTAAAATAAAAAGCTGTTAAATAGAGCGTGTAAATAATCGTATTTTTGGGCATGCACGACCCCAAAAATGACGCATTCTTGCAATTGTCCACTCAATTGGATGGGGAGTTGCTATGGGATTCCCTGCATCGGGCGCTTTATGCAACAGACGCTTCGGTTTACAGACGTTTACCACTTGCGGTGGCCTATCCCAAGCATCAAGCCGATCTTCAGTCGCTGATCGCTTTCGCGAAAGCAAATCAAATAGGACTCATTCCCAGAACGGCAGGAACCTCTCTAGCCGGCCAATGCGTAGGGGAGGGCATTGTAGTTGACGTGTCCAGGCATTGTACACGAATTATCGATCTCGATTTGGAGGCCGGAACCGTGTGTGTAGAACCGGGAGTGGTGCGGGATGAACTGAACCGCTATTTAAAACCGTATGGTTTATTCTTTGGTCCTAATACCTCCACCTCCAATCGTTGTATGATAGGCGGTATGGTAGGTAATAATTCTTCCGGTACTACCTCCATCAAATATGGCGTCACCCGGGATAAGATCATTCGATTGGAAGGATTACTGAGTGACGGGAGTCCGGTCGTGTTCGAAAACCTAAGTAAAGCAGAGCTGGAGGCTAAGTGCGCACAATCGGATCGGGAAGGTCGTATTTATGCCTCCTTGATCGAAACCTTGAGTCATTCTTCCGTACAAGAAGAAATAAGAGCCCAGTTTCCTGATGCTCGGGTCCACCGCAGAAATACAGGCTATGCCCTGGATACTTTACTGGATATGCAACCATTCACCACCTCCGGTCCACCGCTCAATTTGGCAGCCCTGTTGGCCGGATCAGAAGGTACGCTGGTTTTTACCACTCGAGTGACCTTGCAACTGGATAGTTTACCACCAGAACACGGGGTCATGGTGGTTCCTCATTTTGAATCGATTGAAAAGTGCTTATTGGCGGTTGCTCCGGCCATGCAACATCAGCTGGAAACCTGCGAGATGATCGATCGCACCATACTGGATTGCACCAAGAATAATAAAGAACAGCAAGCCAATCGCTTTTTTGTTCATGGCGATCCAAAGGCGATCCTCATGCTGGAAATCAGGGATGCTAGTCAGGATAAGGCCCAGGCTCGAGCGGCTCAACTCATGCAGTCTTTAGAATCACTGGAATTGCCCTATGCGACTGCGATACTCAGCGGGACGGAGATCGACCAGGCGCTGGAATTGCGCAAGGCGGGTCTGGGACTACTGGGAAACATGGTAGGCGACCGCAAAGCGGTAGCTTGTATTGAAGATACTGCCGTCCCACTTGATGATCTGGCGGAGTACATTAATGAATTTACTGCACTCATGGCCGATTTCGGTCAGGAAGCGGTCTATTATGCCCATGCCGGTGCCGGGGAACTTCACCTTCGTCCCATACTCAATTTAAAGCAGGAAGAAGACGTGCAGCTTTTTCGGGAGATCACCACCGCTGTCGCTAAGCTGGTCAAGAAATACAAGGGTTCCTTAAGCGGAGAGCACGGCGACGGTATCGTGCGTGCTGAGTTTATCGAGATGATGATCGGGACAGCCAATTATAAGCTTCTGGAGCAGGTAAAAAAGCTATTCGATCCGGAGAACCTCTTCAATCCCGGAAAAATAGTGGCTGCCTTACCCATGGACGAGGGTCTGCGCTACACCCCTGGAAGAACAGAACCGGAGATTAAAACCCGTATGGATTTTAGTGCTAATGAAGGTATACTGCGAGCCGCAGAGCAATGCAACGGCAGTGGCGATTGCAGGAAATCAGCGGAAGCAGGTGGTGCTATGTGTCCCAGTTATCAGGCTACCAAAAATGAAAAGGACAGTACGCGGGCACGAGCCAACGCTTTGCGTGAATTTCTAACACAGAGTGAGCAACGTAATCGTTTTGACCATCAGGAACTCAAAGAGGTTTTTGATCTCTGCATCAGCTGTAAAGCCTGTGCCAGAGAGTGCCCTAGCAATGTGGATGTTGCTACCCTGAAGGCCGAATTCGAATACCAGTACAAAAAAGCTAATGGAAGCTCCTTAAGAACCAAAGCCTTTGCCTATAATGGCCTTCTCAATAAAGGGGCAGCTCCCTTCCGCGGGCTGGTCAACCAGGTCTACACCCATAATCGTTTGTCAACCTTTATCAAACGCCACCTGCGCATCGCAGAAGAGCGTACCCTGCCGGTTTTGAAACCCTTTCGCGCCAAGGCGCGTAAGTCCGAAGGCACTAAAGGCAAGGTAGTGCTATTCATCGATGAGTTTAGTCAATACCTGGACGGACCGGTGGCGCAAGATGCCCTCGATCTATTAGAAGGTCTGGGCTATGAAGTGACGTTGATCAAAAACAGAGATAGTGGACGCACCTATATTTCGAAAGGTTTTTTAAAACAGGCACAACGACTGGCCAATAAGAATGTGCAAAAGCTGAAGTCGGTCGTTGGTAAAGACACTCCCTTGCTTGGGTTAGAGCCTTCAGCACTGCTCACCTTTCGCGATGAATACTTGAAATTGGCCCACGATCGGCAGGGAGCCCAGGAACTCGCCAACCATTCCTTCTTGATTGAAGAGTTTTTAGCCGATCAAATACAGCAAGGAATCATTACCGCAGCTCAGTTTACCGAAGCTCCCGCTAAGATCAAAATTCACGGACATTGCCACCAAAAAGCCCTGGCCGGTATGAAAAGTACATTTGATGTACTCAATTTGCCAATAAACTACAAGCCAACCCTGATCCCATCCGGATGCTGCGGCATGGCCGGCAGTTTTGGCTACGAAAAAGAGCACTATGAAGTCAGCATGCAGGTGGGCGAACTGACCTTATTTCCAGCGGTCCGTAAAGCCGATACGCAGACGATCATCGTAGCTAATGGAACCAGTTGCAGGCATCAGATCTTGGATGGTACGGGGAGAGAAGCCGTGCACCCGGTGACCGTGATGCGAAGCGCCTTACGATCGATGGAGGGACAAGACTGATGAATCGCAAGCAAAATATCAACGGGAGAAATAAGCCTGCTATTCTTTCCGTCTTTAAGTAAAACCAACTATTTTCGTTTCAAAAGCAAGCAATGGCCGGAAACAGCTACGGAACCTTATTTAAATTGACCACCTTTGGAGAGTCCCATGGCCTTGCCATCGGGGGAATCATTGACGGTTGTCCTGCTGGACTAACGGTGGATATCGAGGCCGTACAGCGGGAAATGTCGCGGAGAAAACCAGGCCAGAGCGCCATCGTGACCCAACGTAAGGAACCGGATACAGTGCAATTTTTCTCCGGGATTTTTGAAGGGAAAACCACGGGAACACCCATTGGATTTCACATTGTCAATGCCAATCAAAAATCCAAAGATTACAGTCATATCAAAGACAGTTATCGCCCCAGTCACGCCGACTATACCTATGATCAAAAGTACGGGGGACGTGATTACCGCGGAGGTGGCCGAAGTTCAGCTCGCGAGACCGCCTGTCGGGTGGCCGCAGGAGCGATCGCCAAGCAGTTGTTGAATCCCATTAAGATCACCGCCTACACCTCGTCGGTGGGTACGCTGCAACTCGATAAAGGCTATCAGGATCTGGATTTTTCCCAAATTGAGCAGAATCCGGTGCGTACCGCAGATGCTGCTTTCGCGAAAGCGAGCGAAGACTACATCAAAAAAATACGAAAAGCCGGAGATACGGTGGGCGGTGTGATCACTTGCGT
The DNA here is from genome assembly GCA_029866965.1 of Flavobacteriaceae bacterium YJPT1-3. Classification (GTDB taxonomy): domain Bacteria; phylum Bacteroidota; class Bacteroidia; order Flavobacteriales; family Flavobacteriaceae; genus Croceiramulus; species Croceiramulus getboli. The sequence continues at coordinate 2,959,578 of CP123444.1, read as the reverse complement.
CATCCAGAACGTACCTGTAGGCCTTGGAGAGCCGGTTTTTGATAAACTCCACGCTGAACTTGGTAAAGCCATGCTGTCGATCAATGCCGTTAAAGGATTTGAATACGGCAGTGGTTTTGATGGAGCCGCGATGCGAGGCAGTGAGCACAATGACCTGTTTAATGCAGACGGCACCACCAAGACCAATCATAGCGGCGGAGTTCAAGGCGGCATCAGTAATGGCATGGACATTTATTTTAGAGTGGCCTTTAAACCGGTTGCCACCATCATGCAAGATCAAACCACCATTGATAAAGAAGGAAAGGAAGTGCAGATGCAAGGAAAAGGAAGACACGATCCTTGCGTGGTTCCCAGAGCGGTGCCCATCGTTGAGGCCATGGCAGCCCTGGTGTTAGCCGACTTTAGCTTGCGCGATAAAAGTGTACGATTGTAATCAAAGAATACCCTAAAAGACACTTATGAAAAAATTAGCATTACACTGGCAGATCATCATTGGCTTAGTGGCCGGTATTGTTTGGGCCTTAGTTTCCAGTAAACTGGGATGGAGCGATTTTACGATCGATTGGATCGCACCTTTTGGTACCATCTTTATCAATTTGCTCAAACTGATCGCGGTGCCTCTAGTGCTCTTTAGCATTATTGCCGGGGTCGCAGGAATAGGAGACCCTTCCAGTTTGGGCCGCATGGGCGGGAAAACCTTGTTGGCCTATTTACTGTCTACTATTCTGGCGGTGGGCGTAGGGCTCTCCCTGGTCAATCTGATCAAACCCGGAAAACTTATAGACGAGGAAAGCCGGATCGATAACCGTATCGGATACGAAGTCTGGGCCGATGCTCAGGGCTATGAGATTAAGGATGGGGTCAACTACCTCAAAGATCCTGCTTTTTTAGATCGCGCTCAGCGCATTACTGATCTATCGCGGGCCGAACTCAAAGACACCACGGTCAATGAAAAGATGGAAACGGCCAAAGAAGCCAAAGAGTCCGGACCGCTTCAGCCTTTAGTGGATATCGTGCCGGAGAATTTCTTTTTCTCGCTCTCGAACAACGGACTGATGCTGCAGGTTATTTTCTTCGGACTGTTCTTTGGGATTAGTTTATTGTTTATTCCAAAAGCGAAAGCAGACCCGGTCATACAGGTGGTTGACAGCATCATGGAAGTCTTCCTCAAAATGGTGGATATCGTCATGCATGCTGCTCCCTTTTTCGTGTTTGCATTGCTGGCCGGAGTGGTCAGTAAGATGGCCGGCGACGACATTGGTAAGGTGGTAGAAATTTTTAAAGGATTGAGCTGGTACTCCCTGACCGTATTCTTGGGGCTGGTGCTCATGATCTTCCTGATCTATCCTTTAATACTGAAATTATTTGTTCGCGTCATTCCGTACTCCGGCTTCTTTAAAGCCATGGGACCCGCACAAACCCTGGCCTTTTCCACTTCTTCCAGTGCAGCTACATTGCCTGTGACTATGGAGTGTGTGGAAGATAATCTGGGTGTAGATAAAAAGATCACCAGTTTCGTATTGCCCATAGGCGCTACGGTCAATATGGACGGTACCTGCCTGTATCAGGCTGTAGCTGTGGTCTTTCTAGCGCAAATGCACATGATCGATCTTACTCTGGGTCAGCAACTAACCATCGTACTCACAGCCACGCTGGCTTCCATTGGATCGGCAGCGGTGCCCAGCGCCGGTTTGGTCATGTTGATCATCGTTTTGGAATCGGTTGGATTGAATCCGGCCTGGATCGCGATTATATTTCCGGTTGACCGTATACTCGACATGTGCCGAACGGTGGTCAATGTCACTGGTGATGCAACGGTGTGTTCTATCATTGCCAAAGGAGAAGGCATGTTGAATTATACCGATAAGGACCCGGATGTGGCTTTCGACGTAAAAGAAAATTAAGCGTAACCGCCTCATTTATAAATCGACTGCAAGACCGTGTCTTAAGGACGCTTCAAAAGCCCATTTTTAAGTAGTTTGTATTCCGAAATCGCGCTGGACTCCCTAGTTTGGGGCGGATGAATTCATTTTGGAAGTACCGCTATGACCAAGTTGCTTTTGTTGATTTTCACGATCTGCTCGTTGAGTGTCTCTGCTCAGGTTGGTATTGGAACTACTGCGCCCAGCGATGCAGCCATATTGGATGTTCGAAGTTCCTCCGATGGGATTGCTTATCGAGGCTTTCTTCCGCCACGCGCAACTACACAAATGGCTTTGGACGATATTGCTGCTCGCGCTACTCCTGATGATATCGGATTGCTGATATTTCACAATGATATGATTAGTGGACAGCAATGCCTCAAAGTTTGGAATGGCGCCAACTGGGAGAATATCTACTGCCTGACTAACTCTACCAATCCTACCTCTGTCGAGTTTTCCAATGGAACCGGATTCGCCATTTCGGAGAATGGAGGAGTGGTCGACCTGGATTTTTTGATTAGCGATCCTTCGCTCACTAATCCGGTTACGCTGACTATAGAAACCAATGACTATTCGGATTTCAATGAGGCCGGTGCTCAACAGGTGATCATACCTGCCGGAAATACGACCTACACCGCAGCTTCCGTGTTTACCGTTCTTGATGATGTGCTTATCGAAGGTACGGAGCTCATTACGCTGACTATTACCACCATCAGCGGAGGCGATGGTACGCCCACCATCGGGAATCTGAATACGGAAGAGGTCAGCATTGTGGATGACGATATCGAACTGTGGATCAATGAGATCCATTACGATAATTTCCCGACTGCTGATCTGAACGAGCGGGTGGAGATCGCCGGTACGGCCGGAATGGATCTCAATGGCTACCGAATCATTCACTACAACGGCACCGGAGGAACCATCATTAGTACGACTGCCCTTAGTGGGATCATACCCGATCAGCAAGCGGGACTGGGAACCCTCAATGTTCCGATCAGTCCGTTGCAGAATGGCCCTGCAGAAGGATTGGCTCTGGTAGACCCTGCTGATCAGGTGGTGCAATTTCTGAGTTATGAGGGCGTGATCACAGCGACCACCGGACCGGCGATTGGACTTACTTCGATTGATATTGGCGTAAATCAGGACCCGCCCACCGCCGCCGGGACTTCGTTGCAGTTACAGGGTACTGGAAATCAATATGCCGATTTTACCTGGAGCGCCAATATACCCGACACTATCGGAACCATCAACAACGGCCAGACCTTCAATTGAAGCGCATTAGGGGTTTTGCCCAATCGCCCCCGATTTCCGTACCTTTACGGGAAATAAACCACCAAAATAAAGTCTATGAATGTTTGCTTTTTGATGTACCCCTGGGAGGACATGAAACCGGAAGATGACACCTCTCTGGCACTGCTAAGGGAATGCGTCAAACGCGGTCACGGGGTCGCCATTACCACCCCGGCAAATCTTACCATTCGCGACAGCGTCACCAACGCCTTTTGTCGGGTAATCAAACGGATGGAGAAGGTACCTGCCTCGCTTAAGGCTTTTCATAATAAAGCGGAATTTAGGGATGAGATGCTGCCCCTGGCCGGATTTGATGTCATCATCCTTCGATCCAACCCTCCGCTGGATACCATCATGCTGAACTTCCTGGACTCGGTCAAAGATGATGTGTTTATCCTGAATGATATTGATGGCATTCGCAGGGCCAATAATAAATTATATACGGCAGTATTCGAAGATGATTCCAATGAGTTCATTCCCCGAACCCATGTGACTAAGAACAAGGAATACCTCATTCGCATGATCAAAGAATCTGATCAGGACCGAATGATCCTCAAACCCCTTAATGGATTTGGGGGAAGCGGGGTGATCCTGATCGAAAAGAGTGCGATGACCAGTATTCGGTCGTTGCTTGATTTCTATATTGACAATAAGGATGGGACCACCAATTACGTGATTTTGCAGGACTATATTGAAGGGGCTGACCAGGGTGACGTACGCATACTTTTACTCAACGGAAAACCTATTGGCGCCATGCGCCGTATTCCGGGAAAGGATGATCACCGCTCCAATGTAAGTGCCGGTGGAAGTGTAGCCAAACACACCTTGACGAAGCAAGAGAAGGAACTCTGCAGACGTATCGGACCCAAGTTGGTGAGTGATGGTTTATACTTTGTGGGTATTGATGTGATCAATGGGATGCTGGTCGAAGTCAATGTGATGAGTCCGGGTGGAATCACCTACATCAACAAGGTGTACAAAACCAAATTGCAGGAAAAAGTGATAAATTTTGTAGAAGATCAGGTCATGGAACGGGTGACACGCATAGAGCGCCAGGCGAAACTCAGAAAGGCGGTGGATGATGCTTAGACTGAGCGTAGCCGAAATGATCGATCGTATTGAGCGGGAAGAGCCTTTTCACGCGGTGGCTGCAGACTATTCCTTTACGCTCAAAATCGATCAATACACCTACTACCTCTGTGGGGCGGTTCATGACGGACACCAGTTCCGCAAGGAGTTGTGGTATTCCTGCTTGCATACCGAATATGAACGCTGGTACGAAGAAGATCCCTGTACGCTGCAGATGGTTCAAACGATGCCCATGGTTATTGCCGGTAGGGATTCTCGATTTGAATACGATCTGAACCGCGCTCCTGAACAGGCCGTCTATGAAGATGCCTGGGGAAAAAAATTGTGGAAGATCCCGTTGTCAGGCGAACAAAAAGAAAAAAGCCTGCACAAACACCAGCAATTCTATGCGGTCGTCGATGCCCTGGTTCGAAAAATGGAGGCCAAATTTGGAGTGGGTATTGTCTACGACATGCATTCCTACAACTGGAAGCGCTGGGACCGTGAGGTTCCGGTCATCAATCTGGGTACAAAGAACATTGACGGCGCTCGTTTTGACGCTTTCGCGAAAGCATGGTGCGATGCCTTACAAGCCATCAAACTACCACACGATATCCGCACTACAGCGGCGATCAATGATACCTTTCAGGGAAATGGGTATTTCTTAAAGTACATCACAGAACGATTTCAAAACACCTTAGTATTGGCCACTGAATTTTCTAAGATTTACTGCGACGAATTGGAACATGTCATTTATCCGGAGGTGGTTGACGCCATAGAGTCCCAATTGAAAACCATCCTTCCGGCCCATGCTCAAGCCTTTTACGAGACCTATGCTCAAGACTAAGATGACTTCTACGCCCTACAGTGCTTTGCTCGAGATCGATCAAAATCTCGATCGGTTGGTGCAAAACATTGAGCTATTGAATTATTTGAATCCGTTGAATATCGAAAGCGAAAAGAAGGCGTTCTTCGCATCTAAGTTTACGGTCAATCCCAAATTCAAGTACCGCAAGCTTAGGTTCAATCCCTACAAAATGCAACGCCTGTTCTTTTCGCAGCGACTGGAACGGATCGAAGATGAGGTCATTCGTGAACTCTACGAAGGCATCATCTACGAGTATTCAGGATTGATCCAGTGTATTGAGAGTATTGGTCATGGCAAGCGTTTTTATTACAACTCGCTTCGCGTGTTTGGTACTCCCAAAGAAAGGGATGTGAACAATGCACGCTTTATCCTGCATTTTGGTAAGGAGGAATCTTCTGATGACATGCGTCCGCAATATACTGCACAGGAAGCAGCAGCCTACTTTAAGGAATTTGCTCAGCGTTACGACTTTGACTTTGAGATCAAATATTCCACCAACATTTCGGCTGCGGCTATGGTGCTCAACTCTTCCGAGACGCTGGTCTTAAAAAAGAACCATTTATTTAGTGCTAATCAGCTCAAGGTTTTGGCCAATCATGAAGTAGGGGTGCATTTAGTGACCACCTTCAATGGGAAAAGCCAGCCCTTGAAGATCTTTTCCAATGGCTTTGTTAACAACACGGAAACGCAGGAAGGCTTGGCGGTGTTCAGCGAATACATGTCCAATTGCCTCACCTTGAAACGCATGAAAGAGTTAGCCTATCGCGTGATCGCTGCAGATAGCCTGATCAAGGGCTACGATTTTTCAGACACCTTCGATCTGCTCTATAGCCAATACAAACTGGATCGGGATACCGCCTGGGGGATCACCCTCCGGGTACATCGAGGCGGTGGTTTTACTAAAGATTTCTTATATCTAACTGGTTTAAAAAAGATTTATAAGGCTTATCATCAGGGAGAATCGCTGGATGATCTTTTGACCGGAAAAGTGAATTTGGGTAGTCTGGAAGCGATTCGCCACCTCAAGGAGCTGGGATTGGCCAAGCCCAGTCATCATATTACCGATTCCTACGCCCAGAATCTGAATGCCAACAAAAAATTAGATTTTATTCTGAGCAATCTCAAATAAGATTAATCCAGGAATTTGCTCTTGAGTTCCGGGGTGGGAATCATGCAGGCCTCTTTTTTTCCAAACCATCGGTACCGGCGTTTAGCGATAAAATCATAAACGCCATCCCGAATGAATTTGGGGAGGATAAGAAAGCCGGTAAGTAGGGGATAGCCCCCACTTAAGTGACGGGCGATTCGTAAAGCCGCGGTTGATTTGCTAGAGCAGGTATCACCCTCCACCAGAATTATAGAATCTTCCTGGCGCAGATTGTCATCACAGCCGGACAAGAGCTTTTGGGCAGTTTCGCTTTGCAAAGGAGCGAATTGAAATACATTGTTTTTGTCGCGTTTGATGATGAATACGACCGCGCCATTGCACAAGTTGCACACTCCGTCAAACAAGATGATCTTTTTCTCCTGGCTCATGACTTCACTTTTTTGGCTTGCACCAATTCCAGTCGATCTACATCAACCTGGGTAGTAAAGGTACCGTAATTGACAATGGCTTTTCCTTTTTCAAGGCTATCTATAGTACCCACAGACCTGCTGTCTTCCAAACGAACACGGTCTCCCAGTCCCACTTGAACTTTAGGCTTAGCCGCCTCCTTTTTCTCGATCTTTTGCTTTTCCTGCTTTTTCTTTTTTCGGATGACCGCCACTTTCTTTTCGGCCTCTTGTTTGATCTCGTTTTCTTTTTGTTTCTGCTGCTGCCGCTCTTTAGCGCTTTGTTTTTGGCGCTTGCTGTTTTCGATCTGAACGATCTTGATCAATTCAGAGGTCAGTTGTTTTTTATTCTTGTTTTGATAAAACTTCTCACTGGCCTTGTCTAATTTCTGTCCGAGATAGATCAACCGCTGATTTGCATCGTATAATTCCTGATAGCTTTCCAGTTTCGCTTGAATTTTAGCATTGATCTCTTGAAGTTTTTCTTCTTGTTCCTCAGCCTTTTGACTCTTGTTCTTAAGCTGGTTGGTCGTTTTGGCCAGCTTGCTGCGCTCTTTCTGCAAGTTGGCGATACTCTTGTCAAAGCGAATTTTACCACGAGCCACCTTTTTCTTACTGCGATTGATCAAACTGAACGGGATGCCGTTCTTCTGAGCTACTTCAAAGGTGAACGAGCTACCCGCTTCTCCTACGTGCAATTTGAATAAAGGCTCCAACGATTTAGCGTCGAACAGCATATTGGCGTTCGAGATCCCTGGGGTTTCATTGGCCATCATTTTCAGATTCGCGTAATGGGTAGTGATCACTCCATAGCTCTCCCGTTCGTGGAACACTTCTAAAAAGGTTTCCGCCAGGGCTCCGCCCAGTTCCGGATCACTACCGGTTCCAAATTCATCAATGAGGAACAAGGTGTTTTCATCGCATTTTCGAAGAAAATAATTCATGTTCTTCAAGCGATAGCTATAGGTGCTCAAGTGGTTCTCAATGCTTTGATTGTCGCCGATGTCGGTGAGAATGGTTTCAAAGAAACACAGGCGCGAATATTCGTGAACAGGAACTAACAAGCCGCTTTGGAGCATCAGCTGGAGTAACCCGATGGTCTTTAAGGTGATGCTCTTCCCACCAGCATTAGGTCCTGAGATTACCAGTATGCGGTTGTCCGGCGTTAATTCAATATCCTGAGGATAGGTCTTTTCTTTTTTTTTCTTATTGCTGAGCAGCAATAAAGGATGATAGGCTTCTTTCAAGACCAGTTCTCGCTCCTCGGTGATTTTAGGTAGGATGGCGTCGAGTTGATCGGCGTATTTGGCTTTTGCCGAGATCAGGTCGAGGGTACTCAAAAGTTCTTGATAGGCTTCCAGCAAGGACTGATATGGTCTTATGGTGTTGGTTAGCGCGAGCAGTATCCGTTTAATTTCTTCTTGCTCATCGAACAAAAGATTGGCGAGTTCGCGCTGCGCTTCATAGGTTTGTTCAGGCTGGATGTAGACAATGCTTCCTGTCTTCGAGTTTCCCATGGTGGTTCCCTTCACTTTCCGTCTATGCATGGCACTTACCGCCAGCACACGCACATTGTCTACCACAGACTCTTTGATCTCGTCCAGATACCCATAGCCCTGGTACCTGGAAAGGGCAGTGCTAAAACTGCTGTTGATCTTTGATTTGGTGCTGTTAATGGCTCTTCGTAGTTGCTGCAGCTCGGGTGAGGCATCGTCGCGCACCTCTCCGTATTTATCAATGACCTGTTTGATGGAGTCGGGAATGAGGGAAGAATACTCCGTCTCACGGGTCGTTTGGTATAAGGCAGGGTAGAGTTCCTGGAACTTTTGAAAGAACTTGATCTGAATGTTCGCGGTTTGGGCAAGGTCACCGATTTTTCGAAAACTTCCTTTCTCCAGCGTGCTCCCTTCAATATTCAATATTTTGAGTTCGTGACTGATCTCGTCGTAGCCATGATTGGGGATGCGTTGTTCCTGTAAGGCAGAAGATACATACTCCTGAGTTTGGGCTAAGCTGAAGTGACTTTCTTTAAAGCTTGGGTGCGGAGTTAAGGCCAGCGCTTTTTCCTTTCCACGCGGGGTGGTGGTGAGTGCCGACAACTGAGCGCAAACCGTGGTGAACTCAAGATCCTTAAGTGTTTTTTGATGTATTTTTACCATAGCAAAGAACTACAAATTTAGCGTAAATAATGGAGGTGAACATACACCCGAGCTGGAAGAAACAACTGGAACAAGAGTTTGAAAAACCATACTTTAAAGACTTGATCACTTTCGTGAAAACGGAATATCAGGAATACCGTTGTTTCCCCAAAGGACAGCACATATTCGCCGCTTTTGATGCTTGCCCCTTCGACCAGGTCAAGGTCGTTATCATTGGGCAGGACCCGTACCATGGTCCGGGACAGGCCAACGGACTCTGTTTTTCAGTACAAGAACAGGTACCATTACCCCCTAGTCTGATCAACATTTTTAAAGAACTGGAGCAGGATCTGGGTGTCTCTTTTCCTCAGCACGGAGATTTAAAGCGCTGGGCCGATCAAGGGGTCTTGTTGCTGAATGCCACCCTGACCGTACGCGCCCACCAGGCTGGATCGCATCAAGGCAATGGCTGGGAATTGTTTACTGATGCAGTGATAGAAGCCCTGAATGAGGAGCGGAGAGATTTGGTATTTCTATTGTGGGGAGGATACGCGAAGAAGAAAGGAAAAAAAATCAATCGGGAAGATCATTTGGTGTTGACCTCCGGGCATCCCTCTCCCTTAAGTGCCAATCGTGGTTATTGGTTTGGAAACAAGCATTTCAGTAAAACGAATGCTTATCTTGAGGAGTCGGGTAAACAACCAATTGTTTGGTAGTTATTCTAGTTTCTTCTTGTTGTCAATACTCTTGTTGCAACTGAAATAAAGAAGGATAAAATTGATTGCAAGCAGTACGCCTAAAATAAGTAAAAAGGTTCCCATAGTTTTGGTGCTAGCATAGTTGTGTTCCTTAGATGCAGGAATACTAAATAGGTTGCGTCAAAAATAGCGGGAATTTGCTTAGATTCAGAGTGAAAACCCCTGAGATCCAAAGGGGTATTTACCCCTTTTTTAGAATTTAGTGACGAACTTGGCGGCGGGAAGCGCCGAATCGATCATGTTCAATGCTAGCAGTCGCTTTTGGATCAAATTGATTTCCTCAGGCGTGATTTGACTTTGTGACCACTTAGTCATAGAAAGCCATTTCTGAATATCCTCTAATTCCTGTCCGTAGCGATTCGACAAGGTTTTGTCAATTGAAGGGATGCGTTTAAAATCTTCCGTTACTGTATTGATCACCTCCAAAAAGCGATTCAGCGCTTCCCCATTGTCCGCAATGAATTTTTCCCGCCCCGCAATGACGAAAGAAGACCAGGGCGTTGGAAAATCGGTAATCCTTCTAAAAATGGATTGATCCACTAAGGGTTTGGTGGTGAAGTGTTCCCACATGAAAAAATCGGCTTTTCCTTTTGTTAGTGCTTCTACGGCTCCTTCTAAGGTGTTTACCACGACCATGCTCAACTGATCGGGATCCCAGCCTTGTTGTTTGGCCAGGGCGTGCGCCATCACATGAGAGCCTGAGCCATACCGGCTGATGGCCACCCGCTTGTTCTCGAGTTCACTCAACTTTTGAAACGGACTCCCGGCGGCCACGTGAATACCCCACAACAAGGGCGAAGAAACATACATTTGTATGATCTTAGAAGGATTCCCGTGAGCGATGTCCTTGATGATACCTCCGGTTAAAATAACCGCCAGATCGATATCATCAGTCCGCAAGCCTCTATTCATAGCCCCGGTCCCTTCCGGATACATCTTCCACTTCACATCCAGTTGTGACCGTTCGAAAAGACCTTCTTCCAGGGCGAGGTGAAAAGGTAGATTAAAATGCTCAGGAACGCCGCCTATACGTATGGTCGTCATGATTGATGTACTGATTTTAGGTAATTAAAAATAGCATATTGTGAACGAAGCTGTTTTTGATCATTAGTTGATTTCACGTAAGTGTTGGATTCGTCCTGATCGTGTATCCTGGCCTTGACCGTATCCGCCCACTGCAGATCTAGAATATGCTTGAGTTCTGCAAAGAGATCAGGATCCAATACAGGAGTTAAGACCTCAATCCTACGGTCGAGATTACGGGTCATCCAATCTGCGCTGCCGGTATACAGCAAAGGCTCATCATTGTTATGGAAATAATAAATCCTCCCGTGCTCCAAAAACCGATCGACTATACTGATCATTTGAATACGGTCACTGACCCCGGGAATTCCGGGAACCAGACAGGTGAATCCACGTACGATCAACTGGATATCTACGCCTTCCTGACTGGCCTTATAAAGCAAGCGAATCATCTTAGGATCTTCCAGTTGATTCATTTTTGCGATGATTTTAGCCGGTCGGCCGGCTCGCGCATGTTCGATTTCCTGGTGGATCAATCGTTCCAATTGATTTCTCGTATTGAAGGGAGAAATGAGCAAGCGTTTCGCTCTCGGGATGATCAGATTGCCTTCAAGCACTTCAAAGACGCGTTGAAGTTCTCTAGTCAATTTTTTTCGAGCCGTAAAGAGTCCGTAGTCACAGTAAATCGCTGAGGTCTCCGCATTGAAATTTCCCGTCCCTATGTAGGCGTAGTGTACCGTCTCTTGTTTTTCTTCTCGTTCGACCAGAAGAATTTTACTATGTACCTTGATTTTAGGATAACTGTAGATCACCTCAGCCCCCTGTTCTTCCAGTTTTCTTCCCCAAAGTATATTATTCTCTTCGTCAAAACGCGCCTTGGCCTCTATAAATACAGTAACTTTTTTACCATGGGTTATGGCTTTGATCAGGGCAGAGGTCAGTCTGGAGTTTTCCGCTACACGATAGAGGGAGATCTTGATCGATCGTACGGCATCATCTTCCGCGGAAGCCACGACAAAATCTTCCACAACCCGAAAGGACATGTACGGAAAATGGACCAGTAGGTCTTTTTCCCGAATCGTATCGAAATAGTTTTTAGAAGCGGCCAAACGTTTGTGCTCCAGGGTTGTAAAGCTTTCAAAATGCAGCTTCGGATCATTGGTCGGGTCGGGAAACTGGAAAAGATCTTTGAAATTGTGGTAACGACCTCCGGCTACCATATCGATCTTGCCTAAGTTTAAAAGCTTACGAATTCGTTTTCTAAGCGTTTTGGGGATGGCTTGGTCATAGAGCAATCGTGTGGGCTGTCCTTTGCTGCGTTGCGCTAAGCTTTGATAGATCTTTTCAGCGAGTATTCCATCAAACTCATCATCGATATATAATTCAGCGTCTCTGGAAAGCTTTAGGGCATACATTCCGGAAATTGATTGATCGGGAAATAGGCTGGAGGCAACCAGGCGGATGAGATCATCAATAAATACGTAATAATGGGATTCAGCCTTGAGGGAGATTGGAATAAACCGGGCCACTTCCTGGGTGGGGATGTAGATGAATCCCGCCTGATCGTCCTGGCCAAAGTCAACAGCGAAGTAGAGTTTTTCGTTCTCCAAAAAAACAAAATCGTCATCCTCCCAATTTACGATCTTGGTACGTATATGGGGTTGCACATGCTCATGAAAGTAGTTCATCACCTCCTTGCGCTGATCTTCATTGAGATCCTGCTCGCGGAGCAAGTGAATCTGATGCTGGGCCAGTTCAGGAATGATCTGTTCAAAGAAAATCCGACCAAACCGCTCCTGCTGCTCGGCTACGATGGTAAGAATATCCTTGACTATCTTTTTAGGTCGTAAGGTCAATCGCTTTCGCAGCTCTTTATCGATGCGTTTCATTTGGCGCAACTGGGATACCCGTACGCGGAAAAACTCGTCGAGGTTAGTAGAATAGATCGCCAAGAACTTGATCCGCTCGTAAAGAGGATTATTAAGGGTGTCTTCTGCCTCCTGTAACACCCGTTCATTGAAACTGAGCCAATTCAAATCGCGATGGCGACAAGGGTACTGCTGTTCTGAAGTCGTTTTCTTCATCATCATTTAAAAATAGAACTCCGTCCAGCTTCCATCAGCAAGAAAATGTTAAATGATCAATTAAGAATGTGTTAAGCGATCTAAGGTATATCCTATTAGTCGCCGCATCGTTTTTTCCGTATTGGTGCTGAATTGAGCAGTCGCTCGATTGGCCAGGATAGCGTTCATTGATAGTGCTTCATGTCCTAATAGAGCAGCCATACCATAGATGCCCGAGGTTTCCATTTCGAGGTTGGTAATGCGTTGATCTCCGTTCTCAGTACGATAGTTGAAGCTACTCAATTGGACGTTGAAGCTGTTATTTTTAGGAGCTAATCGCAAACTTCTTCCCTGTGGTCCGTAAAAACCCACATTGGTAACGGTGATGCCACACTGTGCTTCATCACTTTGAAACTGTTGCAACAAGCGAGCATTAGCCTTTACCGCGTAAGGTGTGTTCAAGGCCGCAGGCCATTCCATGTGTTTGATAAAAGCATTTTCTAATGCGCTTTCGCGAATGGATTGACTGTCGTAATGATGCAGCAAACTGTCCAGGCCTAGGGCTGCGCTACTGATTAAAAGACTGTCCACTGGAATATCTTCTTGAATGGCTCCTGAGGTGCCTAAACGAATGAACTGAAGCGAAGTAGGTGTCTTTTTGATCTGCCGGCTCTTAAAGTCAATATTGAAGAGGGCATCCAATTCGCTGAAAACGATATCAATATTATCCGTCCCTATCCCGGTAGATATAATGGTCAAACGCCGTTTACCCAAGGTCCCGGTCACGGTTTTAAACTCCCGTTTTTGACGGGTCACTTCGATACGATCCAGATAGCTAGCCACCAGATCGACCCGATCGGGATCTCCAACGGTAAGTATGGTAGTAGCTACTTCTTCCGGATGTAAATGAAGGTGATAAATACTGCCGTCCGGATTGAGAATAAGTTCAGAAGGGGCTATGCTCATGTTCTCGCCATTACCTGATTCAGCTCCCGGTTGTAGAGATAGCGGTACTTTTGGGTCCGCCCGTATACCGTATCATCTTCGATCAATTCAATGAAATTCTTAGCACGTGACAAAGCGGCCTCTCCTTCAGAAGTCAGGCGATAATACCCATTTTCATGGGTGTAAAATGGACAAAGGCGTTCCATGATTTTTTTCAATTGCAGGTCTCCAAAACCATAAAAACCCTGATGCTTTAAGGCATACCCTAACAATTGGTTTTCTGTGTGAATCTCGTGTGCATCGATGAGTTTAAGCATATTTTCTTCCAACACGTTCAGTCCGTTGGTGCTATCAGCAAAGCGTTCCAGATGCGCCCGCAGGCAGCTACCCAGGTAAGTAAACGATGATTTTTTGCTGATGTAGGGCTGTAAATCTTTAGGTTCTCCGGAATTGTAGACGTTCCAAATCTCTGCAGCGAGTTTTAGGTCTTCTGAGGTTAACGGTACCTTCTGCTCATAAAGCGCCTTTAGATCTTCTGTTTTCAATTGAGACAATCCAACCAAGCCTTCATATCCGGGTTCCCAACCACTGCAAATCACGTAGATCGGCTGCACTTTCGCCTGCTGCTGTAAATAAGCGATAGCGGCGAGCAAATTGAGGTGACAGAACAGATCATACTCAAACCAAAGCACAAATCCATCCGTTGGATTCGCTACTTTTATCTTTTCGAGTTCGGTCACGAACTGCTCGTGATACTGCCCTTGCTCCAGGCCGTAATGGGTGGTAAGGAAGCTTTCGCGAAAGCGGACAAACTCACTGCCGCCAACTTCTTCGGCTGTTGGTCCGTCGCAGAGCATTTCTCTCCATACCGCTACCTCACCGGGAATATTAAGTGTTTCCAAGCGGCTGGCAAAACTGTCGCCGTTCACGATATGAAGAATGTCTTTATCCACCTACCCGTTTGGTTTTAAATCCTTTTTCCTGAAGAAAGGTCATGATCTTGTCTCGATAATCACCCTGAATGAGGATGCGTTCATTCTTAAAACTGCCTCCTACGCCAAGCCAACTTTTCAATTCTTTGGCCAGCAGCTTGAAATCTTCATCGGCGCCGGTATATCCTTCAATGATGGTGATGGGCTTTCCTTTGCGCTTCTCGTATTTACAGATCAAAGGATCATCCTGCATCCAAAGTTGAGGTTCGTCCTTTTCTTCCTGCTGCGCCTCCGGTTCGGGTTGATGATCGGGAAACAATTGGCTGAGTTGGTCTTTTAAATCCATTATTTTTTGATCAGTCCGATTTCTATCAAACGTTGATTTAAAAATTCTCCGGCCGTGATATCGGGATAGGCTTTGGGATGCTCCTGGTCAATACAAGCCTCCAGACAGTTGAGTTTCATGTCACTTCTGGGATGCATAAAAAAGGGAATGGAATAGCGCGGTGTGTCCCACTCTTCTTTAGGTGGATTGACCACCCGATGAATGGTGGAGCGCATTTTATTGTTGGTGTGACGCTCTAGCATGTCGCCCACATTGATGACCAGTTCGTCCTCTGCCGGTATGGCGTCTACCCATTCGCCCTCCATGGTCAAGACCTGCAAGCCACCGGCTGAGGCACCCATTAGTAGGGTAATCAAATTGATATCACCGTGGGCTCCTGCGCGTACGGCCCCTTCCGGGGCTTCGGTAATGGGCGGATAGTGAATGGGGCGCAGTATACTATTGCCATTGGTTACCCATTGATCAAAATAGTGCTCCTCCAGACCAATATAGAGCGCAAGGGCACGAAGGACATAAATTCCGGTCTTTTCCAGCATACGATAGGCCTGCATACCGACTTCATTAAAATCGTCGAGCTCTTTCACCTGTACATTTTCAGGATACTCCTCATCGAGCCGGGCATCGGCTTCCGGTTCCTGGCCAAAATGCCAAAATTCTTTCAAATCGCCTTTGCTGCTTCCCTTGGCATGTTCCTTACCAAAGGATACATAGCCGCGTTGACCGCCCAAGCCGGGGATCTCGTAGTTCTTTTTGGTAGATTCCGGTAAGGCGAAAAAAGCCTTCACCTCCTCGTAGAGCTGGTCTACCAGCTGGTCGTCCAAAAAATGATTCTTCAGACTGACAAAACCAATTTCTTCGTAGGCCTTGCCAATTTCATCAACAAACTTTTGCTTTCTTTTTGGATCGTCGCTTAGGAAATCAGCGAGATCTACACTTGGGATATTCTTCATGGGAGTGCTTGGTATAGATACAAAGATACCAAAAAAATAGTGGCGTTTCTGCTGCCATAAGGTGTATAAGTTTCGCTGCATGGCGATCGCTAATGCGGGCAATTTTTCTACATTTGAAAGACCGCAAACAACAATCATGTCAACAACCACATCTTCTTCTCCTATGGAGTATAAATCCCAAGCGCTGAGTAAGGAGCGTTTACTCGCTCTCTATCACGGCATACTTAAGCCACGCATGATCGAAGAGAAAATGTTGATCTTATTACGCCAAGGAAAAATCTCCAAATGGTTTAGTGGCATTGGCCAGGAGGCCATATCCACCGGGGTCACTCAAGCCTTAAAGGAGGACGAATACATACTACCCATGCACCGTAATCTTGGGGTCTTTACCAATCGGCACATCCCTTTGTCTCGTTTATTTACCCAGTGGCAGGGAAAGGCCAGTGGCTTTACCAAAGGACGCGATCGCAGTTTTCACTTCGGGACCCAGGAGTATAAAATTATAGGCATGATCTCTCATTTGGGTCCTCAGCTGGGCGTTGCTGACGGTATTGCTTTGGGGCATCTATTGCGCGGAGAGTCGGCGATCACTGCGGTATTCACCGGAGAAGGAGGGACGAGTGAGGGGGATTTTCACGAAGCCCTAAACGTAGCTTCCGTTTGGCAACTTCCTGTGCTTTTCTGCATTGAAAACAATGGTTATGGCCTATCCACACCTACCGAAGAGCAGTACCGTTGCGAGCATCTGGCCGACCGGGGAGCCGGATACGGTATGGAAGCGCATCGGGTGGACGGAAACAACATCATCGAAGTTTACGAAACCGTAAGTCGTATAGCCGAAGACATGAGAGCCCATCCGAGGCCGGTCTTGATTGAGTTCAAGACCTTTCGCATGCGTGGCCATGAAGAGGCCAGCGGCACCAAATATGTGCCTGACGAACTCATGGAGACCTGGGCGGAGAAAGATCCTTTGACCAACTTCAAATCCTTCCTGATGAAGGAGGGTATTCTTACCGAGGAATTGGAAGAAGAGATGACCCATACCATCCAGCAAGAAATAGACGCTGCTCTGGACAAGGCAGCGGAAGAACCTGAAATACGTTCCACCCTTCAAGAAGAGCTAGACGACGTCTATGCGCCTTTCGAACCGCTTGTTATTCAGCCCGGAAAGAACACGAAAGAACAGCGGTTGATCGATGCGATTTCCCAGGGCTTGTATCAAGCCATGGAGCGTCACGAGCACTTAGTGCTCATGGGTCAGGATATCGCGGCCTATGGAGGGGTGTTTAAGATTACAGCAGGATTCCTGGAAGCCTTTGGAGCCGAACGGGTACGTAATACCCCTATTTGTGAAAGTGCTATCGTGGAAGCCGCTATGGGCTTAGCCATCAATGGGTTTAAAGCCGTAGTGGAAATGCAGTTTTCTGATTTTGTCACTTCCGGATTCAATCCCATTGTGAACTATCTGGCCAAGAGTCATTACCGCTGGGGACAGGCTGCAGATGTAGTTATTAGGATGCCTTGCGGGGCCGGAGTAGGAGCCGGACCGTTTCACAGTCAGACCAATGAAGCCTGGTTTACCCATACTCCCGGACTCAAGGTCATCTATCCGGCGTTTCCTTATGATGCCAAGGGACTGCTTGCTTCGGCAATTGAAGATCCCAATCCGGTACTCTTTTTTGAACACAAAGCCTTATACCGGAGTATCCGACAGGAAGTACCCGAGGATTATTACACCTTACCGCTGGGCCGGGCGAAACTGCTGAAGGAGGGAGAGGCACTGAGTTTGATCACTTACGGTGCCGGAGTGCACTGGGCGCTCGAACTTTTAGAAGATGAAGCCTATCAGGATGTTGAGCTTATTGATCTACGCTGTCTGCAGCCTCTGGACTATCAGACCCTGGAAACGTCCGTTAAAAAAACCGGGAAAGCACTCATCCTAACCGAAGATTCAGGCTTTGGCAGTGTGGCTTCCGACATTTCGGCCTGGATCAACGAGCATTGTTTTGAGGCATTGGATGGCCCGGTACGCCGGGTGACCAGTGCAGAGACACCCATTCCCTTTGCGCCTGCCCTGGAGGAGGAGTACCTTTCGCGAAAGCGTCTGGCAGCTACACTGCGCGAGCTATTGGCCTATTAAGAATGTTAAGATTTTAACTACTGCATCCAGGGATGGCATTTCCGTTAAGGGAATTTAACAGAGTTGCGTTAAACATTATTAATGAGCGATCTAAGCCCTGTTCATAGCTGTACATTTAGGTATACTAATCAATATTTAAAACTATGTTACGTTGGACTATCATTTTTATCGTCATTGCAATAATTGCAGCAATTTTTGGATTTGGGGGAATAGCCTCAGGTGCTGAAAGTATCGCCCGAATTTTGTTTTTCATTTTTATTGTATTGTTTCTTATCTCCTTGATAAGCAGATTGTTCAAATAAGAATCCCTAATCTTTATAAATAATAACTTGATGAAAAAGCTCATGCTAATACTCTGTGTGGCTGCTTTAGCAGTATCATGCGGACCCCGTAAAGTCGTGAAAGAATCACGCAAAACACTTAAAGGATATTGGTCGTTGGATGAAATCACTTATGGAAGTGCTCCTGGCACTTATAATGTGACTTTATTTGACGATGTGTCGGCAGAATGCCTTACCGGCAGCACCTGGCGTTTTATCCCTAATAATAACTTTGGAAATTATGAGATTACTGATCCGGATTGTCCGGGTGGGAAGCGCTACTTTGTTTGGAGTATCCCGGACGTAGGTGAAGATGCGTTAAACTATGACATCTTACTAAAACCTACTGATGAGAAAATGCGCTCGACCATGAATAATAAAGGATTTCGTCTCAGCTTATCGTATTTAAGCGAAGAATCGTTAACCTTTCAACAGACCTTACAGGTCAATGGTAGCCCATTTGTCATCACGATGAATTTCAGTAAAATCTCAGAATAATAACATTTAAACATATACCATGAAAACAATAGGAAAATACATGCTAATGATGGCTTTAGGGCTGATGGTCCTTAGCGGTTGTGAAGCAACGAAGAATGCAAATAATAAACAGAAGGGAGCCGTTATTGGTGCTACCGGAGGTGCCATTTTAGGTGCTATCATCGGTAACAACGTTGGAGATGGCAACAATTCAGAGTTAGGCGCCGTGATTGGTGGTGTCGTGGGCGGAACTGCTGGTGTTATTATTGGTAATAAAATGGACAAGCAGGCACAGCGGATTGAGGAAGAAATTCCCGGTGCGCAGGTGGAACGTGTGGATGATGGAATTGTCGTTACCTTTGACGAAAACAGTGGTGTTTATTTTGCTACGGATAAGTATAACATCAATCAGGCTTCTCAGGAAACACTGAACAAGTTATACAATGTACTTGTAGAGTATCCACAAACCAATGTGATCGTGGCCGGACATACCGATAGTGTAGGAGCGGCCTCGTACAACATGACCTTATCTAAAAACAGAGCTCAAGCGGTAACGGGTTATTTTACCAGTCGCGGATTGGCAAACGATCGATTCACCACCGTTTGGTACGGCGAGGATCAGCCTACTGCAACCAACGAAACTGCAGAAGGACGTGCTAAAAACCGACGTGTAACTTTGGGAATTGTTCCTAATCAAGAAATGAAGGACGCGGCAATCGAGCAAGCAAATCAAGGGGTTAAAGGTTAATCCCTAGCCTAAAACCTAGTGTAAAGCCTCGGAAATTTTTCCGGGGCTTTTTTTATGTGATACTATCCATTTGAAGTAACTTGAAAGGCTGTGAGTAAAGAATATTCAGTCATTATTATTGGAGGAGGTCTAGCCGGACTTTGTGCGGGCATTCATTTGCAACGAGCGGGCGTTCAGACCCTAGTGATGGAGCGCTACGCTTACCCCAAACACAAGGTGTGTGGTGAGTACCTGAGCCTGGAAGTGGAGCCTTATTTGAATTCCTTAGGCGTGCGCGTGCGTGACTTGACCTCGGTGCAGATCGAACGCCTGGAGTTCAGTAACCAACAAGGAAAAACCTTAACGACCTCATTACCTCTGGGAGCTTTAGGAATCAGCAGGTATGCTTTGGACGAAGCCCTGGCGAAGCGATATCAGGAATGTGGTGGAGCCTTAGTACAGCAACAAGTGACAGCAGTTCACTATCTGCAGAGTACCTTTGAAGTATGGACTGCTCAACATTCGTATAGAGCGAAGTGGGTGTTTGGCGCCTATGGCAAGCGCAGCCTGCTCGATAAACAGCTTTCGCGAAATTTCATCCGGAAGCAAACCCCTTGGCTTGCGGTCAAAGCCCATTATCAGGGCGCATGGCCGGCGGAGCTCGTAGGGTTACATCATTTTAAAGGGGGGTACTGCGGTCTGTCACAGGTGGAGAACGGACGGATCAATGTGTGTTACCTGACGCACCTGGATTCGTTTGATTTGTATAAGAATTTAAGGGACTTTGAAGAAGACGTCCTTTCTGAAAATTCAGCTCTGGATGCGTTTTTTAAGTCCCATACGATCGACTTTGAGGAGCGGCTGACAATCAGCCAGATCAGCTTCGAGGCGAAAGAAGCGGTGGTCGATCACGTCTGGATGCTGGGGGATGCTGCTGGTCTCATTCATCCGCTGTGCGGAAACGGGATGGCTATGGCCATTCACAGCGCTAAAATAGCCGCTGAACTCTGGTTGGAGCACGCGCGTACCTCTTCCGTACAACGAGAGTCACTGGAAAAACAATACACAAGACATTGGAATCGACAATTCCGTACGCGTTTGCGCACCGGACGCTGGCTCCAACGCCTGCTACTCCATGAGAGCCTGGCCTCTGTGAGTGTCGATCTGGTACGAAGAAGCCCGTCCTTATTAAATCGGCTGATTGCAGCCACCCATGGAACCTCCTTATGACGATTGATTTTAGCCGCAGAAGTAGGGAAGAGGAGTTAATGGACCGTCCCGGACTGGATCCTAAGGTCTTAAACCTGGCTTTGAGTGACATCAGCAGGGTCAATCGCTGGCTGGGCGGAAACCGGATTACTATTAAAGCCATTGAAACCGTGATCGCCAGACATCCCGATCGAACCCGCTTTACCCTGGTCGATGTGGGATGCGGAGATGGAGAAATGCTACGTACCATCCAGGAGCACTTTAAGGATCATCCGGTCGAGTTGGAGCTCGTAGGTATTGATCTTAATTCCGCCAGTTTGGACCTGGCCCGAAAGCAGAGTCCCGGTATCATATTTCTTCATAAAGACATCACTCAACGAGATTCCGAAGCAGATCCTTATGATTTCGTTTTATGTACGTTGACCTTGCATCATTTGCAGCCGGAGGATGTGAGTACCTTCTTACGAGCTTTATGTAAGATGACAAGATTGCAATTGATCATCAATGATCTGGAACGTTCCCGCTGGGCTTTTCAGCTGTTTCGCCTATTTAGTGCTATTTTTATACGGAGTCCGTTGGCCCGACATGATGGGCGGCTCTCCATACTGAGAAGCTTTACCAAATCAGAGCTTCAATCCCTCTCTGAAAATTTGGGAATTACTAATGATACAATTGCCCGTAAATGGGCCTTTCGCTTACTATGGAACATACCCAAACAACAGTCACTATAACTGCGGTAGCCAAGCAGTTGCCTGCCTATTCCCGAGATACAGAGAGCATCATGCCCTTGCTGGACCTGTGGCTGGCTGATCAGGACTCCCGGTTTCAGCGCAAGGTGAAAAAGATCTTTGGGAATGCCGCCGTAGATAAACGCTATTCCATCATGGCTCCGGAAGAGGTCTTTACTCAAACTTCTTTTGAGGAAAAAAATCAAATCTATGTACGGGAAGTAAAGCAGCTGGGGAAACAGGTGCTCAGCAAGGCCCTGAAAAAAAGCGAGTGGCAGCCGGAAGCTATTGATTATCTCATCACGGTGAGCTGCACCGGGATCATGATCCCTTCTCTGGATGCCTATTTGATCAACGATTTGAAGCTAAAACAAGACACTGTGCGATTACCGGTGACTGAAATGGGCTGTGCGGCCGGAATTTCCGGGATGATCTACGCCTATGAGTTCTTGAAAGCACACCCGGGAAAACGGGCTGCAGTGGTCGCGGTCGAAAGTCCCACTGCTACATTTCAGTTGGACGATTATTCGATGGCCAATGTGGTGAGCGCAGCCATCTTTGGAGACGGGGCCGCCTGCGTATTGCTCTCCTCGCATGAAAACGATACCGGTCCCAAGATCAAAGATTTCGGAATGTATCATTTCTATCAGGCCACCCACATGATGGGCTTTGAACTGGTCAATAGCGGCTTGCAAATGATACTCGATCCAGCTGTTCCTGAAACCATAGCGGAGCACTTCCCGCAGATCATCAATCCTTTTCTGGAGCGCAATGGTCTGAGCATTCAGGATGTCGATCATTTGATCTTTCATCCCGGGGGAAGAAAGATCGTAGAGACCGTAGAAGATTTATTTGGAAAATATGGGAAGAACATTGACGCCACTAAAGAAGTGCTTCGGCGCTATGGCAACATGAGCAGTGCTACTGTTCTTTATGTGTTAGAACAGTTCATGGAGCAGCAGCCGGCTGCCGGAGACTACGGGATTATGCTTAGTTTTGGTCCTGGATTTTCAGCGCAACGCATATTGCTGGAATGGTAACAACAACAATGAACGAATTTAACGATCAATGGGTGGTCATTTTGGGTGGCAGTTCCGGCCTGGGTCTGGCTACGGCCCAAAGAATGGCAGCGGCAGGGGCTCATATTTGCATCGTACATCGGTCCAGGCGTAGCCAACTTCAGGAACTGAATGAGGCGCTGAAACACATGCAATCTCAGGGCAGCGAGGTGATCGCTATAAATGCGGACGCCACTCAACCCCAGGCGCTAGGCCCGGTGGTGAAGCAGATCAAACAGCACAGCGGTACCGGCAAAGTACGGGCACTGGTGCACAGCATCGCTAAGGGCAATCTAAAACCCATGCACAGTGAGCAGGAAGAGACCTTACAAGCCGCCGATTTCAGCATTACTCTGGAAGCCATGGCGACCAGTTTGTATTTGTGGGTGGACGCTTTCGCGAAAGCGAACTTATTCGCATCGTCAGCCCGGGTGATCGCCTTTACCAGTGAGGGGAGTCGCAGGCCCCTCCAGAACTATGGGGCGGTGGGTGCGGCCAAAGCCGCTCTGGAGTCCATAGTCCGATCGATAGCGATGGCCTATGCTCCTCTGGGAATCACCGCCAACTGTATCCAGGCGGGTGTAACCGATACGCCCAGTTTGCGTAAAATTCCCGGTGTGCAAGAACTACTCAAACACAGTGAACAACGAAACCCCTCCGGTAGACTGACCACGCCTCAAGATGTGGCCCATGTCGTATATCTGCTTTGCAGAGAGGAAGCCCGATGGATCAACGGAGCTATCATTCCGGTAGATGGAGGAGAACATTTAGGACTATGAAAACGATAGAATTAAGAAGCGACACCTTTACCAAACCTACTCCGGGCATGTTAGAGGCTATAATGCAGGCGGAAGTTGGCGATGATGTCTACAAAGAAGACCCCACGGTAAACGCCTTGGAAGAAAAGGTAGCCCAACTTTTTGGGATGGACAGCGCCTTGTATTTCCCTACCGGAAGTATGACCAATCAAGCGGCGATCAAACTGCATACCCAGCCAGGAGAACAACTGATCTGCGATCATTACGCCCATGTCTTCAATTATGAAGGAGGAGGAGTTTCTTTCAATAGCGGAGTTTCTTGCAAACTTGTTCAGGGACATAGGGGGATGATCACAGCAACACAGGTGGAAGACCATATCAATCCCCCTGATTTTTATCACAGTCCCTTAACCCGACTGGTCTGTCTGGAAAACACCACCAATAAAGGGGGTGGTGCTTGCTACGATCTGGAGGAGATCAAGAAAATCAAAGCGGTTTGCGAAGCCCATGGATTAGGGCTACACCTGGATGGAGCCCGTTTGTGGAATGCCATGGTCGCCACCGGAGAAGATCCAAAAACCTTTGGAGCCTTGTTCGATACCATTTCGGTCTGCTTATCCAAGGGATTGGGGGCTCCCATGGGCTCTGTTTTGGTCGGTAAAAAACGCTATATGGATAATGCCATGCGGGTGCGTAAGGTACTGGGGGGTGGTATGCGCCAGGGAGGCTTTATGGCCGCCGCAGGAATTTACGCCCTGGATCACCATCGTCAACGCCTGGTTGAGGACCATCAAAAGGCCCGGGAGATCGCTGAGGTCTTAAGCAGTCATCCCAAGGTGGCGAGCGTAGAGCCCACCGAGACCAACATTGTTATTTTTGCTTTGCAGGAGTCGGAGGATGAAGCAGCTTTCATTAAGCATTTAGAGCAAAAGGGAGTGCGCTTGAGTGCGTTGGGTAGAGGCAAATTACGCATCGTCACCCATTATGACTATACCGATGAATTGCATGCTGAATTTCTGGATATTCTCAAACAGATCTGACCGTCAGGCGTACGTCCGCTTTAATTGCACTCGATTTAGGGTAGTTCCCGTAAAAACTAGGGAGCGATCTAGAGACAAATCCAGTCTGATGTATTTATTTAAACAAATCCAACCCCGGAATATCAGGCATGCCTTCTTTGGCTACTGCTGCCATTTCCTGATCATGGATGTGCTGTGCTCGTTCGAGGGCTTTGTTGACCGTTAGGATCAAATAGTCCTCCAATTGTTCTTTGTCCTCCAGTAACTCGTCCTGCACGTTTATACTTTTCAACCGGCCGGTCGCGCTAACGGTGACCGAGAGCAGTTGATCATTGGATTGTTCATCAAGGAGCACGGTTTTCAATCGTTCTTTAGTCGCTGCTGCTTTTTCCTGGGCCGCTTTAAGCTTCCCCATCATATCTCCAAACATAGGTATCTCTTTTGTGGATGCAAAGTTAAGAATCCATACCCCCATATGCTAAAATTGGGAAGGATTCTTGAAGTGCTCTGCTATGAACTACTTTTGCAGCAATTAATTTTTAAGTACCTACTCTTGACGACTACCATTCCTGCGCCTGTAGCGCGAAAAATTGATAAAATACTCGAAAAACACGGTGACCATCGCTCTGATCCTTATTTCTGGATGAATCAGCGGGATGCGCCTGGAGTGTTGGACCACCTCAAGGCTGAAAATGAGTACAATGACGCGATGACGGCGCATACCCAGGAATTCCAGCAGCAGCTCTTTGAAGAGATGAAGGGACGGATCAAAGAGGATGACGCCTCGGTTCCTTTTAAGCGCAATGGCTATTGGTACTACACCCGCTTTGAAAAAGATAAGGGCTACCCGCTCTATTGCCGTAAAAAAGGCGCTTTGCAAGCACAGGAAGAAATGCTGTTTGACAATAATGCCATGGCAGAAGGATTTACTTATTTCCATCAGGCCGGATTCAGTATTTCCGAAAACAACCAACTCGCCGCTTTTGGTATAGATACGGTGAGTAGAAGACAATATCAATTGCGTTTTAAGGATATTGCCAGCGGAAAGCTGTTGGAAGACTGTATTGAGAATACCACAGGAAGAGCGGTTTGGGGCAATGATAATCAAACCGTATTCTATACCCGCAAGGACCCGCAAACCCTGAGGTCCTTTCAAGTGTTCAAACATCGGTTAGGAACTGCTCCTGAAGAGGATGTCCTGGTCTATGAAGAGCAGGACGAAACCTTTCATACCTATGTGTATAAAACCAAATCCAGGGCCTATATCGTTATTGGTTCGGAGAGCACCTTGACCAGTGAGATCAGAGTGGCTGAAGCCGATGCTCCTGAAAAAGAGTTCCGGGTCATCCAAAGGCGTATACGAGGACTTGAGTATGGCATCAGTCATTTTGAAGATCAATTTTACATTGTCACCAATGACGACGGCGCCACCAATTTTAAATTGATGAAAACGCCGGTGCATGCGCCCTCCAAAGAACACTGGGAGGAGGTGATCGCACATAGGGAGGATACCTTGATCGAAGACATCGATATTTTTAAGCAATTCCTGGTCATAAGCGAGCGTCGCCAGGGCCTGAGTCAAATTCAGATCAATCCCTGGGATGGCTCTGAACCGCACTACATGCGTTTTGACAATGAAACCTATTCGGCCTATACGACGACCAATGTGGACTTCGACACGGTGGAGTTGAGGTATGCCTACAATGCATTGAATACCCCCAATTCCATCATCGATTACGACATGGTCAAGCGTACCAAGATCGTGCGTAAGGAACAAGAAGTGCTGGACCCTAAGTTCAGCAAAGAGAATTATGCGATGGAGCGCTTGTGGGCCCTGGCAGAAGACGATACCCAAGTACCTATTTCTTTGATCCGGCATAAGGATACCCGATTGGACGGTAAAGCGCCCCTCTTGCTATATGGTTACGGTAGTTATGGGAATACCATTGATCCTTCCTTTTCTTCCACCCGACTGAGTTTGTTGGACCGCGGATTTATTTTTGCGATCGCTCACGTGCGCGGAAGTGAGTATCTGGGACGCGCCTGGTACGAGTCGGGCAAACTTCTACAAAAACGCAATACGTTCACCGACTTTATTGCTTGCTCCCGCCATCTGATTGCAGAACAGTATACCAGTCCGCAGCATCTCTATGCTTATGGAGGTTCGGCTGGGGGGTTGTTGATCGGAGCCGTGATCAATATGGCTCCTGAGTTGTATCATGGGGTTATCGCTGCAGTACCCTTTGTGGACGTGGTCACGACCATGCTGGACGACTCCATCCCGCTAACGACCGGAGAGTATGACGAATGGGGAGATCCCAATGATCCTGAGTACTACACGTATATGAAGAGTTACAGTCCGTATGATAACGCTTTCGCGAAAGCGTTTCCTCATGTACTGGTCACCACAGGGTATCACGATAGCCAGGTGCAGTACTGGGAACCAGCCAAGTGGGTGGCTCGTCTTCGTGAGGAGAACCTGGCCGAAACGAAGATTTTGTTCCATTGCAATATGGAAGCAGGCCATGGAGGAGCCTCCGGACGATTTGAAGCGTTAAAGGAGATCGCAGAAGATTATGCTTTTCTCTTGGATCTGGAAGGTAAAATCGATAAATAATATTATTTGATTAACTTTGCACGGTTTTGCATCGTATAAAAATTGGCGGTGTAAACTACAGAAACCCACTGTATGAAAGAAAACCTAAAGGTGTACGATCACGTACTTGATCTGATTGGAAACACTCCCCTGATCAGGCTCAATCAAACCACTAAAGATATTCCAGGAACTTTTTACGCCAAGGTAGAGGCCTTTAATCCCGGGCATAGCGCCAAAGATCGCATCGCACTGCATATTATTGAAGAGGCAGAGCGTAAAGGCATTTTGAAGCCCGGCGACACCATCATTGAAACGACTTCGGGAAATACCGGTTTTAGTTTAGCCATGGTGAGTATCGTCAAAGGCTATCAATGCATCCTGGCGGTAAGTTCTAAGTCTTCTCCTGATAAAATTGATGCGCTCAAGTCAATGGGGGCCAAGGTCTACGTTTGTCCGGCAAACGTCAAGGCTGACGATCCCAGGTCGTACTACAGCGTTGCACAGCGCTTGCACGAGGAAACCGAAGGGTCTATCTACATCAATCAGTATTTCAATGCCTTGAATGTAGAAGCGCATTACCGCAGTACCGGGCCTGAAATCTGGGAGCAAACCCAGGGAAAGATCACCCATTTTGTGGCTTGCAGTGGAACCGGCGGGACTATTTCAGGTACAGCGCGCTACCTCAAGGAGCAGAATCCGGAGATCAAAGTCATCGGGATTGATGCCTACGGATCGGTGATCAAAAAATACCACGAAACGCGGGAGTTGGATGAAAAAGAGATTTATCCGTATCGCATTGAGGGATTGGGTAAAAACATGATCCCGAGTGCTACAGATTTTGATGCTATCGACTCTTTTGTGAAAGTGACGGATGAGGATAGTGCACACACTGCACGGGAGATCGCCAGAACCGAAGGCTTATTTGTGGGTTATACCAGTGGTGCAGCCATGCAAGGGATCAAACAATTGGCTGAAGCCGGTGAGTTTACGGAGGACAGTCGGGTTGTGGTGCTCTTTCCAGATCACGGGAGTCGGTATATGAGTAAAGTCTATAGCGACAGCTGGATGGAAGATCAAGGATTTTTCGATCAGATGGAAGAAGAGTCCCCTAATGAGATCGAGTACATCAAGTAATACCTTCTCGAACTAAGGAATTGAACTTCTGCCCCGGCGGAAGTTTTTTTTAGGTTGAAATCTTGTTGAAATCCTTTTTTTAAGGAATTGATTAATTCAGTATTTTTGCAACTTGTACAAAACCAAAGCATGAAAGACTTATTCGATAAAATTTACAAAGACAAAGGGCCTTTAGGGAAGTGGGCGGAACAAGCGGAAGGGTATTTCGTGTTCCCAAAACTGGAAGGTCCAATTTCTAACCGCATGAAGTTTCAGGGGAAGGAAGTGATCACCTGGAGCGTTAATGATTACTTAGGTCTTGCTAACATGCCTGAGGTTCGTAAGGTCGACGCAGACGCGGCTGCAGAATTCGGTTCTGCCTATCCCATGGGAGCGCGTATGATGAGCGGGCACACTGATCTGCACGAACAGTTGCAGAATGAATTGGCTGCCTTTGTCAAGAAAGAGGCTGCATACCTCCTCAATTTTGGGTATCAGGGAATGGTATCTACCGTGGATGCTCTGGTTTCCAAGGAAGACATAATTGTCTACGATGTTGATGCCCACGCCTGCATCATTGACGGCGTGCGTTTGCATATGGGGAAACGCTTTACCTATAAGCACAACGATATGGACAGTATCGAAAAGAACTTACAGCGAGCGACCAAACTTGCTGAGCAGACCGGAGGAGGGATTCTTCTGATCTCCGAAGGGGTTTTTGGAATGCGTGGAGAGCAAGGAAAGCTGAAGGAGATTGTTGCTTTAAAAGAGAAGTATAACTTCCGACTGTTTGTTGATGATGCTCACGGTTTTGGAACCTTGGGTGCCACCGGAGCAGGAGCCGGAGAAGAGCAGGGGGTACAGGATCAGATAGATGTGTATTTTGCCACCTTTGCTAAATCGATGGCCAGTACCGGTGCATTTATTGCTGCTGATCAAGAGATCATTGATTATTTGAAATACAATTTGCGTTCGCAAATGTTTGCCAAGTCGCTTCAAATGCAACTCGTGGTTGGAGCTTTAAAGCGATTGGACATGTTGCGCACCATGCCCGAGCTAAGAGAAAAATTGTGGGCCAATGTAAATGCTCTACAAAACGGTCTGAAAGAACGTGGATTCGATATTGGTACTACGCAAAGTTGCGTGACTCCGGTCTATCTGAAAGGAAGTATACCAGAGGCTATGGCCTTGGTAAAAGATTTGAGAGAAAATCACGGAATTTTCTGTTCCATTGTGGTCTATCCGGTGATCCCAAAAGGGTTAATCTTACTTCGTTTGATCCCTACTGCTTCGCATACCTTGCAGGATGTTGAGGAAACCCTGGAGGCCTTTTCAGCCATTCGCGAGCGTTTGGAAAAAGGAATCTATAAGCGATTGTCTGCCGGCGTTACCGCCTAAGACCCGCTATAGCCTGAATTAAAAAAGTCCCGAGTTATCGGGACTTTTTTAGTTATAACCATTTTTTGCGCTTGAAGTAGTAGAGCATGGCCAAAAAGACAACGATCATGATTCCCCAGAGTACAAAATAGCTGTACTTCCATTGCAGTTCAGGAATGTACTCGAAATTCATGCCGTAAATCCCTGCGATGAAGGTTAGCGGAATAAAAATAGTGGCGATGATGGTCAGCACTTTCATCACCTGGTTCATTTTATTGCTCACATTACTCATGTAAGCATCCATTAAACCGGAAATGGTATCCCTATAGGTCTCAATGGTCTCTATGACCTGAATGGTATGATCGTAGAGATCTCTAAAATACGTCATGGTCTGTCCTTCGATCAAAAAGTGCTGGGTCTTCTCGATCTTGTTCAGCACTTCGCGTACCGGATAGATGCTTCGCCTAATTTTAACCGCCTCGCGTTTGAGTTCTTGAATTTTTCGAACGGTATCGTCTGTAACTTCACCATACACCTCATTCTCCAGCCGCTCTATGCGTTCTCCTAATTCTTCGAGCACCACGAAGTAATAGTCCACCACGCTGTCCATTAATGCATAAAAAAGATAGTCAGCGCTGGCGCCTCTAATACGTCCCTTGGCGTGCCGCAGTCGATCTCTGATATCGTCAAAAACATCCTCTTCTTCTTCCTGGAAGGTCACCACGTAATTGGAGCCCAGCACCAGGGAGAGGTGTTCTATGGTTAATTCACCTTCTCTATTGTAGTAGAGCATTTTAAATACGCAGAAGAGATAATTTTCGTATTCGTCCAATTTTGGACGTTGGCGCGTATTGGCAATATCTTCCATGAGTAAGTGGTGCCAATCGTAATGCTTACCCAACTTGATGATCTCATCCGTATTGTTCAGTCCCGTGAAGTTGATCCAACTGATGGAGGGGGTTGCTTTGAACGGGAAGCATTCCTCCAAATCCTCAAGTCGCTTCTCCCAGAATTCATCGGCGGTGTAGTCGACAGCATCCACCTGAAGAGGAATCTCTTTCTTTCCCACATAGACCACACTGCCCGGTGGTAATCCCGTTGTTTTCGATTTTCTTCTGGTCATCTTAACTAACTTCATAGGGTACTTTTGCATCAATCAGAAGGGAAGATAAAAAGAAAAAGCCACGCAATGGCGTGGCTTTTGTGAGATATTTTCAAATAATTTAGACATCATCCCCCAGAAGTTCTGCCAGCTTAGCCTGTAGCGCATCGCCTCTTAAATTCTTAGCGATGATGACCCCATTTTCATCCAACAAGAAAGTGGTCGGGATACTGCGTACTCCGTAGCGTCGGGCAATAGGATCATCCCAAAATTGAAGGTTAGAAACGTGGTACCAGTCCATATTGTCTTTTTCAATGGCCTGTTTCCATTTTTCGGCCTGATTGGGCTTATCAAGAGAAACGCTGATGATATTCAATCCTTTGTCATGGTATTGCTGATAAGCCCGAACCACATTTGGATTCTCAATACGGCAAGGAGCGCACCAGGAAGCCCAAAAGTCGATGATGGTGTATTTGCCAAGTGTTTCCGAAAGGGCTAAGGTTTCCCCGGAAGGAGTAGGAGCACTGAATTCAGGAGCCTTATTCCCGATTTCAGCAGTCTTGGCCGCCAATTCTCTCGATTTGAGTCGGGCAATACCCTCTTCAATATTTTGACCTAATACCGATTCCTGAATCTTTGGGTCAAAAGACTGGTACAATTGATCGGCTTGCTCACCTTTGATGATGTTCAGGCTTAAGAGATCAGAGAGCATGACCATGGCCACGATAGATCCCGGTTTTCTTCTGATTTTTTCAGAGCGTGTAGCTAAAGTGGTACTGTCCATCTTGGTGATCGTTTTTTTGATCTCTTCGGTACGAGCCAGATCTCCTTCCCGCCGCGCTTGAAAGAATTCCTGCTGCAGTTCTCCTTTTTTAGTATTAATGGTTTGTATCTCCTTCAGGTATTCCTGAAAGAAGGTATTTTCAGGACCGCCACTGACCGTAGATTTACGCAGACTGTCTTTGTACACCGTAACTTCAATCGTTTCCGGTTCTGCCACGACTACGATATTTCCTTCCAGCCCTTCAAAGGCTAGAAGGCGCATATCCGGGTTGTCCGTATAGAAATTCGGGAAAACGAACTGTCCGTTATCAACCACAGCAGTATCCATTGTTTCAATGGCTGCAGTTTCTGAAATTCGTTGCAGGTAGACTTCCTTGCCGTTTAAGCTGTTGTCAATAGTTCCGGTGAGCCGGGCATCGGTCTGGGTGGAACAACCCAGTAAAGAAACAACTGCAAAGAGTTGAAGGAGGTATTTCATGGTAATTAAATTTTGCGCAAAAATAGCGATAATGCGATAACATAAAGGAGCTAAGAAGGTATAAAACCTTGTTAAATCAAGCTTGTAGGCCTTGGTCAAGCGTAAATTTGCCTATATTTCTTGTTAAGAATTTGGGGCAATGAAGAGGCAATTAGAAGATTTTCCATTAGATATACGTGTGAGCTTTCATCGCGTTATCGAGCAGTATGAAGAGCGTTTACGAACAGAAACAAGTAGTATTTCGCGACAGCATATTGAAAACTTACTGGACTACGTTCGTACGTTTCCTCAATTGGAGGAGGGGATCAGTGATTTTGGAGCATTAGAAAAATACAAGGACGCAATCCGGATATTGATGGATGATTTGTTCCCGTCGATTCTGACTTACAATGAGATCAAAGCTGCTTCTATTCCGTTTCACAACATTATTTTCAACGCTTCGCAGCGCTTCAAGAATATTTTGAATGATGCTGGCGATTCCTTTGAACTCACCATGCGTAATATGGATGAGGAGATGTTCTACATCTATGCCTGCATTATTATCCTGAACACCTATTATGGGTATTCCATCGATTTTTCGAAACCAATCTACTATGACATTCCGGACAAAGATGGGCTACTCAGGCATTATCGGGTCGCAATGAACGCTGATTTTATTGATATCGAACCTACCGATAATGCTCAAGAGATCACCCAAGAAGATGTGGATCTGTTGATCCAAAACGTGGATAATATTGCCTTGTGGAAAGAAAAATTTCCTCCACAGAGCTGGATCTTCCGAGGTTTTACCATCATGAATCTCACCGATGTATCTGTTGATGACGCGATCTCAGAATTAAAAACGGCCTTACTACAGAATAGTAATGCGAGTAGAGCAGAAGGCCAGGCTCAATTTACAGAGATCTTTCAATCCATCTATAAGATTCCCGATCTGCGTGTTGGTTTCACCGTATTCAATGGCGATGAAAACGTCTTTGAACAACGTGACGACAGCTACACCACCAGTTTTATACTCAACCAAGACCAGGAGCACGATTGTCACAATGCCATGTGTGCGGGCTCATACAAGGCCCTAATTGAAGAGAAGACCTATTTTTCCATAGCCAATGTGCCAGAATATGCGATCGCGACCAATCACAACCTCCTTTCTGAAAACTTGCTTGCGCAAGAGGTGGCCAGTTGTATTTTGGCTCCGATCGCCAAGGACAATAAGTTATTGGGAGTATTGGAATTGGTTTCCCGTCGTAAGAATGAGTTGAACAGTATTAATGCCACGAAATTAGAGGATATTCTGCCCTACATCGTGACTGATGTGGAGCGTAGTAGAGTAGAAGAGGAAAATAGAATTAAAGCAGTGATTCAAAGTGAGTGTACTTCTATACACCCGAGTGTACTTTGGATATTTGAACGCGAGGCCAGACGCTTTATACGCACCTACGATCAACAAGGTTACGCCAATTTTAGAGATATCGCTTTTGAGGATATTTATCCGCTTTACGGACAAATCGATATTGTAGGTTCTTCAGATGCGCGTAATGAGGCCATTCAACAAGATTTGACCAAACAATTGACCCTGGTACTTGAAATCATGATGGAAGCCTACGAGGTGGAAGGCGCGCCCATTTACGACCAGATGCGATTGCGATTGAGCGATTTCCTGGATGAGATCAAAGATCATTTAAATACCTCTTCAGAAAACGAAGTGTTCAATTTAATGAGTACGGAGATCAATCCTGTATTGGAGCATTTACGCAAGAACAATAAGAAATTGGCTCCAAAAATCGATCAATACCGCAGCCTGCTCAACGAGGACAACGGTACTATTTATGATAATCGTGGGGATTATGATATCACCGTGCAGCGCATCAATAAAGCGATGGCTAAACTTATCGATCAGAGGCAGCTGGAGGCACAAAAGAATTATCCGCATTATTTTGAGCGCTACAAAACGGATGGGGTTGATCACAATATCTACATCGGTTCTTCCATGGCTGAGGAACAGGACTTTGACGAGGTCTATCTGTACAACTTGCGTCTATGGCAACTTCGCACCATGTGCGAGATGGAGAATAAGTTTTATCAACTGCATGAGGATGTTCCCTTAAAATTGGATGCCGCTTCGTTGATCTTAGTCTTCAATAGCACCTTATCCATTCGCTATCGAATGGACGAGAAGAAATTTGATGTGGACGGCACCTACAACGCGCGCTACGAGATCATTAAAAAACGTATCGATAAAGCGACGATAAAAGGCTCTGAGGAGCGGATTACTCAAAAGGGTAAAATAGCCATTATCTACTCACAAAATAGTGATGAGATCGAATACAAACGCTACATTAAATACCTGCAAAAAAAGAACTACTTAGGACCTACCGTGGAATTTTTAGAATTGGAAGACGTTCAGGGCGTTGTTGGTTTGAAAGCCATACGTGTTGAAGTCCTCTATACGACTAAAGAACAAGCTAAGCAGGAGCATGGTCAGGAAGAAACCATCACCTACGATGACCTGATGAAGCAATTAAATTAGCCAGAACGCCACCACGAAGCTCAATACAGACACGATCATTCCGATCATGAAGATGGTATAGGTCAGTCGGAGTAAATTGTATTTCCTGTTCAGCACCACACCCAGAAGATACAAGTCTTTGGTCAGTGACTCATAAACATAGTCTTTGTCATCGATAATTTCTTTCATGGCCCAATTGTATTGTTCGAAAGACATTTTGTGAAAGTTTCCGAAGAAGAGAATATTTACCTGTCGATTTTTAACTTGTTCTTTAGTGAACTCTCCGGAGGTGACATTGGGTCGTGTAGACATGATGGAAAGCACCACACAGGCTACACTAAATAAAACCAGAATTAAAGTGGGAATCATTAAATGCCGATTGGTGGGAGCATCTAGTTTCGGGATCAAATTGGAAAGCGCTAAAGAGATGATGATGGCGTTGACCGAGAGCAGAATGTTCGCTTTAGTATCGGCAATATCACTCAATTTGATGTGATTTCTCAGGGTAACCCGATACAGGGTTTGAATACTACGCTCGGGGCTGTCATTCTTGTACTTCGCCTTGAGTTTGGCTTTGGTTTCTTCTTTTTTATATTTTTTCTTGCGCTTTTTAAGCTTGGCGATAATGTCTAGGAGATTCTCATCCTTTTTAGGCTTCCATTCTTTGGCGGCATAGTCGGTGTAATAGCGATGCTCTTCCGTGAAAACGCGAACATTTTCTTTGAGCCACTCCTTGGGTGAAAATTCTTTGACATCGGTAAGGATAAGCTCTTGCCGCAAGAATTCGCTGGTCTCCTCAAAGTAATCCTTAGCAAAATGAGAGGCATCTGCATCCTTAATGATCTTTTCCTGATCGGTCTGCGGTTCGCGCTCAAAGCGGGTGGCATTGATCAGGCCGACTACCTTCTTGATGGTTTCTTCATCAACACCTTCCCGGGAAAGAAACTCTTTGGCGATTTCTGCACTTACCTTTTCATGTCCGTCGATCTTTTCCGTGTAGCCCGTGTCATGAAGCCAGGCAGCCAGGAGCAAGGCCTCTTTGTCTTTAACATTAATTTGAGAATTGTCGATTAATTCCTTTGTACTTTTAACTACACGCTGTGTGTGGTTGTAGTTGTGATACAAAAAAGTATTGGGCAACTTTTCTTTAAAAAGATTGAGTACAAATTCATCGGCTTTTTCAAGAATGTCAGGCATAAGTAGCGTGTTTTTGCTTTTCTCCCGATTTCGTTCAATTTTGGCGATTAAAACACGGGCTGAAGCGAAAGCGAAAATTACTAAAAAAAACCTCCAATAAATTTTCCATGCTCAAAAATTACACACTCCTCCTTATTCTTTCCTTATTTCTATTTGCGGCCTGTGTGACTACAAAACCACAATACCGCAATGATGCCACACTAGGCCAGTATCCAGAATCGAAAGCGGTAACCACTTCCTTTCTGCTGATTGGAGATTCAGGCTATGCGCAGGCGGGGGAAAGCACTGAAGGGCTATTGACTTTAAAAAACTTTTTGATGTCGGAGGAGTATACTCCAGATTATACCATCTTTCTTGGGGATAATATTTATCCGGATGGCATGCCTAAGAAGGGAGATAAAGATCGGGACTTAGCAGAACATCGTTTAAATGTGCAATTGGATGCTGTTCGGGAAAATAGTGGTCAGGTGATCTTTATTCCCGGAAATCACGATTGGTATAATGAAGGCTTAGACGGACTGGAGCGGGAGGAGAAGTACCTCAAGAATAATCTGGATCAAAAGGAGGTACTACTTCCGGAAAATGGCTGTCCATTGGTCAGTATGGATATCAATGAACAAGTTCATTTATTGATCATTGATACCCAGTGGTATCTCGCCGACTGGGATGATCATCCAAAAATCAATGACAAATGTGATGAGATCAAGACGCGCGAAAAGTTTTTCATCGAGTTGGAAAATGAAGTCAAGAAGAATCAGGATAAAACCATTCTTCTGGCCATGCACCATCCCATGATCACCAATGGGGTTCACGGCGGAAAATTTGCGATCAATAAACATTTATATCCATCACAGAAAAGAGTACCCCTCCCGGTGCTTGCTTCGTTGGTCACTCAAATCCGTACCCAAGGGGGGTAAGCAAACAAGACCGATTCAACGAGAAATACAATGCCTTGATGAAGCGCATCGAAGTGATCATCGAAGACAAGCATCGCCTGGTGTTGGCTTCCGGTCACGAACACAGTTTGCAGTACAGTGAAGAAGAAGAAATTAAGCAAATCGTTTCCGGTTCCGGGTCTAAGGCGTCTTATGTCACCTTGGGAAGTAAGGGGCTATTTGGCTATACGGGACAGGGTTTTGCGGTGTATGATGTATTTGAGGACGGCTCATCCTGGGTCCGATTCTATGGCTCTGACGGATCGAATAATCCTAAACTACTCTATGAAAAAGAAGTGTACCCACCCATTGTTCCTTATGATGTCAGTGGGTTAACACGTGATTTCCCCCCTACTACCGAAGCGGCTATATACAGTGAAGAGGAAACCGATCGCAGCGGATTCTTTAAGACCGTCTGGGGAGAGCATTATCGGGATGTTTATAGCACTAAGATCAAGGCTCCAAATGTGTTGCTGGACACCTTGTACGGAGGGGTGACTATCGAGCGACCCGGAGGAGGACATCAGACACGCTCCTTGCGTTTAGTCGCTAAAGAGACTGGTAAAGAGTACAACATGCGCGCTTTACGCAAAAGTGCGATCCAGTTTATCGAATCTGTGATCCTAAAGAATAATGATAATGCGGATGAGTTGGAGGAGAGTCTTCCGGAAGAATTAGTACAGGATTTTTATACCGCTGCTCATCCTTATGGGGCTTTTGCCATCCCTAAGCTTTCCGATGCCGTAGGCGTTTTGAATACCACTCCAGAGCTATATTATGTTCCCAAACAACCTGCCTTAGGTAAATACAACGATGATTATGGTGATGCCCTATATATGATCGTCGAACGCCCGGCCGAAGAATACGAGGGTAAGATCTTTAGCTATCCGGATGACATTGAAAGTACAGATGATATTCTGGATAAATTGCGAAGCAATGAAGAGAATATCATCGATGAGCGCGCTTACGTAAGAGCTCGTATGTTCGACATGCTTTTGGGCGATTGGGACCGTCATAGCGATCAATGGCGCTGGGCTGAATTTAAGGATCAAAATGGCAAGGATGTATTTGTTCCAATACCCCGAGATCGAGATCAGGTATTTTCCAATTTTGATGGAACGCTGCTGGACGTGGCTCGCAGCTTGTTTGGAGCTGCCCGACAGTTTCAGGTTTATGATAAAGAATTGAACGATGTAAAATGGTTCAATTTAGCAGGAGCCAAATTAGACCGGGCTTTGGCTCAGGAATCCACTCGTGAGGTATGGATTGCGCAGGCGCAACACATCCAAAAAGCACTGACTGATGAGATCATTGAAGAGGCATTCCAAGACATGCCTGAAGAGGTCAGAAATGACGAGACCGTAGAGGAGATCAAAACCAAAATGCGGGGTCGACGGGATAACCTGGTGGACATCGCTGAGCGCTACTACGATTACCTGGCCCAGTTGCAAACCGTGACTGGAACGGATGATGATGATTTCTTTGAAATCGAACGCCAGGACAACGCCACGCGGGTTCGTGTCTGGAGGATCATTGATGGCGAAAAAGGAGAGCTGATCCACGAGCGGACCTATCTCTCTGAGGAAACCAAGGAATTATGGATCTATGGACTGGATGATGACGACGTATTTGTCGCTCGTGGCAAGGGCAATAATCCCATCTTCACCCGCATCATAGGCGGTCAAAACAACGATATCTATCGCATTGAGGATGGACGACGAATCAAAGTGTACGATCACGAGAGTTTACCCAATACCATAGAGTCGCGTGGAGGGGCCAATTTCCGATTGACCGATATTTACAATGCCAACACCTATACTTATCAAAAAGAGATTTTAAGTTCCAATGTATTGTTACCTGCCATTGGTTTTAATCCGGATGATGGTGTTAGTTTGGGACTGAGTAATGTGTATACGATCAATGGATTTATACGCAATCCATTTACGCAGAGGCACACCATTTCTGCGGGCTATTTCTTTGCCACAGAAGGTTTGAACTTTCAGTATAAAGGAGAGTTTGCTGCCATCATGAATGATTGGAATCTAAAAATAACCGGGAGATATACGACGCCTAATTTTGCGCAAAACTTCTTTGGTTTTGGTAATGAGACCGTCAATCCTGAAGACGAATTAGGCATGGATTATAACAGGGTTCGTATCAGTAGGATCGAAGGAGGGGCCGCCCTGGTCAAGAACTCTGATTACGGCAGTATCTTCGAGTTTGGAGCCCTTTTCCAATCGTTAGAGGTGGAAGAGAGCGAAAATAGAATTGTAGACGATCTTGATTTTGTACCTGTAGAAGAACGCATCCCTTTCGGAACTGTACACGCTTCTTACAATTATGAGAGCTATGACGATCCTTTAAACGCTTCGCGCGGAATGATCTTCGACGTGCAGACCGGCTATACGGTCAATTTGGATGATACCGATCGCAGTTTCGGATTCATTAATCCGCATCTGGGCTTTGTCAATGCCCTTAGTGGTGACCGTAAGTTGACCTTAAAAACGGATGTTCGCGCACAATTTAGAATTGGTGATGATTTTGAATTTTACCAGAGTGCCAGTTTAGGTCAGCGTACCGGATTGCGCGGCTTTCGTTTCAACCGCTTTCAGGGGGAGACGGCTTTCTCCGGGAGCGGAGATGTGCGCTATGCCTTCGAGTCCTTCAGTACCGGCTTAATACCGCTACAGATTGGGATCTTTGGAGGATACGACATTGGAAGGGTCTGGTTGGATGGAGAAGATTCGAAGATCTGGCATGACTCTTACGGCGTTGGCTTTTGGGTCAATAGCGCAGATGCCCTGAGTGGAACCTTTAATTTCTTTAATTCGGACGAAGGACTGCGGGTATCCTTTGGATTTGGCTTTCAGTTTTAATTAAGACCGGTTTACTTGTTCTTGTTTTTTTGCAGAGAAAAGGTATACAAATTTCCACCCGTCTGTGCTCTACGCTCATCGGTAATAAAGACTATGGAATCGTTTTTAAAGGCGATTCCTTCTTTTTGAGAGCGGTGCTTTAACTTCTTCTTTTGGATGCGTCCACTAAAGAAATCCTGATCATTGAATTGAGTGATGAGAAAGACTTTGTCATGGGTAAGCAAAACCAGTCGGTCTTGGGTGGCATTGAGCGCAGCAGCCGTAACAAAACAATCATCCGGATCATCACAGGTCTTGAAAGAGCCCATGGCCTCGGCTATAAATTCTCCTTGCTGTGCAGGAATCCGGTAGACTCGGGTGGTCCCGTCAAAGTCCTTGAGATGGTTTTTAGAGAAAATGTAGAAGTTATTCTTATAGACGATCAATGCTTCAAAATCTTTGTCCGTATAGCGATTGCGTTTAGGCTTTTTCTCCTGATCCGGTAATCGGAAATGAGTCGCTTTCGCGAAAGCGGTATCGATCTCTTTTTGATATTGCAGCACGTTTTCTACCGTATAGATGGTGAATTTCCTTCGGTCATTTTCATTGTTTCCAAAATCTCCTATGTAAAGGTTACCATAAGGATCGCTAGCCAGATCTTCCCAATCTTTATTCTTTGAGCCTGCAATAATCAGTTCCTGCACGATATTCCCCAGGGAGTCCAACGCGTAAAGATGGTTCTCATTTCCGCCATCGTTCAATGCATAGAGTTTATCTGATCCCGGTACGGTGGCGTTCCCGGAGACCTCGGCCAGGGTACGAGGAAGATTGGCTTTAATGGTCAACTTACCATAGTCCTGGCAGCTCAGGAAAAGCGGCAAAAAGATTAGGGAAAGGGCACGATTCTTCATGGTGGATAAAATATAGAGAAAAACCCGCCGAAATGGAGGGTTTTATTAGATTTATAAAAGGCAGTTAATTGGATTATTCACTTTTTGCAATCGTAATGGTTTCAGAACGGAATTTATTTTTCCCGAAGTCCAAGGTGCGTATCGGGAAAGGAATATTAATATCATGTTCATCGAAGCGTTTCTTGATGGCGATAATCGCTTTATTCTGTGCGACTAATACATCTTTTTGCTTGGTGATATCTGTCCAGAACCGGAGGACGAAGTTGATGGAGCTGTCACCAAATTCCTGGTAGAAAAACTCGATCTCCTCCTGGTCATTTTGCGGGAAAATTTCGC
The DNA here is from genome assembly GCA_029866965.1 of Flavobacteriaceae bacterium YJPT1-3. GTDB lineage: Bacteria > Bacteroidota > Bacteroidia > Flavobacteriales > Flavobacteriaceae > Croceiramulus > Croceiramulus getboli. The sequence goes on along the minus strand of CP123444.1, from coordinate 2,919,096 downwards.
CAATCAGATCGACGGTTAATTTTTGTACCGCTTCAAGATCTGATTCATAACCAACGCCGCAATTTACCATCACCCGTGAACGCTGAGTTTGGGTAAAGTTTTTAAAGGGTTCATCAATAATCTTGGCATTTGGGATCATGACCAGATTGTTATCTGCCCCCTGTATGACGATGCTTCTCAGGTTGATATCGACCACGGTTCCTGCAAAGCCATTAGTCTCTACCCAATCGCCTAATTGAATTTTGGGCAAGAAAGAAAGAATAACTCCGGAGAATGTATTGTTTAATGTTCCTTGCAAGGCCAGACCGATAGCCAAACCGACTACACCAGCACCGGCCAGTACAGAAGTCAGTACTTTATCGAGGTCCATGAGACCCAAGGCGATAAAAAATCCAATGAGGACAGTAACCGCAAAACTGACTTTTCCGGCAATCACCTTGATTGAATCTTGCTTTACCGTGCGCATGAGTACATTACGCACTAATTTGGAAACGTATTTTGCCAGGATCCAAAAGATTGCAAAGGCAATAACGGCCATGATGAAGTTGGGAAGTTTCAGAATGATGGATTCTCCCCAATTGCCCAATTTGTCCCAGAGCGACTCTACCGCTCCCGACCAGCTAAAGCCTTTTTTGTCCGAATTTTGAAGAAGTAAAAGTTGAAAAAGCATACTATTTTTTATGGTTATCTGTAGTTTTCATTCTCCAGGCATCGAGCATCCAACTCGTTTTCTCCAGTTCGCGAATGTAAGCTCCTATAAGATCAATGGTTCCTTCATCGCCATTTTTATCGGCGGTTTCTACCACTTTGGTCATTTGTTTGAGGATGGCTCCATGATCGTCCAATAGAATATCAATCATCTTATGATCTGAAATATCCGATGGTGATTCGCTCAGGTTGGAGCTCTTTAAATAGTCGCTGTAGTTGCTAGTAGGTTGGTGACGCAGCGTTAAAATGCGTTCTGCAATCTCATCGACCTTTATTTTGGCGTCATCATACATTTGCTCAAATTGTTCATGAAGGTCAAAAAAGCTTCGTCCAACGATGTTCCAATGAAAGTTTCTTAGTTTTTGGTAGTATAAGTGATAGTCGGCGAGTAGTATGTTCAGCTGATCTACTGTTTTAGCCGACTTCTTAGTATCTAAATTTAGATAGTTCATAGGTTTTAGTTATAGTTTTTGTTTGATTCTATGTAAAAATACTATTGCTAAATCCTCTAGCCAATTGTGGTGGCCGGTTTAGTATAAGTTTAACGCCAGCTGTTAAGAGCTCTAAAGATTGCGTAAAGCATCATGGCTGATGGAGTGTCTTGAGCATGCTGCAGAATTACTGTATCTTAGCGGGCAAATTAAACGACTTGTCCCAACACTCCTTTTCCTTTTTAGAAGGCTCGAAAGTTTTAGTGACTGGCGGAGCCGGTTTTATCGGTTCGCACCTCTGTGAACGTTTGCTGGAGCTAGGAGCTCAAGTACGATGTTTGGATAATCTTGCTACCGGATTTGCGCGGAATTTATCAAACTTTAAGGAGCACCCCCATTTTGAATTTCTAGAAGGGGATATTCGATCTCTGGATACCTGTCTGGAGGCAGTCAAGGATATCGATTTTGTGCTACATCAGGCGGCCTTGGGATCTGTTCCTCGCTCATTGAAAGATCCGATGCTTACCCATGAGGTGAATACTACCGGATTCCTGAACATGCTGTGGGCAGCCAAGTCAGTCGATGTTCAACGTTTTGTCTATGCTGCAAGCTCCTCTACTTACGGTGATTCTAAGGAGCTTCCCAAACAAGAAGATCGCATAGGAAGACCACTGTCGCCCTACGCGATTACCAAATACACCAATGAGTTATACGCTCAGGTATTCCATGATCACTACGGCATCGACACTATTGGTCTGCGCTATTTCAACGTTTTTGGAGAGCGACAGGATCCAGACGGCGCCTATGCTGCGGTCATCCCCAAATTCGTCAAGGCTTTTCTCCATGGAGAATCTCCCATCATCCATGGAGATGGAAGCTATTCCAGAGATTTTACTTATGTAAAGAACGTGGTTCAAGCTAATTTACTAGCACTTTGCACCACTAAAAAAGAAGCATTGAACACCGTTTACAATGTGGCCTGTGGCAACCAATGTACGATACAGGATTTGGCTAGCCATATCCGTACCATTTTGACTACAAGTGATCCAAAAATTCAGGATATTTCAATGAAATTTGGCCCTAAACGTGCGGGCGATGTGCCCCATTCTTTGGCATCCATCACTCGTGCTGAAGAGCTATTGGATTATCAGTGTGCCGTACCTTTGCAGTCCGGCCTCAAAAAAGCGATGCCCTGGTACATACAGCATTTAAAGAATAAAACTAATGTCTAAAAAACGTCTGGCGATTATTGGATTGGGTTATGTAGGACTCCCGTTAGCTCGGTTGTTTGCCACACGCTATGCAGTCCTTGGCTTCGATATTGATATCCAGCGTGTGGAAGAGATCAATGCAGGCCATGACCGCACCAAGGAGTTGACTTCGGCAGTGTTGAAAAAGGTACTCAACAAAAACGTGCTAGACAAGGCAAATCCTGGACTATGGGCCATTTCGTCGGAAGAGCACCTCGCAGGCTGCGATTATTATATAGTGACCGTACCCACTCCTGTAGATCAAAACAATCAACCTGATTTCCAACCCTTAAAACGGGCTACGGCTACCGTGGGCCGAAACATGAGCAAAGGAACTACGGTTATTTTTGAATCTACGGTCTATCCCGGAGCTACAGAGGAGATCTGCGTACCCATACTGGAAGCGCTTTCCGGATTGAGCTTGAATACTGATTTTTTTGTGGGGTATTCTCCCGAGCGCATCAATCCAGGAGATAAGAAACATACCGTAGAGAAAATTAAAAAGGTTACCTCAGGATCAACGCCAGAAAGCGCCAAAGCGATTGATGGATTGTATGCGTCGGTGGTCGAAGCCGGCACCTATCTGGCCCCATCAATCAAAGTTGCCGAGGCGGCCAAGGTCATTGAGAACTCCCAGCGAGATATCAATATCGCATTCGTCAATGAACTCGCTAAAATCTTTAATGCGCTCGGAATTGACACGGCTGAGGTTCTCGAGGCAGCGGGTACGAAATGGAATTTCTTGAATTTTAAACCGGGACTGGTGGGGGGTCATTGTATAGGAGTTGATCCCTACTACCTGGCTCAAAAAGCGATCGAAATTGGCTATCATCCCGAGATTATTTTGGCGGGGCGCCGACTGAATGACTCTATGGGCAATTATGTGGCCGGTCAGGTCGTTAAACTGATGGTTCAAAAGAATATTCCCATCAAAGGTGCCAAGGTTTTGGTGTTGGGTATCACCTTTAAAGAGAATTGTCCAGATGTTAGAAATACACGTGTGGTAGATGTAATCAACAGTTTAAAGGAATTCGGGACGGAGGTTACGGTTTATGATCCGCATGCTTCTGCCGAAGCGGTGCATAAAGAATTTCAGTTTGATTTAGAAAAGACGATTTCGAATACAAAATATCAGGCCGTTATCCTTGCAGTGGCCCACCAAGAATTTGCCGATCTTAAGGTGAATCAGTTGGTAACTTCCCCCGGAGTCATTTATGACGTCAAAGGATTCTTAAACGAGACCGTAGATGGACGCTTATAAATCCAATATTTTGGTCACAGGCGGAGCCGGTTTTATCGGTTCACACCTCGTGCGTCATCTCGTGGGGTTAAACTCCGGAAATCAAATTTATAATTTAGACTTGTTGACCTATGCCGGTAATCTGGCCAATTTGAGAGATATCGAGTCGGCTTCTAACTATACCTTCATTAAAGGCGATATTTGCGATACCAGTCTCGTGCAACAGATCTTAAAAAAGCATGAAATCAATGTGGTTATTCACCTAGCTGCAGAGAGTCATGTAGATCGTTCGATTTCAAATCCTACGCTATTTGCGGAGACCAATGTTTTAGGGACACTTAATCTGCTCAATGCTTGTCTTCATCATTGGAATGGAGACTTTCGGAATAAACTGTTTTACCACATCAGTACCGATGAGGTATTTGGCTCCCTGGGTCCTGAAGGTTTTTTTAATGAAAATACGCCTTACGACCCCAGATCGCCGTATTCGGCCTCCAAAGCGAGCTCGGACCATTTTGTACGCGCCTATGGTGAAACTTATCAATTGCCTTATATCGTCTCCAATTGTTCGAATAATTACGGTCCCTATCAGTTTCCTGAAAAATTGATACCGCTCATGATTAATAATTGCATCCATGAACAGCCTTTGCCTGTCTATGGAGACGGACTGCAGGTACGCGATTGGTTGTATGTGGAAGATCATATAGATGCCATTTGGACTTGCTTGCAAAAAGGCACACCCGGGTCTACCTATCTTATTGGCGGGAATAATGAATGGAAGAACATTGACTTGGTGCATCAGCTCTGTGATATAATGGATGAAAAACTTTCCCGAAAGAAAGGTCACAGTGCGTCTTTGATTTCATATGTAAGCGATCGTGCTGGGCACGATAAGCGTTACGCCATTGATGCCTCGAAAATAAGGAAGGAATTAGGCTGGAAACCTAAAACGAACTTTCAGGAGGGCTTGCGCAAGACTGTTGATTGGTACCTGGACCATCCCGATTGGCTCACAGAAGTTGCATCCGGGGCCTACAAGACATATTACGAGCGACATTATAAAACTGTATGAAAGGAATCATTCTAGCCGGAGGCACCGGGACGCGATTATACCCACTCACCATAGCGGTGAGTAAGCAATTGCTTCCGGTTTACGATAAGCCCATGATCTACTATCCTTTGTCGGTACTTATGCTAGCCGGTATCCGGGAAATTTTGATCATTACGACTGCACATGACCAAGAGGCATTCAAGAGACTGTTGGGGGACGGAAGGGAGCTAGGATGCACTTTTGAATATGCGGTTCAAGATGAACCCAACGGCATTGCCGAAGCTTTTCTAATTGGTGCTGATTTTATTGGTGCCGATCCTGTTTGCCTGATACTGGGAGACAATATTTTTTATGGAAACGGACTCACCCAGATGCTTCAAGACCAGACCCAACCTCATGGGGGGGTTATTTTTGCCTTTCCGGTAAAAGATCCACAGCGCTATGGAGTGGTGTCTTTTGACGAGAATAATAAAGCCACTTTAATTGAGGAGAAACCAAGTCAGCCTAAATCAAAATTTGCAGTACCAGGCATCTACTTTTACGACAACCAGGTGGTTAAGATGGCAAAAACGATTAATCCATCAACTAGAGGGGAACTAGAGATCACCGAGATTAATAATCAGTATTTGCTCAAAGGACAATTGACTGTAGTGCCCCTGCGCCGAGGAATGACCTGGTTTGATACCGGCACCATTGACTCTCTGGAAGAGGCAACTGATTTTGTCAAGGCTATTGAGCACCGTCAGCAATTCAAGATCGGGTGCATAGAGGAAATTGCTTTATTACAGGGATTTATTGATAGAGATCAGTTGGCGAAGCGTGCTGAATATTACGGCAACACTCCTTATGCGGATTATTTAAAAGGATTAGAATGAACGTATATAGGACCGAATTTAAGGATGTTTTCCTGATCAATCCCGATGTTCATCGCGATGCTCGGGGCTACTTTGTGGAGTCGTTCCACGCCCGAACTTTTCAAGAACGGACCGGTTTAGATATAAGCTTTGTGCAGGATAATGAAAGCGTGTCAACGTACGGAGTCTTACGCGGCTTACATTTTCAAAAACCACCTCATGCGCAATCAAAGCTGATCCGGGTGGTAGAAGGGAATATTTTGGACGTAGGAGTCGATCTGCGTGCCACCTCCAAGACGTTTGGTCAGGTCATCACTCAAGAATTATCAGCAGATAACGGATTACAGCTTTTTTTGCCCAAGGGGTTCGCACATGGTTTCTCCGTACTTTCCGATCAGGCCAAGGTGCTTTATAAGTGTGATACTTTCTATAATCCTCAGGCTGAATCTGGCATTGTTTTTAATGATACCGACCTAGATATAGATTGGGAAATACCCGATTCGAAGGCCTTAGTTTCTGAAAAAGACAGGAGTTGGCCCACTTTTGCTGAAGTAATGACCGAAAGTTATGCGTGGTAAACCAAGAGTACTGGTTACCGGAGGCGGGGGACAGTTGGCGACAGCCATCCAAAATCTTGAGGACACTGGATTTATCTTTAAATTCGCCACGCGTTCAGAATTAGACCTCACGAAGCCCGATCAGGTCGCTGAATTTATTGCGCAGTGGAAGCCGGATGTGATCATCAATACGGCGGCCTACACCCAAGTAGACCAAGCGGAGGAAAAAAGCGAATTGGCATACAGCATCAATGAAGGTGGCGTTAAAAATCTTATTGAGGCGATAGAGGGCAGGGCAACAGCTTTGATCCATCTGTCCACCGATTATGTTTTTGATGGTCAGAAAAGAACTCCGTATACGGAAGAAGATCAGCCAAATCCTATTAGTGTGTACGGGGCCTCAAAGCGTGCTGGAGAAGAAGTCATCTTGCGCTCCAAATTAAAAAAATACGCGATTGTACGATCTTCCTGGGTGTATAGTGAGTACGGTCATAACTTTTATAAAAGTGTTCTTGCTAAAGCCCAACGGGGTATGGAACTAAGGGTGGTCGGTGATCAGATTGGATCGCCTACGTCTGCAAGTTCTCTTGCTGCAGCTCTTATTACGATGATCCCACAAATGGACGAGACCAATAAGGGGATCTACCATTTCAGTAATGAAGGGAGTGCGAGTTGGTATGCTTTCGCGAAAGCGATAGTACAGCAAGATTTTCCAACATCGGAGGTTACGCCAATACCAACTTCTCATTTAGCGTTAACAGCAAAAAGACCGGCCTATGCCGTGCTCGATTCATGTAAAATAAAGAGTATGTTTGGTGTAGCTAATGAGCCCTGGGAAGTCGTTTTAAATAAAATGCAACAATGAAAGTAAATCATGTCGTGTTGACTGGAGGAGTGGGAAGCCGTTTATGGCCATTGAGCCGAAAGAACAAGCCAAAACAATACCTAGATATTTTCGAGGGAGAATCCCTATTCGAAAAAACGATTAAGCGGAATGCAAAGTTTACCGATCATCTTCTCGTGGTTGGAAACATAGAAAATGAACATTGGTCCAAAGTGGGTTTAAAGAATCTCAAGATTGATAAAGCTACCCTATTGACGGAGACAGTAGCCAAGAACACGGCAGCTGCTGTGGCATTCGCAGCCATGTCAAGTCAACCGAATGACATTTTACTCGTAACTCCAGCCGATCATATCATTAAAGAGGGTGAATCTTATGACCGCGCTCTGCGTCGTGCTTTTCAATTAGCTAGAGACGGAGCTCTCGTCACTTTTGGGGTATTCCCAAAAGAACCGGAGACCGGTTTTGGATACATCGAATTCGATGGAGAAAAGGTGATCTCTTATAAAGAAAAACCAACTAGGGAGCTTGCTAAGCGATACGTTGAGTCGGGAGGCTATCTATGGAACAGTGGAATGTTTTGTTTTAAGGCCCAAGTGTATTTAGCGGAGCTGGAGCGGTTAGCCCCTGCTATTTTCAAGGCAGCTTCAGCCGCTTTTGAGCAGCGACAGGGAGCTAAAATGAACGCGTCAGCCTCTGAGGCTATCCCAAATGTGAGTATCGACTATGCCGTGATGGAAAAAAGCGATCTTTTAAAAGTGGTGCCAAGCCATTTTGAATGGAGCGATATGGGCAGCTATACGGCGCTTTATGATTATTTGAAGGGGAGTGGTCATCCGATAGATTCTAAGGGAAACATGTTCATTGGTTCCGGCAGACCTGCTTTTTTTATAGGCTTGCAAAATTGCATTGTGGTGGATACTGCGGATAGCATTTTGATTGTGCGGAAAGAAAATGCACAGGATGTCAAGGATATCTATGATCAACTCAGTGAGAGCCACCCGGAACTTCTTTAATTGTCATTAGAGCTCCCTTTAGGGAACCATATAATAATTGTAGTTTTGCATTTGATTAAAACACTATGCAGGTAAAGAATATTTGTTGTATTGGAGCCGGGTATGTTGGAGGGCCCACCATGTCCGTTATCGCACAGCGATGTCCAAATATTATTGTCAATATAGTTGATATAAATGAGGAGCGAATAGAGGCTTGGAATGGACCTTTAGATAAGCTTCCTATTTATGAGCCGGGTCTTTCGAAAGTCGTAGAAGAGGCCAGAGGCCGAAATCTTTTCTTTTCAACCGATGTTGAACAGGCTATTGTAGACGCAGATATGATCTTTATCTCGGTCAATACACCAACCAAAACCTATGGAATTGGAAAGGGGATGGCTGCCGATCTAAAATACATTGAGCTTTGTGCGCGTCAAATTGCCAAGGTGGCCACTACGGATAAAATTGTAGTCGAGAAATCCACCTTGCCGGTGAGAACTGCTGAGGCACTCAAAAATATCCTGGAAAATACCGGTAAGGATGTTCATTTTGACATTTTGTCTAATCCGGAATTTTTAGCCGAAGGTACAGCAGTTCAAGATCTACAAAATCCTGATCGAGTTCTCATTGGGGGAGAATCTACCGAACGAGGCAAAAAAGCCATGGAAGCCCTAGTTCAGATCTATAGGCAGTGGGTGCCTAGTGATCGCATTTTGACCACCAATGTGTGGTCTTCTGAACTCTCAAAATTAACGGCCAATGCTTTTTTGGCTCAACGCGTTTCCTCTATTAACGCCATGTCTGAATTATGTGAAGTGACCGGGGCAGACGTCGATGAAGTGGCTAAGGCGATAGGTACAGATAGTAGGATAGGGCCTAAATTTTTAAAGGCCTCAGTAGGCTTTGGTGGCTCTTGCTTTCAAAAGGATATTCTCAATTTGGTGTACATCGCCAAGTCGTATGGTTTACAGGAGGTGGCTGACTATTGGGAGCAGGTGATCCGGATGAATGATCATCAGAAACGTAGATTTGCTGAAAAGATAGTTCGTACCTTGTATAATACGGTTTCGGGTAAAAAGATTGCTATGTTGGGTTGGGCCTTTAAAAAGGATACCAACGATACCCGAGAATCAGCTGCGATCTACGTGGCTGATTATTTGTTGAGTGAGCAGGCGGAAATCGTGGTGTACGATCCTAAAGTGACTAGGCAACAAATGCTGAGTGACCTCAATTATTTAGGCACTCGATCTGAAGCAGAAAATGAACGCTTGGTTCAGGTAGTCGATAACTATAAAGAGGCGGTCGATCATGCCCACGCTTTGGCCATTTTGACCGAATGGGATGAGTTTATGGATTATGATTGGGATTTCATTTTTGAAGCTATGTTTAAACCCGCCTTTGTTTTTGATGGTCGGGCGCTTCTGAAGGATAAGGATTTAGAAAAAAAAGGCTTTTCTTATTACTGCATAGGTGATGGGAATACGGTGACTAACTAAAACGATTTTATTTAATCTTCATGAGAAAATTAGGGACACGTATCATCTTATTGAGTATTCTATTGATCTCGTTTGGTCAGTCTTACGGACAGGATTTGACTACAAGTCAGATTCAAAATGTTCAGGTGGATGAATTGTCTGATGAGCAGATTGCCAATTACTGGCAGCAAGCTCAAGAACAGGGATATACCTTAGAGGAACTCGAAAGCATTGCTTTGGCTAGAGGCATGTCAGCTTTACAGGTCGCCAAATTGAAGCGCCGTATTCGGAATTTGGAACTTACCAAGCAAGGGGAAAAAGATAAAAAGCAAACCGATCTTTACGGGGAAAAACTCCAAGAAGAGAATCCGTTATTTGGTTTGCGGGGCAGGGATACCTTAAGCTTTCGCGAAAGCAGCCCCATCTTTGGTAAAGATTTTTTTACCAATCCTAACATCAGTTTTACGCCTAATCTTAATTTAGCGACCCCCGAAAATTATCAAATAGGCCCAGGCGATGTATTACAAATTGAGGTTTACGGTGCCGCTGAGAATTCGTATGAATTGGCTGTCTCTCCTGAGGGTACTGTTCGGATACCCAACCTAGGGTTAATCAATCTCAACGGACTCTCTCTGACCGAGGCAAAAGCTAAGATTAATAGTTCTTTGAGCAGAATATATTCCGGGATTCGTGCTGCTGCTAACAGTCCGTACAAAGTGTTTACGTCCATCACCGTAGGAGAGATAAGAACAGTTTCTGTTAATGTGATTGGGGAAGTAGAAGTGCCGGGCACCTATGCCTTAAATGGATTGTCTACGGTCTTGAATGCGCTTTATGCTGCGGGTGGGCCAAAGGAATCAGGAACTTTTCGCGAAATCCGACTGGTACGCAATGGGGAAGAAGTGGCTGTTTTTGACATGTATGATTATCTAATCAATGGAAGTCAGCAGGGAAATCTTACCTTAAAGGATCAAGACGTGATCATCGTAAAACCTTATATAAATCGAGTAGAAGTAGAAGGAGCGGTAAAGCGAGAGGGCTATTATGAATTGAGAGCAGGCGAGAATTTCGCCAACCTAATGAATTACTTTGGAGGGTATACGGGAGAAGCTTATCGAGATCTGGCGGTGGTCGAGCGAATAGAGGGTTCTCAAAAGGTCGTGCTGGAAGTTTCGCTTCGGGATGCTAATCTTTCTTTTGAAGATGGAGATAAAGTCATCGTAAACGCGATTAGTGATCGCTTTGTGAATCGGGTGAGTATTGGCGGGGCCGTTTATAATCCTGGATCCTATGAATACATGGAGGGCTTAACCGTTGGAAGGCTCATTGATAAAGCTCTTGGAGTAAGAAAGGATGCTTTCCTCAATCGGGGTGTAATTTATCGCACTGATGACGGAGTGAATCGAAGCGCATTATCCTTTAATGTGGGAGAAGTTTTAAATGATCAGGTCGAGATCTTCTTAAGGAAATCAGATAGTGTTCATGTCTACAATAAAAACACCTTACGCGAAAAGCGCACCCTGACTATCAATGGTGCCGTAAATAGTCCGCAAACGATACCCTTTATTGACAGTTTAAACGTGGCCGATTTTATCGCCTTGGCCGATGGTTTTAATGAAGGAGCCAATCCCAAAGTGATTGATATTTTCAGACGGATCAATGACGGAGAATTTGAAACGTTGAGTAGAAGTTTTCAATGGAGTAGCACGAAAGATTTGGAGCTGACTCAGGGTGCAGATTTTTATCTGGAACCTTTTGATCGAGTTTCTGTACGCTATTTGGAGGGTTTTGCACCCTTAAAGGATGTTGAAGTTCAGGGAGAAGTCAGTTTTCCGGGTGTCTATACCATTGTCAGTAAAGATGAGCGTGTTTCAGACCTCGTACGAAGAGCAGGCGGATTATCGCCTTATGCTTATGTTGAAGGTGCCACCTTGATCAGAAAGAAAACGGGCAAAGAGGAGGAACAACAAGAAGAGTTATTAGAAGATCTTGCCTTTCGCGATTCGATTGTGGATGTGAAGGAAGATGATCAAGAATTCCGTATCGGAATCAATCTTAAAGAAATCCTGGAGGATGGAGGAGCAGGATCAAAATACGACATCATTTTAAATGAAGGGGACGTGCTTTCGGTTCCTAGCAAAAAGCAAACCGTAGAAGTACGTGGAGAGGTATTGGCTCCGTCTTTAATCCGTTTCGATAAAGGAAAAGGTTTAAAGCAATACATCAATGGCTCCGGTGGCTTTACGTCGAACGCAAAAAAGAATAAGGTATATGTCATTTATGCCAATGGCGATGTGAAGGCGACCAGTAGCTTTTTACTATTTAGAAACTATCCTCGATTGGAACCCGGGGCCGTAATTCTCGTACCGCCGAAACCGGAGAGTAAGGGTGGATTGAGTATACAGGAAATAGTTGCTTTGACTACGGGGTTAGGCACTATTGGATTGATTATTGACAGGTTGTCAAACTAGAACAGAATGGAAAAGAATGCGTCTAAAAATAAAATCTTTACTGAAGAAAGTATTGATTTAATTGCTTTACTTTTTTTTACTGGGAAAAGCGAAGAATAATTTTAAAAGTAATCTTCGTAAGTTTTCTTTTGGGGTTGTTTGTGGCTTTCTTTTCCGAAGATCAATACACATCAACAACCACATTAGTGCCGCAAACGTCTGGAGGAGTTAGAGTATCTGGAAATTTAGGAGGTTTGGCCGCGTTGGCAGGTATTAATTTAGGAAGCATGTCTAATTCAGAATTATCACCTGTTTTATACCCTAAAATCTTTAATAGTGTAAGCTACAAAAAGAAATTATTGGATGCTAAATTAGAATTTGAAAAAATCGATGCACCAGTTAGTTTTAGGCAATATTATACTGATTATTATCAGCCTAGCGTTCTATCTTTAGTGTACAAATATACTTTTGGCCTACCGAATATATTATTTAAAAACAAGGAGAAGAATATTGAAGGAACTAGTAATATTCTTAATTATTCAATTGAAGTGCTTTCAACTACCGATAGACAATTATTAGAAAAAATTGATCAAAAATTGAGTATAACCTTAAATGAAAAGGAAGGGTACATCACTATTGAAAGCACTATGCCGGAAGCTAAGGCTGCTGCCCAACTGGCCAATGCTGCCAAACAAAAACTGCAACAGACCATCATTGAAATGCATATTGAAAAGGCCAAAACACAGTTGGAATTTTTAGAAAGCCGATATACCGAAAAGCAAAATGAATTTGAGAAAGCTCAAATTTCGTTGGCGAATTATAGAGATCGTAACTTATTTAGTAATACGGCACGTGGGTCTACAGAACTGGAGCGCTTACAGTCGGAATATGATTTAGCCTTCAATGTTTATAATCAATTGGCGCAACAAGTTGAATCGCAACGATTACAGGTCAAACAGGATACTCCCGTGTTTACGGTGATTCAATCACCCGTAGTACCAAATCAAAAAGCTGGTTTAGGGAAATTTAGAATAATCCTTGTGTGCTTATTTACGGGGCTATTTTTTAGTCTAGTTTTTTTGTTTGGCTATGAATGGTTTTACTTGAGTTTTAAAAGGAATAATATTTGACGTGATTAATTTCACGAGTTGTCCAGTGATCCATATAAATTGATTCTGGATTTGTGTGGGGTAAATAAATAAATTAGAGTGCAACTATGAACTTATCGAATAAATCAATTTTAATAACTGGAGGAACAGGTTCTCTGGGAAAGGCCTTGGTTTCTTACATTTTTGAAAATTATCCCAATGTCAAGCGACTGGTTATATTTTCGCGCGATGAGCAGAAGCAATTTCAAATGGCACAAGAATATCCAAAGAGGGACTTTCCACAAATTAGATTCTTTATTGGAGATGTGCGCGATAAAGATCGATTAACTCGGGCCATGCAAGGGATTAATTATGTTATTCACGCAGCCGCAATGAAGCATGTTCATATAGCCGAGTATAATCCGGATGAGTGCATAAAAACCAATATAGGTGGAGCGGAGAACGTCGTTGATGCTTGTTTAAAAACGAAAGTTGAGCGAGTTGTGGCTCTATCTACGGACAAAGCCTGTGCACCAATAAATCTTTATGGTGCTACCAAATTGACTTCGGATAAACTCTTTGTAGCTGCCAATAATATAAAAGGTGAAAATCCTATCCGCTTCTCCGTCGTTCGATACGGAAACGTTATGGGTTCCAATGGATCGGTAATCCCCTTCTTTCTAAATAAGAAAAAGTACGAAGGTGTTTTGCCAATTACTGATCCTAATATGACAAGATTCAATATCTCTTTACGAGGAGGTGTTGAAATGGTCATGCATGCACTTGAGCACGCCTGGGGCGGGGAAATATTTATTCCTAAAATTCCGAGTTATAGAATAATGGATGTAGCTGAGGCTATAGGACCAAGTTGCGAAAAGCCAGTAGTGGGTATTCGACCTGGTGAAAAAATTCACGAAGAGATGATCACAAGTTCAGATTCTTTTTATACCTATGATTTAGGTAAATATTATACCATCCTCCCGGCAACTCATAGCTGGTCATTAAACGATTACATAGAAAAGCATCAGGCAAAACCTGTCAAATCTGGTTTCAGATATAATAGTGGGGAAAACGATAAGTGGGAAACAGTCGAAAATTTACGAAAGCTGATCAAGCAACACGTCGATCCTTATTTTGAAGTATAATGGAAAATGCTATCCCATACGGAAAACAAAATATTACAGAGCAGGATATCGCTGCGGTTGTTGAGGCACTCAAAGCAGATTACTTAACCCAAGGGCCCCGTATTGATGAATTTGAAAGAAAATTTGCCAATTATGTTGGCGCAAAATATGCAGTAGCAGTTTCAAATGGAACTGCTGCTCTTCATCTAAATACATTAGCTTTAAAACTAGAAGCTGGGGATAAGGTTATTACAACCCCTATAACCTTTGCTGCTAGTGCCAACTGTATAAGATATTGTGGTGCTGAAGTGGTTTTTGCCGATATCAATCCTGAAACTTATCTATTGGACATCAATAAAGTAAGAGAAATTCTTGAGAATGATCCTCAGGGTAACTATAAAGGGATTATTCCAGTTGATTTCGCGGGTCGTGCAATTGACTTGGAAGCCTACAGAGAGTTGGCGAACGAATTTGATTTATGGATTATAGAGGACAGCTGTCATTCCCCCGGAGGTTACTTTATAGACTCTAAGGGTACTGAACAGCATTGTGGTAATGGGCGCTTTGCTGATCTCGCTATTTTTTCTTTTCATCCTGTAAAACATATTGCATCCGGAGAAGGAGGAATGATCACAACGAATGACCACTCTTTATACGAAAGGCTACGTGTTCTGAGAACTCATGGGATTGTCAAAGACGATACTAGATATGTTAATGACGCAGAATTTGCTTCTTCTTGGGCTATAGCTGACTCTTATCCTGGATGGTATATGGAAATGCAGGAATTAGGTTTTAATTATCGTTTAACAGATATTCAAGCAGCATTAGGGATAAGCCAGTTATCAAGAGCAGATGATGGGTTGGCTCGCCGTCGAGAAATAGCGGCTCATTATGATTTACATTTTAAGGGTAAGAGCTTTATTATAGGCATGTCTGGTCTAGTAGAAGGTCATGCTTACCATCTTTATGTCATCGAAGTTGAGGATAGACTAGGCCTTTACAATTACCTGCGCGAGCATAGAATTTATACACAAATTCATTATATCCCCTGTCATTTAATGCCCTATTACAGACAATTTGGTTACGCTGAAGGAGATTTACCTAACGCAGAGAGGTATTACCAGCACTGCATAAGTTTACCCATGTTTCCTACGCTAACTGCTCAGGAGCAGGAATTTGTTATAAATACAATTAATAATTTTTATGTCAAATAATAATCTCTGCATCATACCAGCCAGAGGAGGTAGTAAACGCATACCTAGAAAAAATATAAAACTATTTTTGGGAAAACCTATAATAGCTTATAGCATAGAAGCAGCACTTAAAAGTGGTTGTTTCAAAGAGGTGATGGTTTCTACAGATGATGAGGAAATTGCTAGAGTGGCTAGAGAATATGGTGCGATAGTTCCTTCACTGCGATCTTCAAAAAATGCAGATGACTTTGCAACGATTAAAGATGTGGTCGATGAGGTAATTGATGCATACATTGATCGCGGTGTTAAGTTTGATAACATTTGCTGCTTATTTGCAACAGCACCGCTTGTACAAGTGAAATTATTAATTAAAGGTCTAAGCATATTATTAGAGAAGGAAGTGGATTCTGTAAGACCTATCGTTCGTTTCTCTTACCCAATACAACGAGCTTTTAAGTTTTTAGAAAATGGAGCTGTTGAGATGATAAATGAGGAACATCTTAAAACTCGTACGCAAGATTTAGAACCAGCATATTATGATGCTGGTATGTTTTATTGGATGCGTTTTCCTTTGGGCTTGAAAGGGAAAAAAAATTTGCATTTGAGATTAAAGAAAATGAGGCACAAGATATTGATAATCTTGAAGACTGGGTTATGGCAGAGATGAAATTTAAATTGCTAAGTCGATAACTTTATGTACAGTTTTTTCTTTATCCCAGCGACTAAGATTCATAAATTATCTGCGTTGAGAAAGACTGGGATAAATTACTTTGTAATCGATTTTGAAGATGCTATAAAGGCTTCAGAAAGGAAGCAACTCATTAAAGAACTGAGTAGTCATGAAGATTTACAAGATTGTTATTTAAGGCTACCCGTATACAATGTATCTGGCGCGATGCTACATATAAATTATATGCTGCCTTTTTAGAAAATGATTTCAAAAAGTTTGTTGTTCCTAAAATCCAAAATAAAGCAGATCTAGATAAAATGGTCTCTTTTCTTTCAGGGTACGATGCTCAAATTATTTTGCTTGTAGAAACGCCACGATTATACTTAGAATTACTAACTGCAATAACAGATTATAAAAATGCTATCTTTGGATTAGCACTGGGTAGTCACGATTATATGGCCGCAATAGGAGGCGCTCACACGCTAAAAAATCTCGAAGTTGTACGGCAAAATATGTTGTCTATGGCTCGCGCTATAAATGGGATCGCAGTAGACATAGCCTCGATGGATCTGGGCAATCTAGAGGATTTTGAAGTAGAACTTCAAGATGGGTTTAATAAAGGGTTTGATGCAAAATTCCTAATTCATCCTAAGCAGTATGAGTTTTTTAAAGCTTACACATTTTATTCTGAAGACGAGTACACTCACGCTTTAAAGATTGTAGCGCTATTAGAAGATGTAAAAAGTGATACTAAAGAGTTTAATCCAGTGGTTGTAGATGGGCAAATTATAGAACGACCACACTTAGACCGCGCATTAAAAATTGTAAATACGTATAGAAATTAATATGAAAGTTTCAAATCTAGGAAACCATTATGAATATTTTACAGTAGGAAGTACCATTGAACACACGACTTCCAAAACTATTTTTGAAAGTGATAACAATCTCTTTAGTTTACTCACGATGAACCATCATCCTGTGCACACAAACTTAGATTATGTCACCACACATCAACACGGTAAAATCTTAGTTGTAGGTACGTTAGTATTCAGTTTGGTGGTAGGAATGACCGTTCCAGATATAAGTGGCAAAGCAATTGCAAATCTTGAGTATGAGGGTATAAAACATCTCGCTCCCGTATTTATAGACGATACCATATATGCTAAAACAGAAGTACTAGATAAATGGGAGTCTAAGTCTAAAAATGATAGGGGTATTGTCTACGTAGAAACAATAGCTTATAACCAAAGGGGAGAAAATGTCCTTAGTTTCAGAAGAAAAGTATTAATTCCAAAAGAAAATAATGGATAAGTTTTTAATGCGCAGCCTTATGTTTGTTCCTGCTCACAGTGACAAGCTATTATTGAGTGCCTCTAAGTCTAACGCAGATGTTTTACTATTAGACATAGAAGATTCCGTACAACCACAAGTAAATAAGCAAGTCGCTAGAGACAAGGTTCTTAAAGCGATGGAGGATGACCTTTTTAAAAGCCGTTACGTCTTTCCTAGAATAAATGACAGAGAGAGTGGCGAACTTTTAAGGGATGTTACCCAATTAACCGTTCCCGGAATTACGGGATTTATGTACCCTAAAGCTAAGCGAGGAGAGGATATTTACTTTTTCGATAAACTTCTGGAGACCGTAGAGTACGAGAAGGGATACGTAAAAGGTACATTTAAGATCATAGCCCTCATAGAGACTGCATCTGCTGTAATGAACGTACAGGAGATTTGTAAGGCATCAGATCGAGTAATTGCCGTAGCATACGGATCTGAGGATTTTATTGCAGATCTGGAGGGAATACATGATCAAGAGCATTTAAGTTTATTTACACCTAGAGCTATAATTGCCATGGGAGCGCGGGCTTCAGGAGTAATACCTATAGATACGGTACACGTGCGGGTTAAAGATCTCGAAGATCTTGAGGTAAACTTAAAGTTGTCTGTGAAGTTGGGATACGAAGGAATGCTTGTACTAAACCCAATGGAAATTGATTTGGTTCATAAATATTATAGTCCGTCAGAAGCGCAGGTGAAGCACGCTGAGGAAATTTTAAGGTTGAATATAGAGGCGCAGAGCAACGGTCAGGGAGTTGCCATTCTAGATGGTAAATTTATAGGTCCGCCGTTTGTAGCCAAAGCAAAAAAAGTATTACAAAAGCATAATCTATCTAATTCCTAACGAAATGAAAAAACTAATTATTATTGGTGGTTTCGGTAATGGCACTGTTGTGCAATCTGCCATTGAGGACATTAATGAAGTAGCACCAGAGTGGGAACTTCTAGGCTTTTTAAACGATAGAGAGACAGGCGATATTAATGGCTATCCAGTTTTAGGAAAAATAGAAAAAGCTGCTATTGAAGACTATATAGCAAATGATAATGTATACTTTTTTTACAGTCTCATCTCGGTAAAGCTCAATTTCAATTTTTTACACAAGCTTTCAGATCTTGAGATACCTGTAGCGCGTTTTGCCACCATCATCCATCCCACTGCTGTGGTTTCTAAATATGCGAGCATAGGATATGGAGTCTGTATACAGCCGTTTGTTTCTGTGGGGCCAAATGTGACGATTGGTAATTTCGTTCATATTTTTGCTCAGTCACTTATCGGACACGGTTCTCGTTTAGACGATTATTCCTATGTGGCAAATAATGCTTGTATAGGGGCAGATGTGCATCTTAAAGAAGGGGCATACTTAGGAACTAATTCCACCACGTTAGAGTTTGTTACCTTAGGTAAGTGGTCTATAACGGGTATAGGAGCGGTTGTTCTTAAAGACGTTGAGAACTATGCAAAGGTAGTAGGTAATCCCGCACGTAAGATAGGAGAGGTGGCGCATTAAATTTTCGCGACAGCGTACATCTCAAAGTTTTAAACAGTCTATGAATATTCTTTTTAGGGTAGATGCAGGAGAAAAAGTGGGCTTGGGGCATTTTTATAGAGCTGTAGGTCTTGCTCGATTTTTAAGTCGCTCAGGTCATACCGTACAATTTGTACATCGTTCATCGAGTTTTTGGAGTGCGTTGAAGGAATTTGAATTTGACCGTTATTCCTTTTCCGAGCAATATTGTGATCAGGAAATGATACGATTATGCAATGACTTAAACTGTGATGTCCTCTTTATAGATGCTATTATTACTTTCAAGCCTCATATCTTTGACAGTCTGAACAAGCAGATAAAAACATTTTTTTACCAAAATATTTCTAGTTCTAGGCACTTATGTGATGTATTTATATTGCCGTCTATACATCAAGATGCTTCTTTTTTTCTACATTTTCTGACTCAACCAAAGTTTATCAAGGCTTGGAGTATGTTTTATTTAACCCTAAGATTAAGGCATTAAGTACAAAAAATGTATCTGATCTAATTCAGGTAAGGCGAGTAGGAATTACGACAGGCGGAAGCGATCCTAAAAATGTATTACTTGCCCTTTACGATTTGATAGATTTCGAGGTTTGGGAAGAAATTCAATTTATATTCTTTGTAGGCAATAATTATATGCACAAAGCAAAATTACCTTCTCATTTTCCTGAAAATGTACAATTCATGCCTTATGATGTAACAAAAATTATGAAAAGCCAGCTGGTTGTTTCTACCTTTGGTGTGAGTACATATGAATTATTAGCATTGGGTATGCCTATAATCAGTCTGGGCCATCAAGAAGCAAATAGTATTGCCTCTAAAGTATTATCAAAACATACAACTTCATTTACACATCTGGGTGTTATTGACGATATTGCTAAACACGATTTGCATACCGCCTTAGAACATTTAATTTTATCATACCATTTAAGAATAAGGTATCATAATAAGGCAAAATCACTTATGGATTTTAAAGCCGAAGAACGAATACGATCAATTTTAGAAGCATAACCTATGGATTTTAGCACAGGACTTTTTATAATAGCAGAACTCTCTGCCAATCACAATAATGACTTAGATATAGTCTATAAAACTATCGATGCAATTGCTGAGACGGGTGCTGATGCGGTAAAAGTGCAGACCTATACCGCAGATTCGTTAACGCTCAATGTCGATAATGAATATTTTGGGCCGAAAAAAGATGGCCTCTGGAAGGGAAAGACCCTCTATGAACTTTTTGAAAAAGGAAGTTTGCCTTACGACTGGCACGCAGATATCAAAAAATATGTAGAAAAGAAAGGAATGATTTTCTTTTCATCGCCATTTGACAAAGCAGGTGTCGATCTTTTAGAAAGCCTCGATGTACAATTATATAAAATAGCATCTCCTGAGATTACGGATATACCACTCATAAAATATGTAGCCTCTAAGGGGAAGCCTATGATTATTTCTACTGGAATGGCTGATATATGTGATATACAACTCGCTATAGACACCTGTGCTTCTGTGGGTAATACAAACGTGACCTTATTGAAATGCACTTCTGAATATCCAGCTCCGGTGGATATGGCAAATTTAAGGACCATCCCAAACCTAAAAGATACGTTTGGCGTAAACGTTGGATTGTCAGATCATACTATGGGTAGCACAGTTCCAACGGTTGCCGTAGCACTAGGAGCTACGGTTATAGAAAAACACGTTGTTTTAGATCGAAACGGTGGTGGCATAGATGCAGCATTCTCAATGGAGCCACAAGAATTTAAAGAAATGGTAAGTGCTGCCCGCGATGCGCAGATGGCGATGGGGTCTATAAAATATCATCTTAAAGAGGAAAACAAGCTAAGAAGACGTTCCTTATTTATTTTTAAAAATATAAAAAAAGGAGAAGTGTTTTCACTGAAAAATGTGAGGACAGTAAGACCTGGTCACGGCATGCATCCGAAATACCTAAATGAAATCTTGGGTAAGAAAGCAAATCGTGATCTTGCGAAGGGAGAGCCTTTAAAATTAGCTTTTTTATTATAATACAAAGACATTTGGCCATGGTTCGTCTTTTGCTTTTGGCAAGCTGTAAAACCGGGGTCAATATAAAAACCTATGGGGCGAAGGGAGACGGAATAACAAATGATTGTACTTCAATTCAAAGAGCAATCGATTTCGTTTGCCAATAAAAGGAGGAACTGTTTATTTTCCAAATAGGGATTATCTTGTAAGAAACAGGACGTTGTTGATGGGGCTAACTGTAATCTATTATTGGAAAATCCACGGGGTAAGTATTATGGGGGCTTTGGTACTCTCAAATAAGGTGGATTTATTTTTTCTAATGGACACAGAACATTATCAAATAATATTACTGTAAAAAACTTCACTTTTATTAATAATTCAAAGTTTCCATCTCTTTCAAACAACGTAGGGTAGTTAAAAATACTAATTCGACTATTGACAATTATCCGCTTATCATTGCACCCACAGACTATCTTGCCATGGAAAATACAACTATTAAAGCAAAAAATAAATAACATTTTAATGAGTAATTGTACTTTTAGAGATTCTAGTCAACACAATGTCAGGATTATTTCTTATGATAATAGAGAAATTCTTGGTAATTCAGAAAAGATCGTCCATTCAGTTTTTGAGAATGTTTTTAAAAAAAGAGAACAATATAGAACTAAAAGGTAAAAAAGGTCATTAATGGTATTTGGCAGGAACTGGAAGTCCACAGATTTCGTTAGATTGAGATGATTGTTTTTATGATAGATCGGGAAACATTGTTTGTTAAATTAACGCAAACAATTTTAAATTATACAATTCAATTATTGAAGGTAATTTAGAACTTATTATAAATAAAAATATATATCCAGATCAGGGAATTTATCATTCCAATGATAAAATTTCGAAAAATGAGGTTCTCTTAAAACAACTTTCAAGAATTTAAATGACTCAAGAGGAATATTATAGAATTGATAGAAAATTAGATACTCTAATCCTAAGGTATGGGGATCTAGATATAAGTTATATAGTTCGCAATCATATTATAGCACAGATAAGAACTAAGAAAAATCATGGACATAAAGAAATACAACTTAATAAGCAGATAATTTTGCGATTGATTTGGTCTTTGCTTTCCACTTTTTTTAATGTCTTTAAAAAAAGAACAATATGGGTTTTTTCTAATGCAGAAAGAAGAAAAAAATAAGTGGTTATTTTTATGATAGAGTAGCCTCAATGATAACAGAAGCAAATTTGGATGCCTTATATATTGAGAACCCTATTCTTATAAATCACAGACGACCTTCCGAAGATTTAATTGTTTCTGACGCTCTGTTTTTATTGCTCTCCTACGCTTTCTCCTTTTTTAAATATGATAAGAAAAAAAATAATTTAGATATTGAGTTAGACGCTCTGGCAGAAGAGTATAAAATTGACTTACATCTTAACCGTTTAGTAAAAAGACTTATAGGGCAGTATGAGTGTATGCGCTTTTTTTTAAGGTACATTTATAAGCCCCATATTGTTTTTCTGGTATATCCTAATGGATATAACGGATACACTCTTGCCTTTAGAGAAAAAAAATACCTATAATAGAATTGCAACATGGAATTATTTACCCTACTCACCCATCATATAATACAATATTAAAAGCAAAAGCGATAGCATATAAGCCTGACCATATCTTCTGCTACGGGCATAATGATAAGAAATGTCTCGAAAATTTGGGCTACCTTAACTCTAGGAATATTCATGTTGTTGGATCTTACGGACTTTGGAAGTTTAAGAATTATAAATTCCAGACGGGGGATTATCTGAATGAAAAAATTGAGATTAAGAAAAAAACTGCCCTAGTAATTGCCACGGTAAATGATATTGATCAGCTATATAAGTTTTGCACAGAACTTGACAATATTGAGATTGACTATACTTTTTTGATTCTTCCTAGATATGGAATTAATCACCTTAAGAATACCAATGGGGTAAAGGTTTTAGATCCTAATCGTACTAATATATTCGAGGCCTATCAAGTGTCAGACCTTTTATTAACAATGAGTTCATCCAGTGCTTTGGAATCCTTATTTTTGGGGATTCCTACCTTTATTATTGAAAAAGGTGCAAAATCAATTTTTAAAATAAATTATTCTTTTATCAACTCTTTTAACTATATAAAATCACCTCAAGAGTTTGGAAACCTGCTGTTGACCGAGTCATATACCATACCTTCGGCAGATGATATTAATGCTGTGTATGCCTTGGAGGTCATGGACAATTTTAAGACGGCCCTTGACAAAGTTTTAAATGTATAAAGCGATAACAAGCAACAAATTATTTCAAGATACCCTAATATATGGACTGACCAACGCTTTATATACTGGTCTTCCGCTGTTACTCTTGCCCTTTTTAGTGGTTACCTTAAAACCTGAAGATTACGGCTATGTCGATTTGTTTCGAAGCATTAGCATGGTACTCGTTCCTGTATTGGGATTAAGCACTGTTCAATCTATTGGAAGGTTTTATTTTGATTTAGATAAGGCAACCTTCAAGAATTTTGTATCATCCATACATATATTTCTTCTTTGCACAACTAGTGTAGGCTTGCTTATTACTTTTTTTATTTCGCCTTATTTATCTCCGATATTTAGTAATTTATTAATTGCCTGTATTCTCTATTTTCTATTCCACCAGTACATTGAAAGCCTATTGATTATTTACCGAATAACAAATAAGCCCAAGGTCTATCTCGTGATGAGAGTTGGTCAAGTAGTGGTTGAGCTATTACTACTTTTTGCAGCCTATATTTTGCTAGAAACAATAGACTGGAAGTTTAGGGTATTTCCAACTATCTTGGCTAGTATGATTCTTGCCTTTGTCGCCTTTAAAAAGTTTAAAGATTTAGGGTATAGTCTTAATTTTTCCAAACGACTTCTACAAAAGGCTCTGATATACAGTAGTCCATTAATCGTGCACATGGTTGCAGGGTATGCGCTCAATATAGGAGACCGTTTCTTTATAAAGTATTATTTATCGGACGAAGATCTCGGTAATTATGCGGTTGCTTATCAGATAGGGATGTCTATAAACTTTTTTTACACCAGCTTTAATTTGGCTTGGACTCCTACCTATTTTAAGTGGATGAAAGAAAAAAAAGTTGCTGCCATTATGAAGGTAAAGAGAGTGATTTTTATTTCCTTACCACTACTTGGAGTTGTAGTTTTAGTTTCATGGCTTGTTATTTCAGAGTTATTTATAAATGACACATCATATTCAGTTTCTAACGAATTAGTGGCTATTATCATTTTATCGTATGTTCTATATTCGCTTTACAAATTCAATGCAAACTTTTTTCTGTTTAAAAAGCTTACCGATAAATTAAGCAAATATTCTCTTACAGCAGCTATAGTTTCTGTGATATTAAACATAGTTTTAATTCCGAGCCTGGGTATTATGGGAGCGGGATTATCGACATTTTTTTCTTTTGCAGTTCTATTCGTTCTAGTCTCCAACGGAAAAGCAATAGTCAATAAATATGACAGAGACCTTTTGAGTTGATCAATTAAATTCACATTGAAGCCCTCAAAATTTGTAAGTTTTCGGATGCACTTAGAAGATACGGAGTATCGAATTAATGCCGGACAGTTTAATCACTAGAAGGAATGAGCATCCCCCCAAAAACAGGACAGTAGTTTAAGTTCAGAAAGGAACATTAAATTTACTGATATGACACGAAGAAAGTTTACTTCAAAGTTCAAGACAAAAGTTGTCTTGGAAGCTCTTAAAGAGCGTTCTACCACCAAAGAGATTGCACAGCGTTTTGAGATTAGCGTACAGCAGGTTAATCTGTGGAAACGGGAGTTTCTCACTGACGCCGAGACGGTTTTTAATAAGTCAGGCAAGTCGAAAAAGAGTGAGGCTGAACTCAAGGAGGAGCGCCTCTTGAAAGTGATAGGCCAGCAAAAGGTCGAGCTTGATTTTTTAAAGAACGCCTTGCGCTAAAGCCTATCAAAGAGCGAAGAGCAATGATAAGCAAGGGTCATTCAAAACTAAGTGTAGTCAGACAGTGCCGACTGCTTCAGATACACCGCTCTGGGGTTTATTATAGCCCTAGAGAGGAAAGCGATCTCAACCTCAAACTCATGCGTCTTATGGATGAGCACTACACGGATCATCCATTCAAGGGCGCACCAGGGATGCACACCTGGCTAACGATGGACAAGGGATATAAGGTCAACCACAAACGTATTGAGCGTCTTTACTATAAGGTCATGGGTCTTCAGGCCATAATGCCGGGAAAGCATACCTCTAGACGCCATAAGGCACATAAGGTATATCCATATCTCCTTCGCAATCTAAAGGTGGAGGGTGCCGACCAGGTGTGGGCAACTGACATTACTTATATACCAATGCGAAAGGGATTCATGTACCTAACGGCCATTATAGACCTGCACAGTAGATACGTACTCAATTGGTCGGTATCCAACACGATGGATGCTAGCTGGTGCGCAGAGGTGCTCGAAGAGGCGATCCAGGCCCACGGTAGGCCGCAGATCATTAATACGGATCAGGGCAGCCAGTACACCTCAGAGGTATTTACCAGGACAGTACTTGGCAACGGTATAAGACTCAGCATGGACGGAAGGGGACGCGCTATTGACAATGTTTTCATTGAACGGCTCTGGAGAAGCGTAAAGTATGAGCAGGTATATCTGAACCCACCGGACTCGGGAATGGATCTGTACAGACAACTCAACACCTATTTTAAGTATTACAATAATCAAAGAAGGCATCAAGGAATAAACAATCAAATACCTTTTAAAAGGTATTTAAACAAAAAACAAAAAACAGCTGCTTGAACTATTAATCTGAACTTAAATTAGCAGCTAAACTGTCCTGTTTTTGGGGGGATGCTCACTCTAGTGTATTCAATCTAATGGACTACTTTAACAAAGAAGCTGTTCACATGAAAGGAAAGTGCTGTTTGTCTGGGGTTGGGTTGATGTAAAATCAAAGCTAGGCTATCAATACTAAATGGTTGGTCAAAAGGTCCGATAACGGCCGGAATTCCTATACAGGTTATTTCTTAATTATTTTGAGGTGAAAGATTTTAAAATCAAGAACATTTAGCTAGAAAGACCGAGGCATAATGAATATATCCCAAGATTTAACAGAACCTATCGAGAAGATAATTTAGACGCATACTTCTTCAGTGACATTTAATAATTAAACCTAAAAACTGAACATGATAGGTATTATTACAATAAATATCATTCCCGTAAATCTTTAGGAAAAAGTATTTTCAGAGAATACTTAGCAAAACCATTCTGTTTAATTCAAGCCCTGCACGAAATGAGGTAATTCTTAAATCAGGATAATTTATTTCAGGCGCTATTTAGTCAATCTTGCAAGACTTTTTAAAATTTTCTTCCGCTTTTGATTTTTAATATTGATCTTGCAACTTTTTTACGAAGAGTACGAATTGTAATTTCAGGGCGAAATCTGAGGCTAAATTTCTATAGTTGCAAGGAAAGATTCAAATTTTTGTTTTAGCTGTTTTATGCTTTACGCCTACATTAGTGAATGTTCCGCAGGCAATTCTTTATGGGCTAATTTCGTTAATTGGACTTATAGTATTGGTGCAAAAGATAGTCCATAAAAAACTATCTAAGTCGGATTATGTTTTATTCAGTTTTTTGCTACTTTCCTTTATTATTTTTTTTGCTGGGGATGGACTTCGAGAAAGTACCACAGGTAAATCTAAAAATGATTTAGTACCCTATACATTATTTATAGTAACTACTATTTTTTTTGCTAGATCCTTGCATGAAGACGTTTTGAAGTTTGTTTTTTATTTTATACTTTTTGAAATAATTATAGGGGTTCTGGAGTATATTTTTGGGGTACCTTATCTAATAAAACCGCTCAGCGAAAGTCAGACTGAATTCGGCTCGACAGACATATTGTATTATAATAAGGTGTACGGCATAAGTGCTGTGACTAGTGTCTTTTCTCAAAAAGTGCTTATTGGTTTGATTCTCCTTTTTTATTTGAATATTGTCAAGTACAGAAAAATTTATCTAGGACTCCTTTTGATTGGATTGTTAATAACGTTTAACCGAACTGCGATAGTCACTTCATTATTTTTTCTTGCTCTTCTCTTTAGGAAGTCATTTAAGAAACTAGGCATAAAGTACAAAGCAATTCTTATAATTTGCCTTTTATCTTTTTTGTTTCTAACCTATCTGAATATAGAAATAATTTTGTTTCAATTTTTTCGAGGAAGTGGAGATATTGATTATTCTGGAAGGGACTA
The DNA here is from genome assembly GCA_029866965.1 of Flavobacteriaceae bacterium YJPT1-3. Taxonomy (GTDB): domain Bacteria; phylum Bacteroidota; class Bacteroidia; order Flavobacteriales; family Flavobacteriaceae; genus Croceiramulus; species Croceiramulus getboli. The sequence continues at coordinate 2,892,006 of CP123444.1, read as the reverse complement.
CGTCTTCGTAAGCTTTATTGACTTTATTAGTAATAATTTTTTCTTTGGAAATTTTGCACAAAAGGTTTGGATAGAGCTGGGAGGAAGAACTTACCACGCTCATAATTCTTATTTGGAAACCTTAGCTAGTTTGGGCTTTATACTTACTCTCATTTTTGTGTTCTATTTATTCAAAATCATTACAAGAAAAAAGATGATATTTTTACTGCCAATACTACTTTATTCTACTTTTCAGTTTGGTATTTTTTGGGGAGTATCCTTATTAGATATTGTATTCTTCTTTCTAATTTTTAGTAATACTAAATCCGCCAAAGAGACGTAAAAAAGTTTTAATCATCACTATTAGACTTGAAAATAACCTTTGTCAATTTGAGATATAGAGATAGTTTATGACCTTCTCCCAAGATTTGGTACCGGTCATAACTAGAGAATCCGGGCTATTGACCTCCTCCCAAGATTAGGTACTGGTCAGAACTAGAGAATCCGGACTATTTTCATTCATTTCGATGTATTCGTTGGGAGACATGTCTCCCAACGAGCTGTGCGGTCGGAATCCGTTATAGTCCTTTCTCCAAATATCGAATTTTTCTTGGGCATCCTCCAAGGAAAAGAACCAATTTGCGTTCAGGCACTCGTCCCTAAATGAGCCATTAAAGCTCTCGATAAATGGATTGTCCGTTGGTTTTCCGGGTCTCGATAAGTCCAGCTCCACCTTGTTCTCGTAGGCCCATTTGTCCAAAACCTTGCTGATGAACTCGCTCCCATTATCCACTTTGATCCGTGCGGGTAAGGAATCTGTCCGTTCCGTAATACATTCCATTACCCCGACCACGTAGCTTCCCTTGAGTGATTTACCTGCATGAATGGCAAGACACCTGCGACTATAATTATCGACTACAGTTAAGGCCCTGAAACGGCTTCCGTTATAGAGTTGATTGCATACAAAATCCATGCTCCAACACTCGTTCAAACTAGAGGCATTACCCTCAATAGGCTGCCTATGTGCGGCCGAACGGTTCCTCTTGGGGCCGTTTAGACCTAAGGTTCAGGCTCTCCTCGCAATATACCCTGTACATCCGCTTGTGGTTGTGCATGAAACCTTCCCTTCTGAGCAATATTTGGATGTGCCAGAAACCATAGCGCACCCTTACCGCCGCAATCTCTTTCATTCGCATACGCAACAGTTCATCGCCACGGCCCTTGCCCTTGTAATAGTAGATGCTCTTGTGCAGCAAAACCAGCTTGCAGCAACGCTGGATGGAAATGTTGTACTCCATACTGATGTTACCGACCATCTCACGCTTTCGAGACGGCCTCAGAACTTTTTTTTCAGCACGTCCTGCAATATCTGTTTGTCCAGGCTCAGATCCGCCACAAGCTTTTTCAGTTGCGAATTCTCCTCCTCCAGGTTCTTGAGCCTGCGGAGCTCAGAGACCCGAGACCGCCATATTTCTTCTTCCAGTTGTAAAAAGTGGCCTCGGATATGCCCATCTTGCGGCATACCTCCGAGACCCGCGTTCCGGTCTCGGCCTGCTTGATGGCGAAGACAATCTGTGATTCTGTGAATTTTGATCGTTTCATGGGTAAATATCCTGTTTAAAATTAACACTTATTTACCCGGAAATCTCTAGTTTTAAAATGTCCTATCTATCGGGGGGAGGTCAGATGGGCTAAAATAATTGATTTATTATTTCAAGGATTATTGAAACAATAAAGTTTGAAGATTTTATTAATTCAGCAGTATTTATTAGGAAAAAACGAAGGAGGAGACACTCGTTTTAATGAATTAGCTCGTATTTGGAGCGAGAAGGGATTGGAGATTACAGTCCTTTCGGGGATGGTCAATTAAACTACTGGCAATAAGCTATAGTACACCAAGCAAGTTCTTTTATAGAGACAATAAGTATTACCACAATGTGGATGTTATAAGATCTCATGTTTCTGAAAGTTACAAAACCAATTTTTTAGGTCGGCTTTGGCAGTATTTTTCATTTGTTTTTTAGCGCTTTGGACCGGTACGTTTAAAACGAAAGGTAAGTTTTACGTGATCTTGGTAACCTCTCCACCGTAATTTTTAGGTATTACCTTTTATATATTGTCTTTAATTAAAAGATGCCCAATCGTCTTTAAAGATCGAGATTTATGGCTAGAGTCTTCAATTGACACCAGGGTTTTGCGCAGCTTATACAAGGTACTATCATTGAATACTTATTGATTAACATTTGGATATGTATTTCTTTTCTTGTTTTTATTGTCTTACATTTCAAAATAGTCCTCTTGATATTTTGAATATTTTTGTACCATAATTCATTTTTCTCGTTTTCTTTTTGTCTATGCCGTTGGTACTTCAGATGAGAAAGAACGCAACAGAAAAGCCTATCTATGAGTAAAAAAATCATTTATCTTCATCAATACTTTATCACCCCTGATCAACCAGGAGGAACCCGATCCTACTGGTTCTCCAAGGCACTTGCGGACAAGGGATGTGAAATTATTGTAATTACATCTGATACTGCCGGAAAAAAAAGAGATATACCAAGACAATTGGAAAGGTTAAGGTTATCTATCTGCCTAATAAATATGATAATTCGATGGGATTTGTAAAACGACTTATGTCGTTTGTTAAATTTATGTGGAAGTCATCTTTAGAGGTACTCAAGCAGAAAAACGTAGACCTTGTTTTTGCTACCTCAACCCCTCTTACTATAGGCATACCAGCCTTGGTGAAAAAGTCGTTTCATAGGACCAAGTTTATATTTGAAGTCAGGGACTTGTGGCCAGAAGTGCCAATACAAATGGGAGGTTTGAAGAATCCAATTTTAATAGCGATTGCTAAACAACTAGAAAAAAATATTTACAAAAGTGCAGAGCATATAATAGCACTCTCTCCTGGAATGGCTGATGGAGTCTTGAAGTATGAATCATCAGAAAAGGTATCAATGATACCCAACATGGCAAAAATCGACGAATTTTTTCCAAGAGAGCATAATCATGAGTTATTGACAGCATTAGGGCTTAAGGCCAATTCTTTTAAGCTAATACATTTTGGAGCCCTTGGCTTAGCAAACGGCGTTGAATCTATAATTGATTCTGCAATCTTGTTAAAAGATTATCCTGATATTGAATTCATATTTGTTGGGGGTGGATCGCGCGAGCCCTATTTAAAAGATCTATGCCAAAAATATAAATTAAACAATATCCACTTCTTAGGTAAATATCCCATGAATACGTTATCTGAAATAGTCAATTTTTGTGATATTTCATTGGTGAGTTTTATGGACCTTCCCATACTCTATACAAACTCGCCAAATAAACTTTTCGATTCGCTTTCGGCAGGAAAACCAATAATTGTTAATTCCGCAGGCTGGACTCGAAATATGATCTTGGAAAATGAATGTGGTTTTTATGTGAATCCAAACCATCCAGAAGAATTAAAAGATCTCATTATTTCAATCAAAAACGATGACGCTCTCTTAGACAAATTGGGTAGGAATAGCCGTAAGCTTGCAGAAACAACATACGATAAATCAATTCTTTGTAATAAATTTGCCGATGTAATTTCGAGTACACTTCTATCCATAGAAAAATCATGACGAGGCCTTATCTGATCTTTAAGCGATTGAGTGATTTATTCTTTTCTTTGGCCTTGTTCACTCTTTTTTTGCCCTTAATAATTGCTACTGCAATATTGCTCATTTTATCAGGTCATAAATCTCCATTTTTTCTACAAAAGCGACCAGGGATGAATGGTGAGATATTCAGTATAATTAAATTTAAAACTATGACTGATCAGGCAGATATTGCCGGTAATTTATTACCTGATGAAAAACGTCTTACCCCAGTTGGAAAGCTAATTAGGAAATTGTCTTTAGACGAGCTTCCTCAACTGCTGAACGTGTTTAAGGGAGATATGAGCATCGTAGGACCCAGGCCTTTACTACCAGAATATCTTAACCTTTATACAAGAGAGCAGGCGAGAAGACACGAAGTACGGCCTGGAATAACGGGATGGGCTCAAGTGAATGGAAGAAATGCAATAAGTTGGGAAGAAAAATTTAAATATGATGTGTGGTATGTTGACCACCAGAGTTTTTATCTGGACTTAAAGATTATTATTAAAACTTTTGTAAAAGTGATCATGCGTGATGGAATTAACGAAGATGGCAAAGCAACTACGACTAAGTTTAAAGGAAGGCTATGATTACGATATATGGAGCTAGCGGACATGCCAAAGTTGTGAAAGATATTATTATTGACAATTGTCTTGAAATATTTCAAGTTGTAGATGATAAGAAAGAGCGGACTACGTTTGACGGGCATGTAGTGTTATCGAGTGCTAAAATTAATGCGTCAGATACGGTTATCATTGCTATTGGTGCCAACAGTGTGAGGCAAGAAATTTCTAAAAAAATTGATGCTTCGTTTAGTGCACCATTAGTCCATTCCACAGCAACTGTTAGCGTCAGTGCTACAATGGAGAAAGGTACGGTTGTTATGCCTCTGGCTGCCATAAATGCAGCCTCACAAATAGGAAAGCATTGCATAATAAATTCATCGTCGATCATAGAGCATGACTGTATTATTGGTGATTATGCCCACATTTCACCTGGAGCAATCCTTACAGGCGGAGTAACCATAGGAGAAGGAACCCACGTGGGTGCTGGTGCAGTCATTTTACCTAACATTAGAATAGGTAAATGGGTAACCATTGGTGCGGGAGCCGTAATACTAAAAAATATACCAGATTACTCGATCGTGGTTGGTAATCCAGGAAGAATAATAAAAAGAGAATAATGAATGAAGATAAAATATGGCTATCATCGCCACATATGGGCGGGTCAGAAAGAAAATTCGTCGAAGAAGCTTTTGACACCAATTGGGTTGCACCCCTGGGTCCTAATGTAAATGGATTTGAAAAAGATTTGGAGGACTATCTGAAACAAGGAGTTCAAGTTGCCGCTCTAAGCTCAGGCACGGCTGCTATTCATCTGGCTTTGGTTCAGTGCGGCGTTGAAATGGATGATGAAGTGATTTGTCAATCCTTTACGTTCTGTGGTAGTACCAATCCAATTAAATATTTGGGAGCTAAACCTATTTTGGTGGATAGTGAGGTCGACACCTGGAATATTTGCCCTATCAACTTAGAGACGGCAATCGAAGATCGAATCAATAAAGGCAAAAAGCCCAAGGCCATCATTGCAGTTCATCTCTATGGTATGCCCTATAAGGTTGATGAAATAAACAATGTAGCCAAACGGTTTGATATTCCGGTAATTGAAGATAGTGCAGAAGCATTGGGCTCGTCCTACAAGGGCAAGAAATGTGGGACCTTCGGTACCTTCGGTGTATTATCCTTCAATGGGAACAAAATCATCACGACCAGTGGTGGTGGAGCACTTGTTTGTTACCAGATTTCGGATAAAGAACGTACTGTTTATTTAGCCACGCAGGCGCGAGAACCCGCATTGCATTATGAACACAAAGAAGTTGGATACAACTACCGTCTAAGCAATATTGCTGCTGGAATTGGTCGTGGACAAATGGAGGTTCTTGATAAGCATGTGAAACTCCGTCAAAAGATGCATGACTTTTACAAGGAATGCTTCAAGGAAATTCCTGGTGTCGACGTATTTACAGAGCCCAACAGTCAAATTGTTAGTAATCACTGGTTATCAGCCGTCTTAATAGATCCTCTTAAAACCAAGGGTATTACTAATTTGGATTTGCTTACTGCTTTCGCGAAAGCCAATATCGAAGCGAGACCCTTATGGAAACCTATGCATTTGCAACCGCTTTATGAGGATGCTCCTTATTATGGAGACACTGTAGCTCAAGATTTATTTCAAAAAGGCCTATGTCTACCCTCAGGATCAAACCTAACTGATGACGACAGAAGTAGAATTGAAAAGATTATCTTTGAATTATTCTATTAATCTTGTAAGATGATACGAAGGTTCTTTCATGCTGTAAACCGTCTATTTTCAGAAGAGAATAAGTTGGATATTAGAAACATCCGTTATTTACCTCGATGGTTCGTACTCCTTATTGACACCTTCCTTGTTCTATGCTCACTAATCCTCTCCTATTTTATTTTACGTGATTTAAAGATCACCCCTGTTGGACCTTTAAGTCCCTGGGAACAACTGTGGATTATTATTTCTATCCACTTTGTTTTTTTACTCATTTTTAGAACCTACGCCGGTCTTATACGTCATTCTTCCAATGTCGATGCCATAAAGTTATTTTTGGCCTGTTCTTTTTCGCTGTTTGTACTAGCCATTGCCAATTTTATGGTGCTTCAAATTACGGGGCAGAAAATTTTCTTGAATTCTGGGTTGGTCCTGGTGTTTTTCGTTTCCTTTTCTCTCCTCTTTGTTTTTAGACTGGTTGTCAAACATCTTTATGAGTATTTCAAAATCGTCCAAACCAATGAGCATTTGATCAAAGCAGTGATTATTGGTATCGATGAAAGTGCCATTTCCATCGCAGCTGCCCTGGATATTGAACATCCTCAGCGGTTCACCGTGCAAGGTTTCGCCTCCAAATCGCACAACAAGCGGTTGCGCATCTTAGACAAACCCGTAGTGGGGGTGAATAAAGAGATGATTGAGGCGATAAAAAAATTATATGCTGAAGCCATCATCCTTTCCGGGAATACCTTAACCGCAGAAGAGCGTTTTTCGCTGGTAGAGCAGTGTTTGGAGAATGATATCAAAGTCTATAATTCGCCTCTGGTCATCAATTGGGGTGAACATACCACCGTGACCAATCAACTACGAAGTCTGCAGATCGAAGATTTATTGGACCGCGAGCCTATTGTTTTAAACAGAAAGAATAAGGAAAGACAGCTAAGTGGAAAGACCGTCTTAGTGACCGGAGGAGCAGGTTCTATTGGTAGTGAAATTGTTCGTCAGGTAGCTGGCTACAATCCAAAAAAACTTATCGTATTGGATCAGGCGGAGACTCCCTTGCACAATATGCAATTGGAATTGAATGCACACTTTCCCGATTTGAATATAGAATGCGTAATCTGCGACGTGGCCAACAGAAACCGTTTAGGATTATTGTTTAAAGCGAATACGATTGACGTAATCTATCATGCTGCGGCCTACAAGCATGTTCCTCTCATGGAGGACAACCCCTCTGAAGCTATTGTTACAAATGTCTACGGTACTAAGAACCTGGCTGATTTGGCAGTAATTTACAATGTCTCTCATTTTGTAATGGTTAGTACCGATAAGGCTGTTAACCCGACCAACGTTATGGGAGCTTCAAAGCGAGCTGCAGAAATGTATGTCCAGTCTCGCTTTTTTTATGAGAAATCAAGAAAGGAAAAAGGAAGTTCTACGAAATTTATTACTACTCGTTTCGGAAACGTGCTCGGCTCTAATGGTTCTGTGGTTCCTTTATTTAAGAAGCAAATTGAGAAGGGCGGTCCGGTAACGATTACGCATCCTGATATCATCCGGTATTTTATGACGATTCCCGAAGCCTGTCAATTGGTTTTGGAAGCGGGTGCTATGGGGGTAGGAGGAGAAATTTTCATCTTTGACATGGGCGAACCGGTTAAAATCATGTCGCTCGCTGAAAAAATGATCAAATTAGCCGGGCATGAACCCCACAAGGACATCAAGATCAAGATTACTGGATTGCGACCCGGTGAAAAGTTATATGAAGAATTATTGAGCGATGAGAGCAAATCACTTCCAACGCATCATGAGAAAATCATGATCAGCCGGGATGTTAATCAAGATTTTGATTTCGTAAGCGGGTCGGTGAATAGTCTGATTAAAGCAGCCTTGCAATTGAAGAACAAGAAGACCGTGGAGCGTTTAAAGAAACTCGTCCCTGAATTTAAAAGTAACAATTCAGAGTTTGAATGTTTGGATATTGAGAACGATCTCAAGGTAGTAAAAGATGACGACCTTGGATTTACAGCCTGATCGACCTTATGTACATTTTTAGATCAGCAAAAACCATCCCCGGAAGAATTATCCTTTTTAGCTTGGTCCTCTTTGCCCTTGCTTCCCATTCACAAAATATAGAAAATCCATTCGATTTCCGAGCTCAAGCGAGACTCGTCGAGTCTTCTTCAGAGGAATTGCCCTTTTGGATGTACACTAATCAAAATGGACGTTTGGGCCCCCTGACCCATTTTTCTACCACCGTTTCATCCAACTATTCCATTCTTAACAATGAACATTCTGCACTAAGAATAGGAGGGGGGATTACCTATGCCAATGAATTACAAACGAATTTTTTTGTTGACGAGGCGTTCATGGAGTACACCTACCGCAATCTGCAATTCATGATAGGCACCCAACATCGCTCGGTAGAGCTTAACGGATTGTCATCGGTCAACGGAAATATTCTGTTTTCGAATAATGCCAGAACACTTCCCGGTGTTGAAGTGAAAACAGTTCGGCCATTTTCAATTGCGGATTTTTTTGCAATAGGCGGATCTCTAGCACACTACCAAACCCTGGATGATCGCTTTGTTGAGGATGCTATGATCCATTACAAGCACCTAGATCTTATTTTTAATTGGAATCAAAACAGTACCCTTAAAGCCACCATTCAACATGCCGTGCAATGGGGAGGAACTTCTCCTGTTTTTGGAAAGCAACCCACAAGTTTTTCCGATTACATTAGAGTAGTATTTGGGGGAAGCGGGGGCGAAACAGCTCGGGATTCTGATCAGATTAACGCCTTGGGAAATAGTTTGGGTTCGTTTGGTCTAACTTACCAATGGCGCAAAAACGATAGTCAATGGACTTTATATCACCAAAGTCTATTTGAAGATCGTTCGGGAACCGAAGCTAATAATTTTCCCGATGGAGTGTGGGGAGTACAATGGACGAATCCGGACAACTCATGGGCAAGTGCAGTGCTCTACGAATACATACAAACCATTTCTCAAAGTGGTCGCCCTCGTCAAACCGAAGGTGGTCAACAAAGTGGCGGCGATAACTATTTTAACAACGGTACCTATCGCTCCGGTTGGACCTATTTTGGGCGGAACATCGGACTTCCATTCATCACTCAAGATCCTGACGGTCTCGGCTTTGATAATAACCGGATTATCGCCCATCATGTGGGGGTTCGCGGACAGCTATGGAAACTCAATTACCTGGCCAAAGGAAGTTATGTAGAAGGTTTGGGGACCTATCGCGAACCTTTTCCGCGACGGCGAAAAGCTGTGTACACCTACCTTGAAACCTCCTACGCGACACCTAGCTACGGTACTCTCTCTTTGCTTTTGGGCGCCGACTATCTCAATACCACAGGCAGTAACTTTGGTGCTGGTTTGCAATACCGTTATTCCTTCTGATCCGCACGGCTGGCGTGTGCTATCTTTGTCCTTATGAGTACCCTCGTACAAATCGCTATTCTCCCTGAACAACAGCAGGATCATGATCTCATTGCTGATCTCGCTTTCGCGGTCTACCGTCGGCAAGCCTCTGGCGACCGAGGGAAAGCAAATAGTATACAAAAATCTGATTATACTTGGCGCATCCGAAAACGCTCCATCGATGCTCGTCAAAAAACGGTTAAACTCAACCTGCAAATCGAACTATTTGAGCCGGGGGAGGAACTTAAAAACTTAGCGACCTGGAACGCACACATTGTGAGCGAGGCCCCCGAAGTGCATATCATAGGGGCGGGGCCCGCCGGGCTCTTTGCTGCTTTACAAGCTATTGAGAACGGACTCAAACCGGTGATCTATGAACGGGGAAAAGATGTACGTTCCCGCCGTCGCGACCTGGCTATTCTGAACAAAGAGGAGAATGTAAATCCGGAATCGAATTACTGCTTTGGCGAGGGGGGAGCGGGTACTTATTCGGATGGTAAACTGTACACCCGCTCTAAAAAAAGAGGCAATGTCCTGAAATCGCTGGAGTGGTTGGTCCACTTCGGAGCTGACCCGGATATCTTGGTCGATGCGCATCCGCATATCGGAACCAATAAACTGCCTAAGATCATTGTGACCATACGCGAAGCCATCATCGGGGCAGGCGGGGAGGTGCATTTTGAATCCAAGTTGACCGATCTCCGTATTGAAAATCAATCCATCACCGCCATTCAGATCAATCAGGAATCCTGGATTGATTGTAGCCATCTTATTCTGGCCACCGGACATTCGGCCCGTGATATCTTTGAGTTGTTGCACGAGCGCGGAGTGCGCGTCGAGGCCAAACCCTTCGCACTTGGCGTGCGCGTTGAGCATCAGCAAGCCTTAGTCAATAAAATGCAATACCACGGTCAGCAAGATAATCCCTACTTGCCTCCGGCTGCCTACAGTTTGGTGGAACAAGTGGACGGAAAGGGAGTCTATTCCTTTTGTATGTGCCCGGGAGGGATCATCGCGCCCTGTGCCACGGCTCAGGAAGAAGTGGTGACCAACGGCTGGAGCCCGAGCAAACGGAATAATCCTTACGCCAATTCCGGGATTGTGGTGGCCATCGATCCAGAGGATCTCCCGGAATACGACCCCAACGATCCTTTTGTATGTCTTCGGTTTCAGCAAGCCATAGAACGGGCGTGTTGGGAAGCAGCTGGAAAAACACAGCATGTACCGGCTCAGCGCATGATCGATTTTATCAATAAAAAGCGATCGGAAGATTTTCCGAAAACCTCTTACCAACCGGGAATTACTTCTGTAGATCTCAATACGATCTTACCCCCAATGATCGCAGATCGACTGCGTAAGGCTTTTGTTTTATTTGGAAAAAAAATGAAAGGCTACTATACCAATGAAGCGGTGCTTCACGCGCCGGAGAGTCGCACCTCCTCGCCGGTTGCCATACCCCGCGATCCGTCAACACTGCAGCATATAGAAATCAAGGGCTTGTATCCTTGTGGAGAGGGAGCGGGTTATGCAGGAGGCATCATTTCAGCAGCCATTGATGGCATGAACTGCATCGATGCCCTGGTTGAAGTTTCTAAATAGAGGTGAGCCAATAGCTAGTCTTGCTCTTCTACGGAAACCAATGAAAAACCTAAAGTATTGTACCATTTCGCCCTACTGGTAAGGAGTTCAACGAGCAGTTTATTGGCTTTTAATTGCGCATCGATTAAACTCTGTTCCCGGGAATTGATTAAAAACAGCGAACTCTCGCCCAGAAAAAATCTCCGTTCTTCAGCGTCTACCATCGTCTGATAGTCCCTTACGATATTCTCGATGTATTCATTTTGCGTTTGTAGCGATTGGATCTCCGCCTTCACCGCTTCGATCTTGTTTTCAAGCGTAAGGGCGGTCGATAGTTGCTCAAATTCAGTATCCTGCACCTTATAATCAGCCAGTTTCAACTCTCCGCGTTCTTTACGGAGAAAAATTGGGATACTGGCATTGACGAAGGCTTTGTAATTAGCGGTATTGAAGGTAGATAGCTGGTCGTACTCCGTACTGAGGAAATTATACTGCACATCAATGACCGGGAGTAATTTATTCCGTTTAAAGCGCCGGTCTACTCGTAATCCTTCTAATTTAGCCTCCAGGCTTCTTAATTTTGGAGAGGCCGCTAACAACTCTTCAATATTGAGCACATTGACCGCTCCTAGAGAGGATACTAAAACCTCACGTTCAGGCCTGGTGGGAAACACCCCTTCCTGGACCTCCAGGGGGACATCATCCAACCACAAATAGGTACTCATGGCCAGGCGGGCTTTTTGCGCTTTCAAGGTGGCCATTTCCAATTCCAGTCGGCGATTTTGCACGGTAATTCCCGCTTCTGTACTGTCGATAGCCGCTTTGTCGCCCTCTTCGATGCTTCGCTTAACGGCCGCCAATCGCACGCTGGCATTTTCCTGAAAATTACTGTAGATCAACCGCTCATTGACGGCCTCTAACCAACTGAAATAGGCCAGGCTGGCTTCAAAGATAAGTTGGTTGACCAGCAATTCACGGTCTGCCTGACTCTGCTCGAGGAAGTATTTGGCCTGCTTAAGACTGGCCATTCGTTCGTTGATCAACAGCCCTTGTGCCAGACTGAGCGAGACTCCTGCACTGTATAAGCCGCCATCGGGTACCGTTAGGTCGGGATTTAAGAATTCGCCGGTATTTTCCTCAAAATTGGCTTTGAGTTCTACGCCATACCAGGTGGGTATTTTAAAGGTAGCGTTGAATTGATCGTAGTATTCGGTGCCTTTGAATTTCTTACGATCGTAGTCCACCTCAAATTTAGGATCAAAGCCACCACGGGCGCGTAACAGATTGGCTTCCCCTACGCTTAGGGCCAGCTCAGCCTGCTTGATCAAAGGGTGGTACCGTTTTACATAACCCAGATATTCTTCAAAAGTAAGCACAGAACGTATTTCCGGTGCTTGCTGTCCGGCAACAACCATCGACATCAAAAGCGCAGTGAGCGTAATTAAAATCTTAGGAGAGAATCTACTCATCACTTGGTATTAGCGGTTGCCTGTTGTTCCGGAGTGTAATATTCAGGTGGGAATCCATTGAGTTTTCGCCACAATTCGTACCAGATGGGAACATCATTGAGCAGGGCCAGCGTGCGAGCTCCTGATCCTACGCGTACACCCTGCGGCCAGTCTTCTCCTTGTGGATCAGGTGCGATGAGCACTCTAAATTTTCCATTACTGCTAATGAAGGTTTCCACGGCGACAACCACCCCTCCATAAGTTCCAAAAGAAGCATCCGGCCAACCACTGAATACGATCACGGGCCATCCATCAAACTGAACCCTGATCTTCTCTCCTGGATGTATCAGCGGTAGATCGATAGGCTCTACAAAGGTTTCAACAGCCAGATCGTAATTGGCAGGCATGATCCCCACCAGTTTTTCCCCTTCTTTAAAGGTTTCACCAATTCCGGAAATGATGGCTTTATTGATGTAGCCATCTTGAGGTGCAGTGATCCAAAGCATACGATTCCTGATCGCATAGTTGGCTGAGGCGTTCTCCAGTTTACTGACCTGGGCTTCGCTGTCAAACTGATCGGAAGATGCGGTGAATTTATCACTTTCGGCTTTGCTTATTTTTTCAGCATATTCTGCTGCGGTGCGCGTGATATCGAGCCGGGCATTGATGAGCTCGTTCTTGCTCCCCAGCAATTTGTTTTGCTGGGAAATTAACTTAGCTTGAGTCTCCTGAAGCTTCAGTCGTTTGCCTTCAACATCTACCGTGGCTTTCAACCCTTCCTGCTGTAGTGTTGAATCCCGTACGAACTGTCGTTGAGCGATATCTTTATTGGTGCGTGCTGCCACTAAATCGATACTGTCACTCTGCACCTTGAATTGCGCCTGCAGAAGTTTATTTTCGGCTTGCTCCAATTTGAGTTGACGCTCCTGCTTTAAGGCCGCAATCTGATTGGTTAGGGCATTCACCTTCCCTTTATACGAGTCTACAGCATTACTTTTGGCATCGCGCTGCTGTTGGGTTCGCTCGACCAACAGTGGGTCCTGATATTCATTTTTGATCTCCGATATGCGCAGCAGGGTATCTCCTTGCTGTACATAGGCACCTTCGCGCACGTACCAGGCTTCAATCCGCCCGGGGATGGGGGACTGGATAGTCTGTGGACGTTGATCTGGGGTTAGCGTAGTGACATACCCCTTACCCGAAACGGTTTGTGTCCATGGCAGAAATAGAATGATAACTCCAATGACTGCAAAAGCAAATAAAAACCGATTGAAGTATTTGAAATGCTGCCGTTTATCCGCTTTCGCGAAAGCGGCATAGGTAGAGGTATCAACCTTCTTATTCAACGGATTATTGGAAATATTCAACATGACGTTACGGCTTTTTTTGGATGATAGCCCCTTCACTCAATTTGATCTGCTGGGTGCAGACTTGATCCCAACTGGTCTGATTGCTTGCGACAACAAGCGCCCATGGTCGTTCTGAGCTGCCCAGATAGTCGATTAATTTTTTGGCTTCCTCAGTTTCAAAGTGCTCAAGAGCATCTTTTAGTAAGAGTAATTTTGGCTCATGCACAATGGCACGTGCCAGCAACATACGTTTAGAAACCGTATGCGGAATGTGTTGTCCTTCAGGATAGATGAGGGTGTGTATCCCTTGAGCCTGTCTGCGAACAAAATCTTGTAATCCCACCAATTGAATAACCTCTTGCACGCGATCTGAACTAATAGCAGGATCGTTGAAGGTGATATTCTCCAAAATGGTTCCTTCAAAGGGCGTTTGCTCGGGGAGCACTTGACCCAGTCGGGCCCGATACGCATTGGGACGGATGCCACTAAAAGAACTGTTATTGATGAACATCGCTCCTTCCGTGGGTTTGGCAATTCCGGAAATAACCTTGAGTAAGGTGGTTTTTCCGGAACCGGAGGGACCACTGATTAGAATGCGGTCAGACTCCTTGATGCTCATTGAAATGTTACGAAGTATCCAATCACCGTCAATAGCTTTAAAGCTTACCTTATCCAATTCGATTTGCAGGGGTACTTCACTGGAGAATGGGTCTAAACCTTCCTGGTCTTCCAATTCTTTATCTACCACCTGACCAATTTTTTCTAGGGAGGTCAGTACGTCGTAGAAACTCTCCAATCCGGTAATCAATTTTTCCACAGAGCTAATCACCGTCAAAATGATGATCTCCGCGGCGACAAACTGCCCGATATTCATCTGCTGATTCAATACGAGTAGTCCTCCAATCAATAATAGACCAGCCGTAACCAGAATTTTAAAGCCCACCATTTGAGCAAACTGAAGAATTAGAATTTGGAAATGGCTTTCGCGGTATTCTAAATAGTCCTCGGTTAACTTGTTATTGCGTTGCATGGCCAGATCAGTCCGCCCTGATAGCTTAAAGCTGACCAATGATCTGGCCACCTCCTGCAGCCAGTGAGCCACTCGGTATTTCTCTTTAGACTCCTCTAAACTGCTTTCCAATCCACGTACCGCAGTAAATTTAAAGACCAGGTATACCAGTACGAGCAACAACAACCCATAAATAATAAAGAAGGGGTGATAAAAGGAGAGCAAGATCAATCCAAAAATGATATTCAACGTAGCGGTCGGGAAATCGAGCAGTATCGTTTTCAATCCTTTTTGCACCATAAGCGTGTCAAAAAATCGATTGGCGAGTTCCGGCGGGTAAAACTTTCTAAGGGCTGTAGATCTAATTTTGGGAAAGCGGTAGGCAAATTCAAAAGAAGATCGCGTAAAGATTTTTTGCTGCATATTCTCCAGAATGCGAACCTGCATGATCTGCAAAATACCCTGAAAGGCGACCCCAAGGGTGACCAGTACCACCAGGATGATCCAGGAGGTGGTCACCTGTGCTCCTTGAATCAAATTGATAATGGCTTGAATTCCCAGCGGAAGAGTTAGGGATAGCAAACCAGCAAATATGGCATAATAAATAATTTGTTTAACATCTCTTTTATCGAGTTCAAGTAAACTGACAAGCCGCTGCCAGGGAGTCAAAGCTGGTTTCATAATAGAGTCGTATCAGACGATTCAAATATAATAGTAATACTATTGTAATATAATAGTTTAACTTTTTATTATAAAAGTAACTTTATTGTTGCTAGTATCTTTGATTAAAAGGATGCGCTCATGATGACCTTAAAAGTAATTGCCCCTTCCAAAGATCAAATTAAGGAAATTGCTGATTTTCTTATGCAAGAAAAACTGATTGCCGAAGCTTTTATCAGCGGACCTGTAGAGCGTTTGACGAAAAACAGCAAAACCAACGGTTTCTCCTATGAGGAAGCCTATACCCTAAGTGGACTGTCCAAATCCTTACTGTTTGCTGTCATCAATCAGGAAATGCGCAAAAAATATGGGGCAAAAATGCCCCTTTTATATGCTGAACCATTAATCATGATGGATCCCGAACATACGGAAAAAACGCTTGCTGAATTGCGCAAGGTTTAACCTTCTGCCAGCTCCTTTATTGAGCGGTGATTTCACCGCTGGTCATGGCTTCCCGTAAAGCGACTTTCACGCTCGGACGCACACCAAAGAATTTCTTACCATCAGCGCGCTCCACTATGGCTGAGGCCGAAAGTACACCGGGATTAATCACCTTACGAACGACTACTGGTTGTCCTTCCAAAGATTTATAATCTACTATCCCTCCTTGTTTGATGATGAAATTGGCTTTTGGAAAATCCAGGTGTGTATAGCCATCCGCAGAAGCTTCACCCAGAATCAAGGTGTCTCCAGATTGAATCGTTTTTACCTGCTGATCTACACTTTGCGCATTTAGACTGAGGCTCAACAACCCTCCAATAGCTAAAAACAGTATTTTTTTCATAATTGTGAATTTCATAATTATATCTCCCTTTTTTACAAATTTAATACTCAACAGGCGTAATCGGATACGTATTAACGATGTTTTAAGGACATCCTCAGCTAATTCTTCATCGTTTTTTGAACTACTTTTCTGTATATTGTAGAGCAATCAATCAACTAAACTTAAAACTCATGAAAAGAAGAGATTTCGTTCAATTATCGGGATTGGGGGCTGGAGCGCTTCTAATGCCAACCGCGCTCTGGGGTAACTCCATCCCGGAAGCCGCATTACTCGATCCCGGAATGGATATCGCCATTAAGAAAAAAATGGCCGATGTTGCATTGAATACAGCGCGTTCTCTGGGTGCCTCTTATGCAGATGCGCGGATCGGAAGGTACCTCAATCAATACGTATTCACCCGGGAAGATAAAGTGCAAAATGTGGTCAATACCGAATCGTTTGGAATAGGGGTTCGCGTCATCGCCAACGGAACCTGGGGCTTTGCCTCGACCAATGAGGTTACTGAGGATGGAATTAAAAAGGCTACGGAACAAGCTGTGGCGATCGCCAAAGCAAACGCTAAGATCCAAAAAGAACCGGTGACCCTGGCTCCGGTGCGATCCTACGGGGAGGTTTCCTGGAAGACGCCAATTGAGACTAACTTTAAAGATGTACCCGTTTCTGAAAAGGTAGATCTATTGCTGAATGCCAATGCAGCAGCCATGGAGAACGGCGCTAATTTTGTCAATTCTGCGCTTTTTATGGTGAACGAACAGAAGTATTTTGCTTCCACAGAAGGATCATACATTGATCAGGATATTCATCGTATTTGGCCCACCTTTGGGGTCACTGCGGTCGATCGTTCTGCAGGTAAATTCAAGACACGACAAGCCATGAGCGCTCCCATGGGAATGGGCTATGAGTACATGAGCGGTAAGGCTGCTGATAAGCTGGAAGGGCCTAATGGATTGATCCTGTATAAGGATAGCTACGATATGGTAGAGGACGCCAAAACTGCAGCCATGCAGGCCAAAGAAATGCTTTCCGCGAAATCAGTGGACGCCGGGAAATATGATTTGGTACTGGAGCCGAATCACCTGGGTCTCACTATTCACGAATCGGTGGGTCACCCCACAGAATTAGACCGGGTACTGGGCTACGAAGCCAACTATGCCGGAACCAGTTTCGCCACCATGGATAAATGGAAGTCCAAAGATTTTAAATACGGAAGTGATATTGTCAACATTTTTGCTGATAAAGTACAGCCTAATTCCTTAGGCGCAGTCGGCTGGGATGACGAAGGAGTCAAAACCAAGAAATGGGATATCATCCGCGACGGGATTTTGGTGAACTACCAGGCCATTCGAGATCAGGTAAGCATGCTTGACCAAGATGAATCACACGGTTGCTGTTACGCGCAGAGCTGGAATGATGTTCAATTTCAGCGTATGCCCAACATCTCTTTAGAGCCCGGGAAAGAGCCTTACTCCATCAGTGAAATGATCAAGGATGTTGAAAAGGGTATTTATATCGCGGGTAGAGGATCGTACTCCATCGACCAGCAACGGTACAACTTCCAATTTGGAGGAACGGTGTTCTATGAGATCAAAAATGGAGAAATTGTAGGGATGCTTAATGATGTAGCCTACCAATCCAATACCCAGGAATTCTGGAATTCCTGCGCTAAGATCTGTGACGATCGGGATTATCGCTTATTCGGTTCTTTCTTCGATGGAAAAGGACAACCCTCTCAGGTAAGTGCGGTGTCTCACGGTAGTTCTACCACTCGTTTCAACGATATCAATGTGATCAACACTGGACGATCAGTCTAATTCAATCAATCAATACTATACAATCATGGCAATATATTCAAAAGAAGAGGCACGAAAGATCATGGAGAAAGCATTGAGCTTTTCTACCGCAGATGCTTGTGTCATCAATTTAGGAGGAAGCATTAGCGGGAATATCCGCTACGCGAGAAATACAGTATCTACTGCAGGTCATCGCTCCAATCAAAGTTTGGTGGTCCAGTCGAGTTACGGCAAGCGATCAGGTACAGCAACCATCGATGAGTTCGATGATGAATCTCTAAAAAAAGTAGTACAGCGTTCGGAGGAGTTGGCCAAATTATCTCCGGAGAATCCAGAGTTCATGGAACCCTTAGGGCCTCAAGAATATGACGAGGCTGGAAGTTATGTGCAGGCCACTGCAGATATTTCCCCGGAATACCGCGCTATGGTGGCTCAGAAGAGCATAGAGCCAGCCGCAGCGGCCGATGTGACAGCCGCGGGCTTCCTGAATGATTCTGCGGGTTTTAGCGCATTGATGAATTCCAAAGGACTTTTTGCGTATAACAAATCCACCAATGTTGATTTTACAGTGACCATGCGCACGAATGACGGTACGGGTTCAGGTTGGGTAACCCGCGATTACAACGACATCACCAAATTTGATCCGGCGGAAGCCTCAAAGATCGCCATTGAAAAAGCGACATTATCCAAAGAACCCAAGGCGATAGAGCCTGGAAAGTATACGGTCATTTTAGAACCTTCGGCAGCGCTTGGTTTGCTTAATGGTTTGGGCAACGCGATCGATGCGCGTCAAGCCGATGAGGGACGAAGCTTCATGTCTAAAGATGGGGGGACTAAAATGGGCGAGAAGATCGTTGATGAACGTGTGACCCTGTGGTCTGATCCGCTGAACAGTGAAGTGCCTACCGCCACCTGGAATGGTGATGGACAACCGCTGCGCCGTATGACCTGGATTGAAAATGGGGTGGTCAAAAATCTGGCCTACAGCCGCTACTGGGCAGACCAAAAGAACGTGCAGCCGGTACCTTATCCCAGCAATTTGATCATGGCAGGAGGGGATGCTTCTTTACAAGAACTCATCGAGAGTACGAAAAAAGGAATTCTGGTGACTCGTTTGTGGTACATTCGGTCTGTCGATCCGCAAACCTTACTCTATACCGGACTTACCCGAGATGGTACCTTCTATATCGAGAATGGGAAGATCAAGCATCCGGTCAAGAATTTCCGATTCAATGAGAGTCCCATCATCATGTTGAACAACCTGGAAACACTGGGGGAGCAAGTTCGTGTCGATGGTAATTTAATACCCTACATGAAGATTCGCGACTTTACCTTTACGAGTCTTTCGGACGCGGTATAAGGACAATAATTTAAGTAAACTGGTTGCCTGCACCTGGTGTGGCAACCAGTTTTTATTTGGGCTAGTTCATGGCCTCCCTGCGCATAGCAAGAAACAACCAGGCGCGTAACAAATGCGTTGAGCGCTGGTCTAATGATTAAAACTCTTGAAGAAGCGTTAAAAGCTTTTTCTATTTGAAACTTTATAGTAACCTTGGACTTACATGGGAGCTAGCAATTCATTTTTCTTTACACGGCTGCAGTACGAAAGCGGTGATTGGGATGTTGATCAACGGATGCCCTCTAATTTGCTCAATTCATTAGTGGAATACACCACCCTAGCTGTAGACACTCAAGAACAGATCGTTCCTCTGGGCAGTGATGACATTTTTAAAAGTCCTTTTTGTTACCTGTCCGGGCACAAACTGGTTCAATTTACTAAACAGGAGAAAGAGAATTTTAAAAAATATGTCGAGAATGGGGGTTTTGTTTTTGTGGATGATTGTAACCACGATATTGACGGGCTCTTTGCCAAATCCTTTGAGCGCCAGATGGAAGAGCTTTTCCCCGGCGCATTAAAGAAAATACCCAATGATCATGAGTTGTATTCGATCTTCTTCGAGTTTGAAGACGGTCCGCCCACAACCTCGCAAGAACTGAATGGATGGGGAGATGATCTGGTGCATGAATACCTAAAAGCCATCGAGATCAATAACCGGATAGCGGTACTTTATAGTAATAAGGATTACGGTTGCGAATGGGATTATGACTTTCGCAATAAGCGCTGGTATAAAATCGACAATACACGATTTGGAGTGAACATCGTCATGTACGCCCTCACTTCTTAATTTTAAAAGCATGGAAAACGACTTAATGCAGTTACAGGAAGAAGTAAAAACCTTGACGACAAAGCTGAGCCATCTCAAACAGGAGATTGCTAAGGTCATTGTAGGTCAGGAGGAAATTGTGGAACAACTGCTGATCACTTTTCTGGCGGGCGGACATGCGCTTTTGGAGGGCGTGCCCGGCCTGGCCAAGACCTTGATGATCAAGTCTCTGGCCCAGGCGATTGATTTAGACTTCAAACGCATTCAATTCACGCCCGACCTAATGCCTTCTGACATTATCGGTACCGAAATATTAGAGGAAGATCACAGTACAGGAAAGAAGTTCTTCGAGTTTAACAAGGGGCCTATTTTTGCCAACATCATTTTGGCAGACGAGATCAACAGAACCCCGCCCAAAACACAAGCGGCTCTGCTGGAAGCCATGCAGGAGTTTGAGGTGACGTATTCCGGAACCACCTACGCCCTGGAGCGTCCGTTTTTTATTCTGGCCACGCAAAACCCCATTGAACAATCAGGAACGTTCCCCTTGCCGGAAGCGCAACAAGACCGTTTTTTATTTTACATCAAGATCGATTATCCAACGGCTCAGGAGGAAAACGAAATTTTAAAAGCGACTACGGGTGCACAAAAAAACACCATTGAATCGGTGATCAGTGGTCAGGATATCCTTCGACTGCAAGAATTAGTTCGTGAAGTCCCCATTAGCGATCAATTGGTAGATTACGTCAGTCGATTGGTGCGAGCGACACGTCCCAACTCCACTACTGACGATTATATACAAGAGTGGGTAGGATGGGGTGCCGGACCTCGAGCCGGGCAAGCATTGATCCTGACCGCCAAAGCGCGCGCACTTCAGGATGGCCGTACAGCGGTGACCTTGAATGATCTTCAAAAAGTAGCCCCTCCGGTTTTGCGCCATCGGGTGATCGTGAATTACAAAGCAGAAGCAAAAGGCATTACCACAGACGAAATCACCAAACATTTGTTGGCCACTATAGGTCTGGATTCCTAAATAAAGCGTTGTGAAAACGGAGTACAAAGAGTTACTCAAACCGGAAATTATCGATAGCGTGGAAGGGCTAGCCCTGATCTCACGGGTCCTGGTGGAAGGGTATCTGAGCGGACTTAATCAAAGCAGGAGACTAGGTCCCGGACTCGAATTCAGCCAATACCGCGGGTATCAACCCGGCGATGACATTCGTCTCTTAGACTGGAAAATGCTTGCCCGTTCTGACAGATACTACATTAAGCAGGCTGACATTGATACCCATGCCTCTGTCCGCATCATCATAGACGCCAGCGCGTCCATGAACCATGAAGAAGGCCCCTGGTCCAAATTACAAATGGCCAAGGTGTTGGCCGCCACCCTGGGGAATCTGGCTCATAAGCAAGGCGACGGTATCGCCCTCTACGCATTAAATTCAAAAAAAGAGTTCGCTCTACCTGAAGGGAACAATCCGCAGCATTTTAAAAAGTTTCTCTATGAGCTGAGTACCATGACGGCCACTAATCGATGGCCGAAATCTTCTCCATTTTTCGACCAGTTACACGGAGGAGGAAAAAAAGAGATGGTCTTTTTTATCACCGATCTGTACGAAGATCAAAAGGAGCTTTTGGATCAGATCACAAAACTCAAGACGGCCCGCAATGAATTGATCGTTTTTCATTTGGTGGGACAGGCTGAAATGGAATTTGAGTATGAAGGTCAGCTCATCTTTGAAGACCTGGAAACTGGCGCCCGGCTCAAAGTGACAGCAAAAGAGGCCCGGGAACACTATCTGAAAGGCTTTCGCGAAAAGCTTAACGAGTACGAACAAAAATTCCTCAATGAGCACATTGGCTATCAAAGAATCCTGCTCCAAGAATCACTAGGAGAGCAGCTGAGATCCTTTTTAAAAACCCGTTTAAACGCTTCGCAGCCATGACCTTTGCACATCCAGCCTGGTTATGGGGATTGTTGGGTCTGTTAGTCCCTATTGCAATCCATCTGTGGAGTCGGCGAAAAGTGCGGGTGATCAAGGTAGGTAGTATCCAGTGGCTGCAGGAGACGACTTCCCGCAAGAGTAACCGCATCCAATTGCATGAATACGCCTTATTGGCTCTCCGCTGCCTGATTCTTCTCCTTGTGGTTCTGCTTTTATCCGGTCCGCAGTTACGCAATCCGGTCGACGCTTCCCCAGTCACCTTTCTGGTGGATCCCTTACTTGCAGAATCGACTCGGGTGAAAGCGGCCAGAGAACAGAACCCAGAAGCCGAATGGAGATGGTTCTCTCCTGAATTTCCAGTCTATGATGCTTCAGACGAAGCGGAAAGGAAAAAGGAAGTGCCTAACTATTGGCAATTGAGCCGAGACATGGAGTCACTTCCTACAGATAGCATTGTGGTGTACACGCAGTCCCGTCTATCCGGAGTGCGTGGAAAAAGGCCAGAACTTATGAAACCCGTTCAATTCATCGTGCTGCCTGATGAGTCCAGCCTATCTCAACTCCTTCAGGCTCGGCGTACAAACAGAAGTATTGAAGCCTTGACACTAACTACTGATGCCAATGGCCTCGCTTTCGCGAAATCGAGCTTGCGAGATTCACGACCAACGGGAGAGCAAAGCGATAAATCGAGCTTGCGAGACCTGCCTGCCGACGAGGTAGGTTCACGACCAACGGGAGAGCAAAGCGATAAATCGAGCTTGCGAGACCTGCCTGCCGAAGAGGTAGGTTCACGACCAGCGGGAGGGCAAAGCGATACATCGAGCCTGGAAGATTTACCACAAAGTAATGCCCAGGGAAGTGGTACTCTAGTAGCGCTTCAGCCGCTACAGGAGCCCTATAGTATCTCCGGAGACAGTTTAATAAAGCGCAGCGCAAGCAACACCGAGAAGGTTGCCATCAAAAACACCTTGCCTATTCGTTTGCAGATGTACAGGGATGAGGCTCAGGAACAGGAGGCGCGACTGCTTAAAGCCGCCTTAATCGCCATCGAAAAGTACACCCAGCGACCCATAGCGGTGCAAATAAAGCGTCCCAATGACTTTTCGCAGCCGGACAGGGAAGACCCGATCATTTGGCTGAGTGATCAGGAACCTCCTGCCATGGAAGGGAAATTATTGGTTTATCGACAAGATTCGCTAAGTAATTCCTGGATCGAAAAAGCTGCTCATCCTAATCTTTCCTATCTTGTTCAGAAGCTTAGCCTAAAAAACAGCCTGGAGTACCACCTGAGCGAATCATTATTGAATTGGCTTCTTGAAGATCACGAGTTGAAGCAAAGGATCGCAGCTTTGGATAGACGGCAGATGGATGAACGCCTGCTGCAACCGCGTTTGACCACCGGAGCGTTGGATCAAAAGTTCAAGGAAAAAGACCTTGCGCTTCCATTTTGGCTTCTGCTCATTGTGGCTTTAGGCGGAGAACGTATTTTATCATTCATTAGAAAACAGTGAACAGCAAAGGCTTACATATCCTAAAATCCTTTCAAAGGAAATGGCAAATTTCCAGGATTTTCCTGGTCTTTCTTTATGCAGTTAGCCTGGCCTTTTTAGGCTTCGCGATTGTCCAGGATTGGTGGGTTTTTGGCTTGATTTTACTGGTGTCCTTCACGATGGGTTTGATCTATTATAAACCCTGGAAATTCACCTTAAAGAAAGTGAGTGCCCATTTTGATCGGGAACGGACTGATCTGGAATACAGCTCTGGTTTGTTGTTGCAACCGACCTCTGAACTAACCGGACTTGCACGGTTACAACGGCAGCAGGTTGATGATCAGATAAAGCGTCAAACCAACGAGCTTAGACCTTACGCACGGCTAGGCGCCCTATTTACGGTGGGATTTGTGTTATTCTTGTTTGGACTTCTTAGTGTCCACTATGATTTGTTCCGCTGGACGCGAAATTTGGGTGTGGGATCACCTTCCGCTAATGAGGTCCCGGTGTATGCCGTAGATTCGCTGGCTGGCCGGGGGGCAGAACCTCAATTGGTAGAAACACGAGTCTTTGTCAATTATCCAAATTATACGGCATTAGCCAACCGAAGTTTTAATGAATTGACCATCGAAGTTCTCAATCAATCGCGGGTCAGCTGGGCGATTAGTTTTGACCAACCCATGGACAGTGTCTGGATGGAAGGATTTGGAGCGAAACAATCCATGAGATTAGAAGACGGTAGCTACCGACATTCCGAAAAGATCACCGGGTCGGGGTTCTATAACTTCCGTTTTAAAGATACCAGGGGCGCGACCTATACCTCCGACTTATATTCGATTACGGCAACGTCAGATGAAGCCCCGGAGATTCAAATCAATGATCTGGAGCAATACACCAATTACACCTATGAGCAGCAAAAGAACCTCAGGATCAAAGCCGAGGTGACCGATGACTTTGGTCTGGTGGATGCCCGCATCATTGCTACGGTAACCAAAGGCTCAGGAGAATCGGTCAAGTTTAGGGAAGAACAGATCGAATTCCCACAATTGATCTCCTTGCGACAGAAAAGCGCAAAGCTCTCTAAGACAATCAATTTGGACTCGCTCAATATGGAGCCGGGTGATGAACTTTATTTCTATGTGGAGGTGGTCGATAATAAAGAGCCCAAAGCCAATGTGAGCAGGAGTGAAACCTATTTTGCCATGATCCGGGATACCGTGAGCGCTCAATTTGCTGTCGAGGGGACCATGGGCGCCGATTTGATGCCTGATTATTTCAGGAGTCAGCGACAATTGATCATCGATACCGAAAAATTGATCGCTAATAAGGCGCAGCTTACCGAAAAAGAATTTAAGTCGAAGAGCAATGAATTGGGATTTGATCAAAAGGCCTTACGCTTAAAATACGGTCAGTTCATGGGTGATGAAGCCGAATCAGGCATTCAGCCACAAGGAGAGAGGAGCACGGCGGCGGAAGAAGTCGGGGGCGATGATCCGCTGGCGGAATATACGCATGATCATGACGGCGATAATGAACACAATCTGGTAGATCACGACCATGAAGGGGAGGAGCACAGTGAATCGGAAGAAGATCCGTTAGAGGCCTACGTGCATAACCACGAAGACCCGGAAGCTTCAACCCTCTTTGCCAAATCGCTGAAAAGCATGCTTCGTCAGGCCATGGATGAAATGTGGGATGCTGAATTGTATTTAAGATTGTACACTCCGGAAAAATCATTGCCTTATCAGTACAAGGCCTTACGCTTGATTCAAGAGATCAAAAACAGCGCTCGTATTTACGTACATCGTATTGGTTTTGATCCACCTCCCATCAAAGAAGACAAGCGATTGACGGGAGAACTGAAGGAAGTGAATAGTTTTTCAAAGCAAGAAAATCCTGAACAGGAAGATACTTATGTACATATGCGGCAGGCCGCTACCGTGCTGGACCAGCTGATCGCTGACGATGTAGCCATAGGAGCTCAGCATCGAACGCTTTTCGCGAAAGCGGGACAAGAACTGGCACAATTGGCCATCGACTCGCCTGGTAATTATTTGGAAACCTTGCAGCATCTGCGTTGGTTGTCCGAAGAACGACCACCAAAGCGGGCCAGCAAGCAAGTAGCCTTAAAAGGGTTGCTACAAGCCTTACCGGAAGTGACCCCTTCACCTAGCTTAAAGGCAAAAGCATCGCGTCCTTTAGATCAATTATTACTCAAAGCCCTGCAATCCGGTGAGTGATCAATTAATATTCGAAAATAGTGCATGGATTTGGCCGGTAATCGCAGCGAGCCTGATCATATTCCTTCTTTTTCTGTGGAAAGAATCGAAACGGGCTCCAGGCGCTCGAGTCTATCTACACGCGGTGATTGCGTTGCTGGCGATTTTTGCACTGGCGATGATAGCCCTCAAACCGCAATTACCGGGTCGCAGTCTTGATCGTCTGGGTATTGTGCTCACTCCGGGCTACGATGAAGAGCAATTGGATAGCTTAATGGCTACCAAAGCTAAGGACGATGATATTGGAGCTTCCCGATTCAAAGACGCTAAACAGATTCCGTATACTCCCGATCGTCACTATACACAGCTCAGGGACTCGCTTTCGTCCGTACTTATTCTCGGGCATGGGATCGCTCCTTACGATCTATGGCAGTTTGATGACCTTCCTGGGAGTTATTTAGGAGGTGTGCCCATTCGTGGAATTGACAAAATCAAGTATGAACCCAGACAAACATTAGGGGATGAGTTGTTTGTACGCGGTCGTATCAGGCCCTCAGGTCCAGGTTTGCGCGTAGTACTGACAAGCCCGGGGGGCGAGGCTATGGATTCGCTAATTATCGAAAAGGAAACAGCCGCAAGCTCACTTTTTGAACTGAAGGCACCTTTGAAAACCTTGGGACGCCAGTTATTTCAGCTGATCGTAAAGGACAGCTTGAATACGATGATCACCAATGATCCCTTACCGGTAATCGTGGAAGAAGCCGTGCCTTTGCGCATCTTGATACTCAATAGTTATCCGACTTTTGAGACGAAATACCTAAAGAACTTTCTGGCAGAAGAGGGTCACGAATTAGTAACGCGCAGTCAACTGACCACAAATCGATATAAATTTGAATATTTCAACACGGAACGCCTTCCCGTCAATACGCTGACCCGCGAAAGCCTCAGATCTATTGATTTGTTGATTCTGGATCGGGATAATTTTCGAGCCTTAGGAGGACTTACCAATTCGTCTTTTAGGACATCGATTGAAGAAGATGGTCTGGGTGTATTGGTACAGGCCGATGAGCGCTTATTGCGGAATGCGTCCAGTGAATTAGGAATTCAGGCAAACTATGACGGACAGACGGAGATCGGTTTAGCAGGAATGGGCACGACCCGTTGGTCCAAATACCCCTATGCTTTAGAAAATGATTTGACCGTAATTACCGTGCACCAAAGTGAGGATGACATTCTGAGTGCTTACCAACAACTGGGTTTAGGGAAAATAGGCCTCACCGTATTGGATCAGACCTTTAATGAACTTTTGGAAGGTAGGGAAGAAGCCTATCAGGATTTTTGGTCAACACTGGTAGAAGCCCTGGCAAAAAGAGCGGAACCTCAAGTTTCGTGGCAATCTTCCGCTTTTATTGCTTTTCAGGATGAACCCTTTGAAATTACCGTTTACACCGGAGCAGAAGATTTCCAGATCAAAGAACGATCCGGAATGACCATCCCGCTCCGTCAGCATAGTGAATTTCCGCAGCAATGGACTGGAACCGTTTACCCGCGATCGACGGGCTGGCATGCCCTAGAAGTAGTGCAAGACAGCAGCTCCACTCATCAGTATTACGTGGCTGACACTGACCAATGGAAGGCCCTACGCCAGCAGCAATGGGTGCAGGCAAACCGTAATAGCTTTGCTCGAACTGCTGTTAAGGAACAACAGAATACCGTATGGCGTACAATAGATCCGCTTTGGTTCTATCTTTTGTTTTTAGGCAGTATGGGGTTCCTATGGGTAGCGCCAAAATGGTGAACAAGAGGTTAAAATTGTTTAGAATTACAGCAAGCCCTGTTAATACTATTCAAAATAGACTGTGAATCCTTTAAAATAAGTTACCCTTAGATGATCTACCGCATGCTGGATCGAAATGCTGCTAGATGCTTGAGATCTTTAGCAAAGTCAATAATGATTTCACTAAATTCCTTTCGAATGATGATTAATTACTTTAGGCAACTTTTATCTCGCTGTCATAAACAGGCTACAGATTTGATTTGTGCTCCCGTAGTCGTGGGTCGGAGTTTATTTGATCGAAAGGAATTTTTATTTGCGCCTTTGTTATTTGGTGTACTCGTATTGTCTGTAGGCGAGGCAGGAAGCCAAAGTCATAGAGCGGAAGAGGGGAGTTTTGGTGTAGATGCAAGTCAGCGAATGATCGTATGGCAGGCTGATCAAGAGGATTCTTTGCTCCTCAATACTTCAAAGAAGCTCCGACTTCAATTCGATGAGGCTTATAGGTTGAGTCCTTCCTCCGGATCAAGTAAAAGTACCTATTCCTACGTCCTTAAAAAGCAAGGGGAAGAATTTAAACTCTATCTATCCAAATACCCAATTATTCACTTGTCCATAGATACGACTGCCATCAATAGCCGCAAAAAAGTGCTAGCAAAATTTAGTTATTTTGACCAGGGCAATTTGATGGAAAGTCTGGTCGGCATTCGTTATCGTGGAAACCTCTCACTAAGCTTTCCCAAAAAAAATTATGATCTGGAATTTTGGAGCGATAGTCTTGGTCGGGAGAACAAGGATGTGCGTTTTGCTGATATGCGGTCTGATGATGATTGGATTTTAGACGGTTTGTACAATGAGCCACTTCGCCTTCGATCAACCTTGGCTATGCGTTTGTGGTTGGATATGCATCCGCCATACTACAGCGAGCAACGACCAGAGGCGAAGAGCGCCGTCCGTTCCAAATTTGTGGAAGTTTTTAGGAATGGAAAGTACCTGGGCATTTATGCCCTTTCAGAATCAGTGGATCGCAAGCAACTGGATCTAAAGAAAAACGAAGGTGAGCAGGTGTATGGTGAATTATTCAAAGCGGAGTCTTATGAAAATGCAACCTCATTCAAGAAAGCAGCTCCGTACAATAATCTCTTTCCTCATTGGAGTGGCTTTAGGATGGAATATCCGCTTATTGATTACAAAGCACACTGGAATGACCTGGCGAAAACCGTCACCCTGGTGGCCGAGGAATCTGATGAAAATTTCAAGGCACGAATTGACAAAGAAATTCATATTCCGAATGCAATAGACTATTTCATCCTGGTCAATCTGCTGAGGGCTACCGATAACTTAGGTAAGAATTATTATCTGGGGCGGTATCAACAAGGGGAACCTTATTTTTTCATTCCCTGGGATTTAGATGGAGTGTTGGGTTCGATACAGGATGGAAAGCGCATCGCGACAACCAATGATATTTTGAGCAACGCACTCTTTGACCGCTTGATAGAAGTCAACCCCGACAATTACAAGGACAAGTTAAAATCGAGATGGTCAGCACTTCGGGAAAAGGACTTAAAAACAGTGACATTGACAAAAAGCATGGATACGTATGTTAACCGCTTTGAAAAAGAAGAATTATACGATCGCGAATTCAAAACCTGGCCTGCAGCGCGAAGCCTTGAGGATCATTATTCGTATTTGAGGTCCTGGCTGGAGGCTCGTCTTGAGTTTCTAGACCAGTATTTTAAATCCCTATAGCTAGTCTAAGCGCTGTTTGTTCCCTTGATCATCAATCCAATAAGCGGTCTCATTTTCCACCAGTAACCCTTTTGTTTTTCCTGAAAATTTACGGCTGCTGTGAGGAACATCGATGCGGATTAATTTACCCTCAAAGTCAGTGGAGATATCATCTACAACCGTATGTCCGATAACGATATGATCTGCCTTATACTTGGTTAACAAGCGGTCAAATTCTGCTTGTTCGATTTTAGGATAGTGGTGGTGATCATAGACGTATCCTCGATACCATAAGGGTCCTTCAGCGCCAAATAGAAATTCGGCGGTGACATCATTCTGATCGGGGGACTGGATCGTTTCGCGAATGCGAGAATTGATCTCTTCTAAGGTTAAATTGAAGTTGAGCAACTCCGGACTCAATCCTGCGTGAACAAAGAGGTAATTGCCTACTTTTAAAACGGTATTTTTGGTGCGCATCCATTGCCCGAGTACGGTTTTTTCAGAATATAAATACTGTACGGCCGCTGCATGGTCGCTCAGTCCGGTAATGTCTTGAGCCACCTTCAGGTACTTTCCTCGATTATAACGAACATCACCGGTGAAATTTAGTAATTCGTGATTTCCCAAAAGAAAGTGTACTCGGCCTCCGGCCTGTTCTGCCTCCTGTTCGAGCTTGTAGATCAACCAAAGCACTTGAGTCACATTCTTGCCACGATCAACGAAGTCTCCCACCAATACGAGATGTCCCTTTCCAAATTGCCAGCGGAATTGCTCATCCATCACTTTATTGGCGACCAGGAAACTATAAAAAGCATCAAATCGTCCTTCAATGTCAGAGATGGCAATCAGTTTTTCCGGAAGGGCGTACTCGCTACGAGCAATGGCGTTAGACGAATTCAAGGGAACAAAGAATGATTGATCGTCCTCATGGTCAATGGTCACTGGAATAGAATCTAGCGCAGTACGCGAAATCTTCACCAACTCATTGTTCTGATCTACCCAATACACCGAATCGTTGATCAGATAGGGACCGTCATCACCGTTGAAGGTAAATTGTTGAACTTCCTGAGCAAGAAGTACATATAGAGGCTGCAGTAAACAGCATAGGGTAATCCAGTAAACGCGATGCATGGTGTTCATAGTAGGCCTCATCATTGAGAAATTCGGTTAAAATAATAAGCTTTTGAAATGGTCTTCGGCTGGTTTTAGCATTAATTCTAGCAATTATTGATTCATCGACATTTGACATTATAATTGAGTTGGTTTCAGAATGAAAACAGTCGTGGGTGCTAATAATCTAAATAACGGAACTTCCAAGACTTAACGTATACTTTAAAATTCTGAATAGCCTAAAAGTTATATCGCCTTTGTTTTTGGTTGGCTTGTTTCGATTCATGAAGTTACGAAACGCTTCAATGAGGAAGCTGAGAAATATCTAGAAAACCGTTTGTGCCTACTATTCGTATGTTTTTGGGAAAGGGCGAACTATTTTTGCCTTAAACTTATACTCGAACCAATCATTTAAACCACCATGCGAAAAATAGCCTTAGCACTTATTGCTGTTATCCTTTTATGCAGCCACGATATGTACCTTAAATTAAATCAGTATTTCCTTGATCCGGAGAGCGAATCAATCATCGCGCTGTATAATGGTACTTTTGATCAAAGTGAAAATGTAATCGCACGGGATCGGATGCTCGACGTGAGTCTGGTTGGTGAAGGCCAACGTTTCAGTGTAGATTCTACGCAGTGGTACGAAGAAAATGCAATAACCTATTTGAGATTTAAATCCGGAAAATCCGGTACCTGGGTTGCGGGAGTGTCAACCGCTCCGCGCAATATTGCTTTGGATGCAAACGCTTTTAACAAGTACCTCGAACATGATGGAGTTTTGGATCTATTGGCTGAGCGAAAGCAGCAGAATCTGATGGAGGAAGATGCTGTAGAACGATACAGTAAACACGTCAAGACGATCTTTCAGGTAGGAGAGCAGCGTACTGATAGTTGGAATACTATTCTGGACTATCCTATTGAGTTTGTGCCACAGGAAAACCCCTATGACTTGCATCCCGGCCATGCGCTTAAAGTGCAACTGCTCTATGATGGGAAGCCACTTGAAAATCAGTTGGTTTACGTAGGCCATGATCCAAAAGTGGATCAGCATGAGCACGAACATGCCCACGGAGAAACAACACATACCCATGAGGATACAAGTTCGAGACAGGCTGGGGAAGATGAGCATACCCACGACGAGCTGTCTTCTTTGCGAACCGATGAGGAGGGGATCGTTACCGTAGACATCCAGACTGCCGGGGTGTACTACTTAAGAACGATACACATGACCGCTCTCGAAGATCAAGAGCTTACTCATGAATCCAACTGGGCCACGCTCACTTTCGCGGTGGGATCTGGCCATAGTCATGAGCATAGTGAAAGCAGTCATTCACACGAAGAAGACGGAATACCCTCCTATGTGTTTTGGGTAGGGAGCCTTTTACTGATTGGCGTACTTTTCTTTTTCTTTAGGAAGAAATAAGGATGAGTAAAAGCCTTCGAATACTATCAGTTCTTGCATTTCTATTCCTACCCGGTGTATTGTGGGCCCATGATGTTTCTCCGGGGGATCAGGCGATTCTAAACAAGGGAGGATTGGAAGCCTATATTTGGGTAGGAGCCAAACATATGCTCACCGGATATGACCATTTATTGTTTCTGACCGGTGTGATATTTTTTCTCAATGGCATTTGGGACATTATGAAGTTCATCACGGTCTTCACTCTAGGACACTGTATCACCTTAATTGGAGCTACCTATGCTGGATTGACCGCCAATGAGCATCTGGTGGATGCGGTGATCGCCTTAAGCGTGCTTTACAAGGGATTTGAGAATTTAGGGGGATTCGATAAATTAAAGCTACCGTCCCCGAACTTGTTATTGATGGTTGGTATTTTCGGACTGATTCATGGCTTTGGTCTTTCGACCCGCTTGCAGTCTTTCAACCTGGGTCAAGATCAAATTCTAACTAAAATCATCAGTTTTAATGTTGGCGTAGAGTTGGGTCAGGTCATTGCTTTAATTCCCATAATTTTTCTGATTCAGTACGTAAAAAAATTCCCCGTCAGCTATAAGGCGTTTTATAAGGCCGCCAATGTTTATCTGGTTATTGCAGGAGTAGGGCTATTTTTCTATCAGCTGTACCAGTATATTTAAGGAATTAAAGTTTTAATGAGGCTTAAACGGTTTATCCTATAAGGATATATTGAATTACCCCTACAATTTAAACTCGGAATGCACACAGGATGCCATAAAAAGTAGGAGTCCTCCTCGCTGCAAGATCAGTTTATTGAAGATGCTCCGACAAACTCAGCATAAGTTCGATTACGCAAATCGACGATTTGCTATCTGATTACAAAAGTGATTCATTGAAGATGCTTCGACAAGCTCAGCATAAGTTCGATTACGCAAATCGAAGATTTGCTATCTCACTTACTTCCCTATACAGAAATTGGCGAAAATATTGCCTAATAGGTCGTCGGTGGTGACCTGCCCGGTGATCTCCCCAAAATGGTAGAGGGCTTGTCGGATATCGATGGCCAATAAGTCTCCGGATAATCCCATATTCAATCCTTCTTGTACTTTTTCGATCTCTTCCAAAGCTTTAAGCAAGGCATCGTAGTGGCGCGAATTTGTTACTATGGTTTCATCATTGCGAAGGGCTCCCGTATTGATGAACTGCAGCAGTGTTTGTTGCAAAGCATCTATACCCTCCTTATTTTTTGCAGAGAGTAGTTGTAAATTTTCAAAGTGACTGAATAGATCAGACAATTCTTCCGGGCTTAAAAGATCTGTTTTATTGGCGAGTACCACGACTGCCTTCTGCGGAAATCGATTTTTAATCTTTTCAAGTTCGCGTTTGAGGTCACTCAGCTTATGCTGCTGATCTTGAATCACGGTAGCATCGAAGAGATAGATCACGACCTGGGCCTGCTTGATTTTTTCAAAGGTCTTTTTTATGCCCAATCCTTCGATGGTATCGACGGTATCCCGGATTCCGGCGGTGTCGATAAAGCGGAATCCCACGCCCCCAATGCTGATCTCATCTTCTATGGTGTCACGCGTTGTCCCGGCGATATCGCTCACGATCGCTCGCTCTTCATTCAGTAAGGCATTGAGCAAGGTCGACTTACCCACATTAGGTTCACCCACGATGGCCACGGGAATCCCTTGTTTGATCACATTGCCCGTGGCAAAGGAATCGATCAAGCGCTTGAGCACCCGGGTAATGCGTGCGATCAGTTCCTGAAACTGCTCCCGATTGGCAAATTCCACATCTTCCTCTGCAAAATCAAGTTCGAGTTCGATGAGGGAAGCGAAATTCAGCAGTTCTTCACGCAACTGAGCAATTTCATTGCTGAATCCACCGCGCATCTGCTGCATGGCGATTTGATGTGCTGCCTGATTATCCGAGGCAATTAAGTCGGCCACAGCCTCAGCCTGGCTGAGGTCCATCTTTCCATTGATAAACGAGCGCAGGGTGAATTCACCGGCTTGCGCAGCACGGCAGCCAGAACGTAAAGCCAGTTGAATAATTTCTTGCTGAATATAAGGACTGCCATGACAACTAAACTCTACGGTAGGTTCTCCGGTGTACGATTTGTTGCCTTTAAAGACCAGAGCAAGGGCTTCATCAATGATGCGCTCCTGATCCTTAATATGGCCTAAATGCACGGTGTGCGAAGCGACTTTGCTTAAGGATTGCCCACTTTTGGCTTCAAACATCCTTGAAGCGACGTCGATTGCCTGTGGACCCGAAATACGAATGATCGCAACGGCTCCGGCACCCGGAGCAGTGGCTAAGGCAACAATGGTATCCTGATACTGCATAGGGCGCAAAATTACAACATCAAAAGGAGGTATTCGTGCTTTGCGCAGTGAGCGCTGATTGGACGATCGCGCTCCATTCATTATCGTAATCCTGCTTTCGCGAAAGCGAGCTATTGATTAGGATGCCTTAGCGAAATGGGGCAGGAAAGTAAAAAAGAATCTCCGCGAGATAAACTCGCGGAGATTCTGAACATCCAAATCTAAATATTAGTCGTCGAAACGACTTCTTGAGCGGCTCTCTTCCTCATACCAATCTTCCTGGTGACGATTGTGATTCCGCTTATAGTGTCGGCCTAACCGGCCCTTATTTCCACGAAATACATGTCCTGTGGTTCGATTGATCCGGCCCAGACGATCGTAGTGGACTTTCAAATTTCCCACCCGGTCTAACCAACCACGTTTATGTCGAATATCCACCCGTCCAATTTGAGCTACTTTTCCGTTGCGCTGATAAAATATGGGAGTATTACCAATCATTCGTATTTGTCCCCAGCGATTGTACCGAATAAAGTTGCGGTAGGGAAAACGAGAATTATAATTAAGTCGGCTTCTTCCCGGACTAT
The DNA here is from genome assembly GCA_029866965.1 of Flavobacteriaceae bacterium YJPT1-3. Lineage (GTDB taxonomy): Bacteria > Bacteroidota > Bacteroidia > Flavobacteriales > Flavobacteriaceae > Croceiramulus > Croceiramulus getboli. The sequence continues at coordinate 2,857,207 of CP123444.1, read as the reverse complement.
TATTCCAAGCTGTGTTTCCTCGTCTCCGTGTATTTATGGATCTTTCTAAGATGGAAAAGTCAAAGGAACCATCGGCGAAAACAAAATACTCAACACCTTGTTGGATGAAAGAGACATAGGATTCCTGTTGATAGCGCATAAACTTCCCTTTTTTCTTGCCGTGATCCAAATGCTGGACCGCTGTGGCTTGAGCCCCTGTTCCTAACAGGAATAAAAAGGCTATTATCAGTGCTTTTTTCATAACTCAGTAATTTTGGGTTTTGCCTACTCTTTAGCTTTTCGGCATTCGCTATAGGCCAGGTATTTTCAACTAGCATGCCAAAAAGCTGAAGCTCTCTTTGAATGGGTTCTCAAATTGGAAAGATTGCGGTGGCATAGGTATTTGATAATCAATTTTTTAGTACCTAATGGGCAACCAGGCATTATTTTTTAAAAAAAGTCTTTTCTTGTATTCACAGATGCTGAATTAAGATGTAATACGACCAAGATACACGCTATGTTGCTCACTAAAATCTTTAATGTGCTTTTGGTTGCTGGTGCCATTCAGGGATTTATGTTCAACATGGGCACCTTTCTGGCCAGGAAAAAAATTGAGAAACCCATTTTATTTCTCAATCTGGTAGTATTCTTTCTATCCATGAATAATCTTCAGGCCTGGCTGATCGATACCGTTTTTGACCGCTATCCGCTTGCGCCTTATTTCATGGTGCCTTGGTATGTCCTCATCGTTCCCATGTTTTACGCATTTCTGGTTTACTATCTGGGCATTGAGAAAAAGCGATGGCCTTTTTTGATCGTGACCCTGGTTATTTTTCTGATGGAGCTGATTGCTCGGTTTTCCCTAATTGTTCTGGTGGGCTATGAAGTTTTCACCTTCCAGGTGCTGGAAGTATACAATGTGATTGAAGATATGATCACCATCGTGTATTCTCTTTTTCTATTTTTCAAAGCCATTCAACTCCTATTTCGATACGAAGGCCTCTACAAAGACATACTCAGCTATGACAATCTCCAGTGGATAAAGTCATTCATGAAAATGGGAGGAGTAGTTATTTTGCTTTGGGTGGTCGCCATCGGACTCAATATTTTTTCCACCCACATTAAAGCCCCGTACAGTTACTATCCGCTTCGACTGGGAAGCTCTGTTCTTTTATACTGGATTGGATATCAGGGATTCTTTCGGTATGTAGTGCTTAAGGATAGAATCGTTCTGCGTAGAGATATTCACAACCGAGTTATTTCCAATAAGAGCCTGCTGGAAATGGATCGAAAACAGGTCCATAAAAGTAAAGAAGAAGTGGCGGCCTATCAGCAACTCATGGATTTGGTCAAAGCAGAGCAATTGTTTACAGATCCTAACCTTAGTTTGACCAGTTTGGCCGAAAAATTGCCATTATCGGCAAATCGGATCAGTCAGTTGATCAATCAGCATGGCGATCAGAATTTTTCCGACTTTATCAATGCGTTCCGTGTCCGTCAGGCGCAACTCTGGCTGACCGATCCGGAGTTTAAGAACTACACTATCGTAGCTATTGGCCTGGAATGTGGCTTCAATTCTAAGTCTACTTTTTATACGGCCTTTAAAAAATTCACCTCCCAAACGCCATCAGAGTACCGCAAATCGGCCTCTATAAACGACTAGTAATTCGTCCGATTTTATCCCGTTCGGGTGATATGGGACTCTTCTTAGGCAATGTCCGAATAGATTTGACTTCAACTTTTAAACGCTTTTATTATGAGGACATTAAGTGTATTCACGCTAGTTGTGATCGGATGTGTTTTTCTGGGCAGGGCTCAAAACACTTCAAAACACAAGAATCAACCATCTTTTAAAAATGAATTTCGCTTGAATGCGGGGTCTTTGGTGGTTGGATTTCCAGAGGTTTCTTACGAACGACTCTTGAACGAAGATTCTGCACTAGGAATTTCTTTTGGTTTTACCATTGATGACGATATCGATTTGTTATGGATGGCCACTCCATTCTATCGTTTCTATTTTGGGGAAAAGCCCGCTGCAGGCTTCTTTCTTGAAGGAAATTCGTCATTGTACCAAGTAGAAGGTAATGGAATGAACGATGATTACAGCGGATTTGGTGTTGGCCTTGGCGGGGGAGGAAAATTCCTGACCCGTTCCGGATGGATCGGGGAGATTTTGCTAGGTATCGGGCGAAATTTCATCAACACCGATGACATTTCGGAATACTACCCGCGGGTTGGCATTTCTATCGGTAGACGGTTTTAAACGACCACGCTCGTAAATCAGATTCATGCCTTTTGTCATAAAGGCATGAATCTATTAATTCAGTTTTTCTGCCAGGTAAGCAGCAGTATAGGAAGCCTCACTTTGAGCCACTTCTTCAGGGGTTCCGGAAGCTACTAACTGCCCGCCTTCTTCGCCACCTTCACGACCCAGATCAATCACATGATCAGCGCATTTGACCAGGTCCATGTTGTGCTCAATAACCACTACCGAATGCCCCTTTTCGATCAGGGCTTCAAAAGAAGCCAGTAGTTTTTTAATGTCGTGAAAGTGCAAACCGGTGGTGGGTTCGTCAAAGATGAACAGGGCCTTTTCTTTAGTCGTTCCTTTAACCAAAAAGGAGGCGAGTTTGATACGCTGGGCTTCTCCGCCGGAAAGGGTAGAGGAGGACTGCCCCAGCGTGACATAGCCTAGGCCTACATCCTGTAGGGGTTGCAGCTTGCGAACCACTTTGTCTTCCTTATGCTCGCTAAAGAAGGCGATAGCATCGTCAATGGTAAGATTGAGGACATCGTCAATATTCTTGCCTTCGAAAGTGACTTCTAAAATTTCCTTTTTAAAACGTTTTCCTTTACAGGTTTCGCACTCCAGGTGTACGTCGGCCATAAACTGCATCTCTATGGTCACTTCTCCGTCCCCTTTGCAGGTTTCGCAACGGCCACCATCCACATTAAAACTGAAGTGTTTGGTCTTGTAATTACGCACCTTGCTCAACTTCTGACTGGCAAAAAGGCTTCGAATGTCATCGTAGGCCTTGATGTAGGTAACCGGATTGGAACGAGAAGAGCGACCGATTGGATTTTGATCGACAAATTCAATGTGTTTGATGTTGTCGTATTTCCCATCAATCTTAGTGAATTGTCCCGGACGTTCTCCATAACCCCCGGTAGCCTTAAGTAGAGCCGGGTAGAGAATTTTACGGATCAACGTACTTTTCCCACTTCCCGAAACACCGGTGACCGCTGTGAATACACCCAAGGGAAAGCGTACATCAATATTTTTTAAGTTATGCTCACGTGCTCCCAGTATCTCCACGTAGTATTTTGAGGTTCTACGCTTTTTTGGCACCGGGATCTCCAGAGATCCATTCAAGTACTGTGCGGTCAGGGTTTTGGTTTGAAGGACTTCCTTAAAGGAGCCATAAGCCACCAATTCACCACCAAAGGTTCCGGCTTCGGGCCCAATGTCGAGTATGCGATCAGCAGCCTTCATGATGTCCTCATCGTGCTCCACTACGATCACGGTATTGCCCAAATTTCGCAGATCCTGAAGCACCTTGATCAGACGCTCCGTATCCTTTGGATGCAAGCCAATACTGGGTTCATCCAGGATGTACATCGAACCTACCAAACTACTTCCTAAAGAAGTGGCCAGATTGATTCGCTGGGATTCCCCTCCGGATAGGGTATTCGACTTCCGATTCAAGGTCAGATAGTCAAGGCCAACATTACTCAAAAATTCCAGGCGGGTATTGATCTCTTTAAGCAACCGTTTGGCAATGGCTGCATCGTGTTCATTGAGGTCCAATTCCTTAAACCAGGTTCTCAGATTTTTAAGGGGTAGATTGACCAGCTCGGTCAGAGCCTTACCGCCTACCTTGACAAAGGTCGCTTCTTCTCGCAAACGCCGTCCGCGGCAAGTACTGCATTTGGTTTTGCCCCGGTACCGGGACAGCATAACCCGGTTCTGAATTTTATACGCCTTAGCTTCCAATTGCTTGAAGAATGGCGTGATCCCCTCAAAATATTTATTGCCTTCCCAAAGCAGATTTTTCTGGTCCTCGCTGAGTTCGAAATAGGGTTTGTGAATGGGAAAATCAAACTGGTAGGCATTGTTGACCAATTGATCTCGATAGTAGCTCATGCTCTCTCCTCGCCAGGGGAAGACAGCATTTTCATAAACAGAGAGGGCGGTATTGGGAATGACCAGGTCTTCATCAATACCAATGACATCACCATAACCCTCACAGGTAGGACAGGCTCCGTAGGGGTTATTAAAGCTGAACAGATGCACGTTGGGCTCGAGAAAAGACATACCGTCCAGCTCAAATTGATTACTGAACTCGCGTAGGTTGCCTTCGCTGAGACTTTCGATGCGCAGTACCCCTTTTCCTTCATAGAAGGCGGTTTGAACGGCATCGGCTAATCGATTTCTAAAATCCTCATCCTCCGGATTGGTCACAATACGATCGACCACCAACTGCACTTCATCTGTTTTTTTTAGGGCAGGCAGCTCATCCAGACGTGTTACGCTCTCGTTTATTTTAATCCGGGCATAACCCTGCTGCTGGAGCACACTCAATTTGTCTTCAAGACTTCGGCCTTGCTCGAGCGGTATGGGCGAAAGGAGTAATAGTTTTTCCGCTTTCGCGAAAGCGCACACATAATCAACCACGTCACTCACCGTATCTTTTTTCACTTCATCGCCCGAAATGGGGGAGTACGTTTTGCCAATGCGGGCATAGAACAGTTTCAGGTAATCGTAAATTTCTGTGGAAGTCCCTACGGTAGATCTGGGATTGGTCGCATTGACTTTTTGCTCGATAGCTATGGCCGGCGCGATTCCTTTGATATAATCGACTTTGGGCTTATCCAAACGTCCCAAGAATTGACGGGCATAGGAAGACAGACTTTCCACGTAGCGTCGCTGTCCCTCTGCATACAAGGTATCAAAGGCTAAACTGGATTTTCCGCTGCCAGAAAGGCCGGTAATCACCACCAGTTCATTTCGAGGAATGATGGCGTCGAGATCCTTAAGGTTGTGGAGCTTGGCTCCTTTTATGATGATGTTTTCTTTTGGGTCTGCCTGAGCGAGGTCTAACTGCATATTCAATTGAGATACTAGGGTGCAAAGATACGCCACGGAAGCGGCTTGATCATGATACGTCTTGTGGGAATTGAATTGTTAAAAAAAAATGCTGGATTTGTTTATTTGGAATGAAAGTTGTTATATTTACGCCAGTTACAAACGAAACACTACTACGCCTATAGCATACTTATACTTTTTTTAAATCAATCCATCGATTCCCCAACGGTAATTGATACCTACAAAAAGTGAAGTATGAAAAACGTTTCGACTACAGACGCTACGCTCGTTAGCTTATATCTAGAAGGCAGTGAAGACGCCCTTTCTAAATTGATCACCCGCCACAAACAACGCATTTACAGTTTTATTTATTCTAAAGTTTTTGATCGCGATATCGCGGAAGATATCTTTCAGGATACCTTTATCAAGGTCATTAATACTTTAAAACGAGGTAAATACAACGAAGAAGGTAAATTTTTGCCCTGGGTAATGCGTATCGCGCACAACTTGGTCATCGACCATTTCCGACGTAATAATCGCATGCCTAAATTTGATAATTCCGGTGAATTCAGCATTTTTTCTGTTTTAACAGACGGTGCCATGAATGCTGAAAATCAGCTGATCAATGACCAGGTACACAGTGATGTTCGTCGCATCATTGAAGAATTGCCTGAAGATCAGAAAGAAGTGCTGATGATGCGTATCTATCAGGAGATGAGCTTTAAGGAAATCTCTGAGCGTACCGGAGTGAGCATCAACACGGCCTTAGGAAGAATGCGTTATGCCTTGATCAACCTGCGTAAGGTGATCGATAAGCACAACATAGTTTTAACAACCTCCTAAACAATAAGCGTAATTTGATGGCGTTAATCTAGTATTAACAATCAAATTATCTTTTATATGCCAAACGTTTACTCTAATCCGACTCCGCAGGATAAAAAAGCGGAAAGCATTGGACCCAAAGATGAAACGGTAGCGTTTCTTCTCTCTTACTCAAAGGCTTTAAGTGTTATAAATCATAAAAAGTGGAAGTTTGAAGCGCTTCTCAACTAAACAAAAAACCCCGTCCATCGACGGGGTTTTTTAGTGTCACTCTTTAGTAAAATCTAAATACCGGTATAATTGGCCGGACTGATGGCTTTTAATTCCTTCTTAACTTCCTGACTTACGTCTAAGGTATCTATAAATCGAGCTATGGAGAGTTGCGTGATGGAGGTGTTTTTACGGGTCAACTCTTTTAAGGCTTCATAAGGCTTGGGATAGCCTTCCCGACGCAGTATGGTTTGAATAGCCTCTGCCACCACCGCCCAGTTATTTTCGAGGTCAGCGAGAAATTTCTCCTCGTTCAGCAATAATTTGCTCAGGCCTTTTAAGGTACTTAACAGACCAATCAAGGTATGCCCCAGAGGTACCCCAATATTGCGCAGTACCGTGCTATCTGTGAGATCACGTTGCATACGCGATATGGGCAATTTGGCGGATAGATGCTCAAATAAGGCATTAGCAATGCCTAAGTTCCCTTCGCTGTTCTCAAAATCAATAGGATTCACTTTGTGCGGCATGGCCGACGAACCTACTTCGCCCTCTTTGATCTTTTGTTTGAAGTAATCCATCGAAATGTAGGTCCATAAATCACGGTCTAGATCGATCAAGATGGTATTGATGCGTTTCATAGCGTCGAACAAGGCGGCCATATGGTCGTAGTGCTCAATTTGTGTGGTCGGGAAGGAATGATGCAGTTTTAAGGTGCGCTCTACGAATTCCTGACCAAAGGCCTTCCAGTCAATTTCAGGATAGGCAATCTGATGGGCATTAAAATTACCAGTCGCGCCTCCAAATTTGGCCCCGTGCGGTATGTGTTCTAGCTGTTTTAACTGCTGTTCGATGCGTACCACGAACACTTCGATCTCTTTGCCCAAGCGGGTAGGGGATGCCGGTTGACCATGAGTGCGGGCCAGCATAGGCACCTGGCTCCATTCATCTACCAACTGCTGCAGGTGATCGACCACTTCCAGTAATTGTGGCTTGTATACATGATTTAAGGCATCCTTTAAACTCAGCGGAATGGCCGTGTTGTTGATGTCCTGTGAAGTCAGTCCAAAATGGATAAATTCTTTATAATCTTCTAAACCCAATCGATCAAACTCCTCCTTCAGGTAGTACTCTACCGCTTTAACATCGTGGTTGGTCACCTTTTCGATGTTCTTGATGCGCTGGGCTTCTTCCGTACTGAAATCGTGGTAGAGCTTGCGCAGTTCGCTAAAGGTGCTGGAGGATACGCTGCTCAATTGAGGGAGCGGTAATTCGCAAAGCGCAATGAAGTACTCGATCTCGACCTTCACGCGATATTTAATCAATGCTTCTTCAGAAAAATAGCTGCTCAGCACTTCCGTTTTTTGAGCATATCTGCCGTCAATAGGGGAGACGGCAGTGAGTGGAGACAATGTCATACCGGGTCATTTAATAAGCGGCAAAGGTAACCATTTTAATGCTCATTTTTGATTTTAGCCAGAGTCATTCTGGCTCTGGCCCGGTAAGCTGGGCTGTGCTTAGCTGCGTCTTCCTCCAACACGCGTTTCAATTCAGGATGCACCCAATCTTCATACTTACCCAGGGTAAATAGGGCGGTCATGGCATTGGCTTTAATAGCCACCTCGTGATCGTCAAGCAACCAGTCAAAAAAAATAGAGATCAGCTTTTTGCGTGAGGTGCCATCATTAAGCACTTCTATATGCTCAGCTAGTGCGAGCGCGTATATTTTGGCCATGACTCGTCTCCCGGCTTCGATTTTCAATTGCGGCAGTGCCTGTATCCATTGCATAAGATAGGGATGAAGCTTTTCTGCACTTTGGCTGTAGATGAGGTCGAGGATCCAGGCCGCTTTCTTAGCGTGATGAGGCTTACCCTCCTGAATCATTAATTTCACTAGTTTGGGGATGGCTTCAGGTTCATCTTCTATTTTTTTGGCGAAAGCCAAACGCGAAGTCAGGCGGGCATCTACCTGATCTAATTCACTGGGATCGAATGTTGAAGAGCGAGTCATTTGTTGTAAATTCCACGTCAAAATATACGAACGTGATTTGGATTAAACGATTTTTTCTCCTGGCGCTGCTCGCGTTAATCGTTATTCAGTTTATACCTGTAGAACGGAATCAAGGGGGATACCGTACTTTGGATCCATTTCTGGTAGAGACTTCACCTTCGCCTGGCGTTGCCTTAACCCTGGAGGAAGCCTGTTACGACTGCCACAGTGCTCAAACCGATTATCCGTGGTACGGTTATGTAGCCCCCTTATCGTTCTGGCTTCAGGATCACATCGAAATGGGGAAGGAACACTTCAATATGTCAGCTTGGAATTCCTATTCTGCGCGAAAAAAAGAGCACAAATTAGCGGAATTGATCGAGGAAGTAAAATCGGGGGAAATGCCCCTGGAGTCATATGCGCTCATGCACGTTGGGGCTCATCTGGATGAAGACCAGATCGAGGCCTTAGTGCTCTGGGCTCAAGCGGCTAGGATGCAGTATCTCGTAACTGATCCACCACAATAGGCACGCCCACGGTAGCCGGTTCAGCGATGACCTGAAGTCGTGCTGAACTCGAGATGGCCGGTTTGGGGTCTATATAATAAAGTTTCGCTTTCGCGGAAGCGTAATCCATCAAGCTTGCAGCGGGATACACCTGAAGTGAAGTACCCACAATGAGGACGATATCGGCTTCACTTACCTGCTGAGCAGCCAAGGGAAGCAGCGGTACCTCTTCACCGAACCACACAATATGCGGCCTTAATTGATGATTGAATTCGCAGAAATCTCCCAGGTTTAAATCGTGTTTCCAGTCCATGATCAGTCCTTCGTCAAAGGTGCTCCGCACTTTAAGCAATTCGCCATGAAGGTGCAAGACCTCAGAGCTTCCGGCACGTTCGTGCAGATCGTCCACATTTTGAGTGATGATTTGCACCTGGAAATCGTGTTCCAGATCGGCCAGTGCCCTGTGCGCACTATTCGGTTCCACCTCTCGCAATTGACGTCGTCGCTGGTTATAAAAGTCCAATACCCTTCCCCGATTTCGCCTCCAGCCCTGAACAGAGGCCACCTCCATCACATCATGACCTTCCCAAAGACCATCGGCATCCCGAAAAGTCTTGAGTCCGCTTTCAGCGCTCATCCCGGCGCCACTCAATACGACTAAACGCTTCTTTAACATAATCTTAGGGTTATTCTTATACGTAAGGAGAACCAAAGGAGTTCTTTATACGTAAATGTAATAGCAGGAATTAAACCTGCTGTGAATAATAACTAATTAATTCCAAAATCTATTATGAAAAATTTAATCTATCTCTTTTTGGCTGTGACTACCCTTTTCACGGTGAGTTGTAGCAATGATGACGATGCCATCGACATGGAAGAAGAAATGGGGCGTACAAAGGTCTATAATCTGGGCGCTGTCTCTGACAACGCGATTTCCGGTACCGCCACTTTTACTGAAAATGAAGACTTAACCACTACGGTGGACCTTGAACTCACAGGAACGAGTGCTGGTAATACGCATCCGGCGCACATCCATTTTAATACTGCCGCAGAAGGTGGAGACATCGCGGTAAGCCTGGAGGCTGTTTCGGGTGATACCGGTACCAGTACTACTGTAATTAGTTCCTTAGATGATGGAACTCCGATCACTTATGAGGAGTTTCTTGACTTTGACGGCTATATCAATGTACATTTTAGCGTCGATGAGCTGGGGACCTTAATCGCTCAGGGCGACATTGGAGCCAATGAACTGACCGGCGTGAGTAAAAGCTATGCCTTAGGGAGTGTGGCCAGCCCGGATATCAGTGGTGAGGCTACTTTTTTTGAGCGTGTCAGTGGAGCGACATTAGTAGAACTTCAATTGGAGGGAACTCCTGATGGAGGTATGCATCCTGCGCATATTCACTTCAATACAGCTGCAGAAGGTGGTGACATCGCGATCTCTTTAGGGGCTGTGAACGGGACCACCGGATTTAAGGCCTCTCATGTGGAAGCTCTTGATGATGAGACTGCGATCAGTTACACTGAATTATTATCCTTTGATGGCTATATCAACGTACATCTTTCTGCTGAAGAGTTAGGAACTATTGTAGCTCAGGGCGATATCGGACAGAATGAGCTTACCGGTGAAAGCCTGAGTTATGTGCTTGAAGAGCGAAATGCTTCCGGAGTATCCGGTCAGGCGATCTTTTCAGAACGAGTGAATGGAGAAACTCTGGTTACTTTAGATCTGGACGGTGTTCAAGCAGGTGCCGTACATCCCTCCCATATTCACGAAGGATCGATTGCTACGGCTCCCGGAGCGATCATCGTTGATCTGTTGACCGTCACTGATACGGGCCTCAAGCAAATTAACGTAACAGCATTAGTCGATGGAACACCATTGAATTACGAAGCCATGACGCAAATTGACGGCTATATCAACGTGCATTTAAGTGCAGATGATCTTTCGATCGTTGCTCAAGGGAATGTAGGAGCTAACGCAGCGGGTGACGGAGCTAAGAGCTTCGAGGTGACTAACGACGGAACCACAGCCTATGTGTTCAACGCATCTGATCTGACAGATGCTTCGAACCCTGGTCTTACACTGACTCGCGGTGCTACCTATACCTTCTCGGTTGATGCTTCAGGACATCCTTTTTTCATCAAAAGTGTTCAAGGAAATACAGAAGCGAATGCCTACAGTAATGGAGTGACCAACAATGGAGCGCAGAGTGGTACTGTCACTTTTGTGGTGCCTATGGATGCTCCTGATACCTTATTCTACAACTGTCAGTTCCATTCCAGTATGACCGGAGTGTTGACGATCGTCGACTAAGAATTACTTGAAATAATACCAAGAGCCGTCCGTTTTACGGACGGCTTTTTTTATTTTGCAGCCTATGGATGAGGCCTTACTGAATCACCTATTGTCTTTTTTGACCGAGCGCAGAAGAACCCTTTTTGAGGAAGTGTTGGAAGAGCGAACGCGGCATTTTACAGTGGCTGTTGAAGATGTCTATCATTTGCACAATACCAGCGCGGTCATGCGGAATTGCGATGCTTTTGGTATTCAGGATGTCCACGTAATCGAACAACGCAGTGGGAAAAGGATCGATCGGGAGATTGCCATGGGAGCTCAGAAATGGGTCAGTGTGCATCGCCACAAGGAGCCGACGAGCTGTATAGAATCCTTACGATCACAAGGCTATCGCATCGTGGCTTGTTCTCCTCATAAACAGGCGTATCCCTTAAAAGATTTTTCCATTGAACAACCTTCCGTTTTCTTCTTTGGAAGGGAAGTGGATGGGTTGAGCGAGGAAGTGATGGATACGGCAGACGATTTCATCTATATCCCTATGGTGGGCTTTTCGGAGAGTCTTAATATTTCTGTTTCTGCGGCAGTAATTCTTCAGTATTTGACCCACCAATTAAAGTCCTCAAAAATAGACTGGAAATTATCAGAGGAAGAACGTCAAGAGCTCAAGTTTAAATGGGCCAAGAACACCTTAAAACGCTCCGATAAAATCATTGCGCATTATCATAAGAGTCGGTAGTCGGTAGTCGGTAGTCGGTAGTTGGTAGTCGGTAGTTGGTAGTTGGTAGTTGGTAGTTGGTAGTTGGTAGGTTTCAGGTAGTAGGCGGTAGGTTTTAGGTATGTGGGCAATCCGTTTTTGCTAATCCCGGCTCAAGACTTGATACTCCTCGTAACAAGCGCTAATGGCATCCAAAATTTGCAGGTCGTTCGATTTCAGAATGAAATTATCGGAATAATTACACCGCCGTAGAATCTCGTCAATATCAACGCGGGTCACCTGGAGCAAAGCCGTTAAGGTCTCCCGATCAAATTTCTTGGCGAGTAGGTTTCGAATTTTATCATCCTCCTTCATTTTGCGCAGCTTGCGCATTTCTTTGGGTTTTTTCCCGAAAATATTATACAGAAAATCAGCAGGATTAAAAATAGAGCTTAGTACTTTGCTGAAGGCGCCTGGCGAATTTTTGCCGGCCTCGTATCCCGTATTCAAACCGGAAATACTGTAGCGGCTATTGCTGTAGATGGGAACATTTCTGGCATCGATTTCCAGGTAGCCGGTCAGTTGTACTTCTTTCACCGTAACTTCTTCCAGTGCGATTCCGATTTCAGTCATTTTCACTTTAACATCCCCAAACTTTTGCCAGTCATTGGTCACTCGTACTTGCAATGTTTTGAAACCGAGATAGGAGAAATAGAGGGTATCATCGACCTTGGCGGGAATTTCGAAGGTTCCATCTTCAGCGGTGATCGCGCCCTTCACGTTGTTCAGGTTGACAATGTTTACATTGCCCAAGGGCTCATCATTGGCCGCGTTTAGCACGGTGCCCTGGATCAAAGGATCTTCCTGTGCCCACGCGTACTGCATTACACACAGGCTAAGTAAAACAAAGACTTTTCTCATCATAGCTTGGCGTCGAATTTAGAAAAACCTAGGGGAAAATCATACCAAACCACTGCTTTTACGATAAAAATAACATTGTTTAGCTTCGTCTTCTACGTTTACCAGAAAACGGACTTTTTCCGCCTTTTTTGCCGGGAGCACTTTTTCCTTCACGCTTTCCGGAGCTGGTTTGGGTTTCTCTATCCCGTCTGTTGCGGTTTCCGCCTTTGCGATGTTCTTTGCGGTCTTTTCGTCCCCGACTGCGACCTCCGCCGCCCCCGCCAGAGCCGCCTTTATCCTGCGTCACTTCTACATTGATGTTTCGGCCATCCAGCTGAAAATCTTCAAATAGACCCAGAATGATCTCCTTATTGCTGGTGTCGGTATTAAAGAAGGAAAAACTGTCTTTACAATCCACACGGTAAACGCCGTCACGTCCCAATCCGGTAACTTCCTTGAGGAAGTCTTTCAATCGCATCCAGTCAAAGCCGTCTTTTGCGCCAACGTTAATGAAGTAACGGGTAGAGTCGCCGCTTGCTTCTTTGGCAGAAGCCTGTACATTTTCATTAAGATCTTTCGCTTTTTTATAGTAATTGTAAAAGCGGGTGAATTCTACCGAAAAGACTTTCTTGATGAGTTCTTCTTTGGTCAGGCCGTCGAGTACCTCATTGATGGCGGGTAGATAAGAATCAATCTCATGGTTGATTTCCGTATCTTTAATACTCTTCGCCAGGTGAAATAATTGCACCTGACAGATTTCCATACCATCCGGTACTTCTTTCTGCTCAAAAGATTTGTCGATGATCTTCTCAATCCGCTTGATATTACGCAATTCACTTTTGGTCACGATCACCATTGAAACTCCGCTTTTCCCGGCACGTCCGGTACGTCCGCTACGGTGGGTGTAGGTCTCGATCTCGTCGGGAAGTTGATAGTTGATCACATGGGTGATGTCATCCACATCAATTCCGCGAGCCGCAACATCGGTAGCGACCAACATTTGGATCTGACGGGTTCTGAAGCTTTTCATGACCAGATCCCGCTGATTTTGACTGAGGTCACCGTGTAGAGCCGCAGCATTATATCCGTCTTCAATCAGATTTTCTGCTACTTTTTGAGTGTCACGCTTGGTTCGGCAAAAGACCACGGAAAAAATATCCGGGTTGGCATCAGCCAAACGACGTAACGCCTGATAGCGGTCACGGGCATTGACCAGGTAGTATTCATGGGAAACATTCTCAGCCCCAACATTTTTCGATCCTACCGTAATTTCCTGAGGATCGTTCATGAATTTCTTGGCGATCCTGGCCACTTCCTTAGGCATTGTTGCAGAAAAGAGCCAGGTGCTTTTATCCTTAGGGGTATCTTTTAAAATGGTGGTGATGTCCTCATAGAAGCCCATGTTCAGCATTTCATCAGCCTCATCCAAAATGCAGAAACTGATTGCACTGATGTCTACCAGACCTCTGCGCATCAAATCCTGCATACGTCCAGGTGTGGCTACAATAATCTGAGCACCGCGTTTTACCTCGCGTGCCTGTTCCTGAATATTGGCCCCGCCATATACGGCTACGGTATTTAAACCTTTAACGTGTTTCCCGTACGCTTTGAGTTCGTTGGTGATTTGCAGACAAAGTTCGCGAGTAGGCGAAATGATCAGTCCTTGAGTTGTTCTACTGGATGCATCGATTTGCTGAATAAGCGGAAAACCAAAAGCAGCGGTTTTTCCGGTCCCGGTTTGCGCCAGGGCAACCAGATCAGTGTTTTCCTTAAGTAAAATAGGGATGGTGGCTTCCTGTACTTCGGACGGCTCGGTGAATCCCATGTCTTCTACAGCTTGTAGAATAGCGCTGTTAAGCCCTAGTTGTTCAAATTTGTTCATGTAAATGGTTTTAGGTCTCGCAAGTCCCACTTACCATGATACACATTCAATACGACTAATTTTACTGAAGCGGCGGGAAGGCGCGAAAACGGCTGCAAATGTACAGCTAATAAACGGATATATAGCTGGATATGCCTTTTATTAAAAATGAGCAAAATCCCTTGTGAATAGTGGACTTCCAAAGCTTTGCTGCGCGCTCTTAGCAAAGTGAAATTTTGAATCGAGACAAATGCACGACCGAAAGAGGCGAGCAAAGCACATAAGAAGGAACAAATCAGTCCGCTCTCGGGACTAAGATGGCTTTTCTTGCCCTTTTCCTTGACTAAATCTTCTCCTGATCCAAAAAGGCAAGCAGTTTTTTCATGGCCCGGCCTCGATGTCCGATTTTATTTTTAAGCTCCAGTGGCATCTGGGCAAAGGTTTGTTGATAGCCATCCGGCTGAAAAATGGGATCGTACCCAAAGCCATCGGCACCCCGGGGAGTCTTAGTGATCAGCCCCGGACAGATGCCTTCAAAAAATAAGGGCTCTTCATCCCTACGTGCCAGGGCGATCACGGTCTTGAACCGGGCACTTCGATCTTGATGCGGCGCCAGATTCTCAAGCAGTAGATGGTTATTATCTTCCGCCTTGCGCTGAAGACCAGCATATCGCGCCGAATACACGCCAGGCTCGCCGTGCAGCGCGTTCACTTCTAAACCAGTATCATCCGCGAAGCAGGGCAGACCGTAGTGCTTAAGTACGTAGTTGGCTTTGATCAAGGCGTTCCCTTCAATCGTCAGGGCGTCCTCTATGATTTCTTCATGACACCCAATATCATCCAGACTGAGCAACAGCATAGGGGATGGAAGCAAAGTCTGTACTTCTTTAAGTTTATTGCGGTTGTGGGTCGCAAAAACAAGTTGCGTCCGTTTTTTATTCATGATGGTAAGGTTCTCCTTTAAGAATGGTAAAGGCGCGATAAAGCTGTTCAGTCATAAATAGGCGTACCATCTGATGGGAAAAAGTCATGGCGCTTAAAGAGACCTTGCCCTGGGCTCGTTCATATACTTCCGGAGAGAAACCGTAGGGTCCGCCCACCGCAAAAACCAAGGTCTTATGTCCGGCATTCATTTTCTTTTGTAGAAATTTCGCGAAAGCGGTACTGCTGTACTGTTTACCCCGTTCATCCAATAGGATCAAAACGTCAGTGCTTTGTAATTTACTCAGTAGTAAGGTACCCTCTTTCTCCTTTTGTTGTGCTTCACTGAGGTGCTTGGTTTTCTTGAGATCGGGGAGGGCCTCCAATTCAAATTTGATATAATGGCTAAGGCGTTTGGTGTAGTCGTCGATCAGTTGCTGTAGTTGACGGTTGTCCGTCTTCCCGATGCACATCAATTTCAGGTTCATTTAACTTTTTTAGAAAACTACGGTTTTTCGCTTGCTTTCGCTAACTTAGCATAAAAATCAACACCATGATAGCAAAGGACCTCCTCAACCAAGAAATTGATTTGATCATCTCTAATGCGATACGTGAAGATGTGGGGGAGGGAGATCATACCTCCATTGCCTGCATTCCGGATTCGGCTTGCGGCAAGGCCCAATTATTGGTCAAGGAAAAAGGAATCATCGCCGGCGTCTCTTTTGCGCGAGCGGTTTTCGCCCATGTCGATCCAACTCTGGAAGTGGATGTGAAGATCAAAGACGGAAAAGCTGTAGAGCCGGGAGATGTCGTGTTCTATGTGGAAGGTCGTTCACGTTCCATCCTGATGGCTGAGCGTGTCGTGCTGAATGGAATGCAGCGTATGAGTGCCATTGCGACCAAGGCGAATAATTTCAGTAAACTATTAGCGGGAACCAAAGCGAAGGTGTTAGACACTCGAAAAACTACTCCTGGTTTACGCGCCTTAGAGAAATGGGCAGTAACCATAGGTGGTGGAATGAATCACCGCTTCGCCCTCTACGATATGGTCATGATTAAGGACAATCACGCCGACTTTGCCGGTGGGATCTCCAATGCGATTGAACGGGTCAAAGAATACCTGGAGGCCAACGGCCTGGATTTGAAGATCATTGTAGAAGCACGCAATCTGGAGGAGGTCGATGAAATATTGAAGCACAAGGAAATTCATCGTATTCTTTTGGATAATTTTTCTTTTGAAGACACCCGAAAGGCGGTAGCTACCATTGGAAATCGCTGCCTGACCGAGTCCTCGGGAGGTATCGATGCATCCACTTTAAGAGAATATGCAGAATGCGGCGTGGACTTTATCTCTAGTGGAGCCATGACCCACTCTGTGTCTAATTTAGACCTGAGCTTAAAGGCTGTGTAAATGTCAGACGCCATTGAAGAAAAGCTGGAGAAGATCCCTATTATAGCTCAACTCGCAGACTTTTCTAAAAAAGTGATTTTACCCGGTTTTGAAGGCCTATCCCTCTATGATTTGCTGGAGACTTATGCGCTGGGCATAGTCAAGGGTACCTTTTCCACACGGGCGTCATCCATCGCTTTCAGTTTTTTTATGGCCATATTTCCAGCCTTATTGTTTCTGCTCAATTTGGTTCCCTATATTCCCATTTCCAACTTTCAGGCGCAATTCCTTGATTTTATTGAAGAACTCCTACCCCCACAGACCAGTTCTTTTTTTGAGCCCATTTTGGTTGATATTGCCGCCAATCCTCGTGGTGGACTCCTTTCCTTGGTGGGGGTGCTCGCCATCATTTTGACGGCCAACGGGGTCAATGCCATCTTTAGCGGTTTCGAGTACAGTTACCACGTAGAGATCAATCGCAGTGTGATTCGACAGTACCTAGTTTCAATTGGGGTGGGTATCATTCTGGTGTTACTCTTCTTACTAACGGCATCAGTCATTATTTACATTCAATACCTGATGGTTTCCATGGAAGAGCAGGGGTACAGAACCGGGCAGTTGGTTTGGTTACCAGTGCTCCGCTATGTTTTCTTTCTGGTCATGACCTATTGTATTATCGCCACGCTCTATTATTTCGGGACTAAAGAAAGCAGGCAGTCCCGCTTTTTCTCTTTAGGCGCCTTGATGACGACGCTGCTCTTTATCTTGACAACCTATCTCTTTGGGGTCTATATCAATAATTTTTCAACCTACAATGAGTTATATGGTTCTATAGGAGCCTTATTGATCCTGATGATTTATATTTGGATCAATGCCAATCTGCTCCTACTCGGCTTTGAGCTCAATGCCACCCTACGCAAGTTGAAAAGCGGGTTGCGCTCCAAATCAGATATTGTAAACGAAAATACCCCATGAAAAAACTACTTATTTTCACTTTGTTAATATTCGCTTTCGCGAAATCGAACCCGCGAGATTCACGACCAACGGGAGAGCAAAGCGGTAAAGCGGCCACGGCCCAACGTTCGGTAACCGGTAGCTGGAAAACCATAGACGACAACACCGGTGAAGCCAAGTCCATCGTCAACATCTACGAAAAGGATGGAAAACTCTACGGCAAAGTACAGCGCATACTGAAGGAGGAGCGCCGGGATCAATTGTGTACGGCCTGCAAAGGAGAAAAAAAGAACGAACCGGTAGAGGGATTGATCATTATCGAAGGTCTTTCTAAAGACGAGGAGGTCTATGAAGACGGCACCATATTAGATCCCGAGAATGGCAAGACCTATAAGGCCAAGATCTGGTTGGATGAAAACAATCCCGATATTCTTCACGTTCGAGGCTACGTCGCTTTCTTTTATCGTACTCAGGATTGGGTGCGCCATAAATAGGTAGCTGTTAGTGACCGGTGTATAAGTTCGCGAGCATTCTTCCCCTTTCCTAAAGCCGACGATTCAAAAGAGGTTATTTTTGAGTTATGGCGCATTTTGTCGATGTCATTTTACCTATTCCTGTTGCTCAGGCTTTTACCTATTCAATTAGCGAGGCTGAGTATGACTTCCTGAAACTAGGAATGCGGGTGGCCGTGCCTTTTGGCAAATCAAAAATTTACACCGCAATGGTCCGCCGTACCCATACCCAGGCGCCAACCCTATATGAGGCCAAAGAGATCGAGCAGATTCTAGATGAAGAGCCGCTGGTGCACGAGGTACAGATGAAGCATTGGGAATGGATCGCCAACTATTATATGTGTACCCTTGGAGAAGTGATGCGTGCAGCTTTGCCCGGTGCCTTTTTACTGGAAAGCGAGACTATTATTCGCAAGCAGCAAGAATTGGATCCGGCAGTGACCGATCTGAGTGAGGACGAATGGCAGATCTATGAAGCCCTGCAGCAGCAATCTATTTTACGTATTCATGAGATCATTGATCTGTTGGACAAACGGAAAGTCCTTCCGGCCATCAAAAGTCTTTTGCATCGCGGGGTGCTCAGTATGGAGGAGGAGATTTACGAGCAATACAAACCCAAGCTTATCCAATATGTCCGGCTGGCTCCGGCCTATGAAGCTGAAGCCCTAATGCACCAAGCGTTGGATGATCTATCCCGGGCACCCAAACAACGTCAAATTTTATTGAGCTTATTTACCTTGAGGGCTCAATCAAAGAAGCCGCTACCGGCTAAGAAGCTTCTTAATCACGCAGAAGCCACAACCACCCAGCTGAATCAGTTGGTAGAAAAAGGTTATCTCGAACTTTTTGAGATCCAGCGTGATCGTATCCAATTTGACGGTCAATCGGATGGCTTTTCCAAAACCCTGAGTACGGCCCAGGAAGCGGCTAAATCAGCATTGAATGAGGTTTTTCAATCTAAAGATATCTGCCTGTTGCATGGGGTGACTGCATCGGGCAAGACGGAGGTCTATGTTTCATTGATTAAGGATCTGCTCCAAACCGGAAAACAGATTCTATACCTCTTGCCGGAGATCGCCTTGACCACGCAACTGATCAAGCGCTTACAGCAGTATTTTGGGGAACGTATTTCTGTGTATCACTCCAAGTACAATGTCCAGGAGCGGGTAGAGGTCTGGAATAATATTTATCAGCAGAAAGCGAAGGCACAGATCATTGTTGGAGCTCGAAGTGCAATCTTATTGCCTTTTTCGAATCTCGGACTCATCGTGGTGGATGAAGAACACGAACCCAGTTACAAGCAATTTGATCCGGCTCCCCGATACCATGCCCGGGATGCCGCAGTGGTACTGGGTCAAATGCATCAGGCTCAAGTGCTCATGGGTTCAGCAACCCCGTCTTTGGAAACCTATTATAATGCGAAGACCGGAAAATACGGACTGGTATCCCTTTCCAGACGCTTTGGCGACATCCAAATGCCCGAAAATCAGATCATCGATATCAAAGAAAAGCATCGCAAGAAACGAATGACCGGGCATTTTAGTGATACCTTACTGCGGGCCATTACCGATACACTAGAAGCCGGAGAGCAAGTGATCCTATTTCAGAACAGGCGAGGTTTCTCACCCATCTTGGAGTGTACTACCTGTGGTCACGCTCCGCAGTGTCCCAATTGTGACGTGAGTCTTACCTACCATAAGTATCGCGATCAGTTGCGCTGTCACTACTGTGGGTATCATATGGCCATGTTGGAGCAATGTATGGCCTGTAGCAGTCCGCATTTGACCACCAAAGGTTTCGGTACGGAACAACTGGAAGGAGAGTTGAAGGCCTTATATCCGGAACACCAGGTCGCTCGAATGGACTCAGACACGACTCGGGGAAAGTTCGGATATGAAAAGATCATCGATGCGTTAGAACAGGGGAAAACAGACATTTTGGTGGGTACTCAAATGCTGGCCAAAGGCCTGGATTTTCGAAATGTGAGTCTGGTGGGGGTCTTGCATGCAGATTCCTTGTTGAATATTCCCGATTTTCGAGCACATGAACGCAGTTTTCAACTGATTCAACAAGTCTCAGGCCGGGCGGGCCGAACCCAAAAGCGGGGATTGGTGCTTATACAGACCTACAATCCACATCATCAAATCATTCAACAAGCGGCTATGGATGATTATCAGGCGATGTACGAGGAACAATTGGAAGAACGGTATACCTATAAATATCCACCGCACTATCGATTGATCAAGATCAGTATGCGGCATCGCGATTACCAAAAATTACAGGAAGCTTCGGTATGGATGGGGCAGGCGCTAAAACAAGTCTTCGGAGAATTCGTACTGGGTCCTGAAACCCCACCGGTGGCTCGGATACGCAATGAATACTATCGTACACTGCTGATTAAGCTTTCGCGAAGGCAAAATCTTAAAGAGGCTAAAAAAAGAATAGCCCGTGTAAAAACGAGCTTTCTTTCAGTAGCTCCTTATCGGAGCGTTAAGGTGGTTATTGATGTAGATCCCTACTAAGCAGAGAGGGCTTCGATCAACTGGTTTTTCTTATGTCGGCTCAGCGGGATCTTTTCACCGTCAATCTCAATATTCCGACTGTTGTACTTTTCTACCTTATCGACATTAATGATGTACGATTTATGGATACGCATAAAGCGATCAGACGGAAGTTGAGCCACAAACGATTTCATAGTGGCCAGTACAATGATGGGTTCGTTCTTGGTAATGAGCTTCACGTAATCTCCCAAAGCGGTGATGTACTTCAGCTCATTCAGATATACTTTTTTCTTTTTCAGATTACTTTTCACGAAGATGTAATCATCGTCATCAACACTACCTTCGGTTTTTAGACGATGCAGACTAATGGCCTTGTGTACGGCATTTAAAAAGCGATCTTTAGTGATGGGTTTACGCAAATAGTCAATTGCATTATAATTGAACGCTTTGTATGCGTACTTGGTTTTGCCGGTTACGAAAATGATCTGCGGTTTATGTACCAGGTCATCCAACAGGTCGAATCCGGTCAGGATCGGCATTTCGATATCGAGAAAGATCAAATCAACTTTGGTCTCCAGAAGGCCGTTTTTTGTTTCAATAGCATTATTGTATTCGGCCGCCAGGTGAAGATTGGGGTGATCTTCGATCATCTTTACGATAGCTAAGCGCTGCAAACTAGAGTCATCGACTACCGCACATTCTAAAACTAAATTGTCCACTTTACTCGAAGTTAGGTTAAGTGGTACAATATTAAAACATTCAACTGTCAAAAACAAGTTAAAATGTGAATTTCATCGATAAAAATTACCTTTTAATCGTTAGAACGTGTAGTTCATCGAGGTTATGACTACGCTCAACGAATTTTCTGAGGCGGGAATTTTTGACGGTTTTGGGTTTTGCTAATCGTTAAAATAGTGCTACTTTTGCAGACATTTTAATTTTTAAACGATTTACTAATGAATCACTATGAAACTGTTTTCATCTTGAATCCCGTTTTATCTGAAGACCAGATAAAGGAAACAGTTAAGAAATTCGAGGACCTACTCGTTTCTAATGGAGCCAAGATGATCTCAAAAGAGGATTGGAAGCTAAAGAAATTAGCTTATGCCATCCAAAACAAGAAAAGTGGATTTTACCACCTTTTCGAATTTCAGGCTCCCGGAGAAGCAATTGCTCCTATGGAAGTAGAGATGCGACGCGATGAGCGCATCATGCGTTTTTTAACGGTTAAGCTGGACAAGCACGCCGTTGCCTGGGCTGAACGTCGAAGAGAGAAACTTAAAAAAGAAAAAGCGTAAGACATGGCAACATTACAGCAACAAGCAAAAGGAAAGAAAGACGGAGAGATCAGATACCTGACTCCCCTGAAAATAGATACTTCAAAGACGAAGAAATATTGTCGTTTCAAGCGTTCAGGAATTAAGTACATCGATTATAAAGATGCTGACTTTTTGGCTGAATTCGTAAACGAGCAAGGAAAATTATTACCTCGTCGATTAACGGGTACTTCTTTAAAGTATCAACGTAAAGTGAGCACCGCTGTAAAGCGTGCACGTCACCTTGCCTTGATGCCTTATGTAACCGATTTATACAAATAAACCTAAGTAATCATGGAACTTATTTTAAAGAAAGACGTTGACAAACTAGGTTTTGCTGACGACATCGTTACTGTAAAGAATGGTTACGGGAGAAATTTTTTAATTCCTCGTGGTCATGCTATTCTCGCAACTCCATCTGCAAAAAAGATGTTGGAGGAAACTTTAAAGCAACGAGCATACAAAGACAAGAAAGTCATTGAAGCTGCTGAAAAGGAAGCGGAGAAATTGAACGGATTGGAAATCAAAATCGCTGCCAAAGCAGGGGAAGCAGAAAAGTTATTCGGTTCTGTTACCGATGCGGATCTGGTTGATGCTCTTGCGAAAGAAGGAGTAGAAATTGATAAGAAATACGTATCGATCGCCGGTGGGAACATCAAGCGATTGGGGCAATATACGGCCAGCTTACGTTTTCACCGTAGCGTACAACGCGAATTCACTTTCGACGTAGTCGCTGAAGCTTAAGCTTTTCTAGAATACCAATACAACCGTCTCAAAGCTACTTTGAGACGGTTTTTTTTAACCATTACTTGAAGCTCATTCAATACCTTATAAATTGAATTTGACATGAAATACCGAAGACTTACTCAAGAGCAACTGGAAGAACTCCATCAAGAATTCATAAACTTCCTGGCCACTCAGAGTATTACGGCTGAAGAATGGAAAACCATCAAAGCCAATCAACCCGAAGTAGCCGAAGAAGAACTTGATGTGTTCAGTGACCTGGTCTGGGAAGGGGTACTGCGCAAAGCAGAATATCTGGAACATATCTCTCCTCAAAGCCTCTATCTTTTTCAGGTAGAAGAGACCCAAATGGATTTGATCGCGGTCAAGATCAACAATGACGCTATCGATATCACATCCGATGCCGGTTACCAGTGGCTACGTGAACATCTAACCGGAGATGAGGTGGAGCTTTTTACCGCCTCTAAATCCTATTCTGATGATAAGCCTTTAGATGTCTTCAAATTGGTCGAGCAAGGAGCCGTCATCACCAAAGGCGAATTGTATCAGTGGTTTGAAACCTTTGTGGATACCCAGGAATCGTAATTTACTCGTAACGTAAAGATTCAATGGGATCGAGACGTGCAGCCTTAGCTGCCGGGTAGGATCCTGAAATGATGGCCACGATAAAGGTCACCAGTGCCGCAGCGATCATAGCACCCCAGGGCGTACTGAATTGAAAATCGGCCAAATTGGATACGGCAATTCCAATTAGGATACCCAATAATATACCTAAGGCACCTCCCAGCTGACCAATAATAATGGTCTCGATGAGGAATTGCGTGGCAATGGTTCGTCTTTTTGCACCCAAGGCCTTACGTACTCCGATCTCTCGTGTACGCTCAGTCACTGACACCAGCATGATGTTCATCAAAGCGATGGACGAACCCAGCACCGTGATGAGACTGATGATCCAGGCGGCAATCGACAGGGCTCCGGTGATCTCTGCAATACGATTGATCAGATCATCGCTGCGCTCCAGGCCAAAATTATTCTCTTCGATGGGGGTCAGTCCACGGATATTCCGAAAGACAATGATGGCTTCATCTTGGGCCCCGTCTATCATTTGCTTGTCATCTACTTTGACGCTGATGTTATAATTGATATTGGGCTGGGTATACATCGAGCGGGCCACCTGAATGGGTATCAACACCCTTAAATCCTGATTGTTTCCAAAGGTGGCTCCTTTTTCTTCCAGGAGTCCGATCACCGTAAATCGGCTGCCGCGAATACTAATCTCCTTCCCAATAGGATCAATATTCTCGAAAAGGGTCTTTTTAAAATCGCTTCCCAGCACGCAGACCCGGTTGTTATTCTGAATATCAAACACGTTAAAATCCCGACCCGATTCTAATTCAAGTCCGGAATTCTCCAGAAAATTCTCGTTGACTCCTAAAATATTGACTTCTGGATCGGTCTCCTCACCACTGTATTTGACTTCCGCATCCCGGGTGCCGGTAAAGGACACCGCCACCTGAGAGTAAGGATATTGGTAGTTTTCTTCAAATTGCTTTATATCCCGATAACTCAGAATGGGGTTAATCTTTTCCCGTTCACCGCTTCCTCCCCTGCGTACGGTGAATTCATAACGCTGCAGATTAAAGGTGTTGGCGCCCATAGAAGCAAAATCACTGCTGATGGTATTCTCCAAGGCTTTGACCAGGCTTAGGATGCCTACTAGCGCAGTGATCCCAATGGCAATGATCAAAATAGTCAGTATGGTACGTAACAGTTGACTCTTGATCGAATCAAAAGCAATGCGAATATTTTCTCGAAGCAGTTTGAACATAATCTACCGGTATGACCATAGGTCTACAAAATGAATTGAAAGTTACCATTATTCTGAAATATCTTAGCTGTCGCTGCTATTTTTAAGATATTTGCGCAACAATACGCATCATGGCACAAAAACCTTCCATCCCAAAAGGAACGCGCGATTTTAGTCCGGCTGAAGTACTTCGACGTCACTACATCATTTCCATCATTGAAAAGCACTTCAAGCAGTTTGGTTTTCAGCCCATTGAAACCCCCAGTTTTGAGAACAACAGTACCTTACTAGGCAAGTATGGGGAGGAGGGCGACCGACTCATTTTCAAGATCCTGAATAGCGGAGAGTTTCTGGACAAGGTGGATGAAGAAACCTATGCCAGTCGGGATAGTCAAAAACTAGGAGCGGCCATCACAGAAAAAGCACTGCGCTACGACCTGACCGTACCTTTTGCGCGCTATGTGGTCCAGCATCAAAATGAAATTGACTTTCCGTTTAAGCGCTATCAGATACAAAATGTGTGGCGCGCTGATCGACCTCAAAAGGGAAGATTCAGAGAATTTACCCAGTGTGATGCCGACGTGGTGGGTTCCAACGGACTCATTCAGGAGGTGGAGCTGATCCAATTGTACGATGCCGTGTTTACCGAACTGCAGTTGGAAGGGGCGACGATCAAATTAAATAACCGCAAACTGTTGGCCGGTATCGCCGAAATGATCGGAGCCGGAGCGCAATTGATCCCCTTTACGGTCGCTCTGGATAAATTGGACAAGATCGGTCGGAGTGGGGTAGAGCAGGAAATGCGCTCGAAAGGCATTTCGGATGCGGCTATTGAGGCTTTGAGTCCGTTGTTTACCCTCTCCGGATCGGCTAAGGAAAAGCTGAACACCCTGGAAGATTTACTGGAAAATTCCACCAAAGGACAGGAAGGAATCTCTGAAGTTCGTTTTATTCTGGATGCGATCGAGGTTCTCGGGCTTCAAAGCACCACGCTGGACCTGGACATTACCCTGGCGCGCGGACTTGATTACTACACCGGAGCCATTTTTGAAGTAGCGGCTCCTGAAAACGTCAAGATGGGCAGCATTGGAGGTGGAGGTCGCTATGACGATCTTACCGGGATTTTTGGCCTGAAGGATTTGGGTGGCGTGGGTATCTCTTTTGGTTTAGACCGAATCTATCTGGTTCTTGAAGAATTAGACCTCTTTCCCGAGCAAGCGTCTGCCCGACTGAAAGCCTTGTTCATCAACTTTGGGCAAGAAGAAGCCATGCAGGCGATGAAGGCATTGGTGCGCTTTCGCGAAAGCGGAATTGCAGCCGAGCTCTATCCGGACGATGCTAAATTAAAAAAGCAATTCACCTATGCTGACCGACGCGACGTCCCTTATGTGATCTTGATTGGTAAAGATGAGCTTGCCCAGGGAATGTATACCTTGAAGGATATGAAGTCTGGAGAACAGCAAGCCATGACCTTGGAGGAATTGCTTTCCCGATTGCGCTAAAAAAGAAAAGCCTTTCCTAAACGGAAAGGCCCTTCCAGCGATTATTACTCAATAGCTAGTGAATAATAAGCTTTTTGGAGTGAACTCCATGCGTGATGATTAGTCCTGTTTTTTTGGTCGCATTCATTCGATGCCTTTTCAACTAACGAGCAAATAGGGATTCGGCCTCCTCTTATCTTTTAACGATCTTCTCTCGAATTGAAGTTCCATTTTCATGGGTCAACTGGATGATGTAAATCCCACTTGGTAGATTCTTTAAATTTTGTAGGCGTATTGCTTTTCCTTTCGCGGAAGCAGCATGTGTTTTTACCACTTTCCCGCTCAGATCAAAAATCTGTGTCTTTACCTCGCTACCGATCCAGGATTGAGGAAGTTCCACTTGAATCTCGCTTCGGAAAGGATTTGGATAAATACTGAGGATTTCTTGTTTAAAATCATTTGTACTTAGGTTTTCTAGAGAAACGGTTACAATAGTCTCACAAGTTGAAGTCTGGCCTGTCGCGTCAGTGACTGTTAAAATGACTGGATTGTCTCCTTCATCATCGGCCGTGAATTCCGTTTTAGATAAAGACATCGAAGCGATTCCGCAATTATCGCTGGATCCATCATCAATATCTTGGGGAAGCACAGTGATCACCTCATCCAGTCTTTCAATTTGAACGGTAATAGGTGAACAGGCGGCAGTAGGAGCCTCATTATCTCCCATTCTCACGACACTAAAGGTGGCCGTAGAGGTATTGCCGTTAGCATCGGTTGCTCTGTAGACTACATCAGTACGCCCATAGGGGAAACCAGCACCAGAAGGTATATTAGAGGATACACTAATCAGTTCGCAGTCATCAAAGACTGCAGGTTCATCCCAGGTGGCCACGACTTGATCACAGTCAAGAAGTATAGTGTCCGGAAGGTTAGTTATGGATGGTGGCGTAAGATCATTAATCTCAACAGCTTGTTTTTGCTGGATGGTGTTTCCGCTAGTGTCTGTAAACGTCCAGTCAATGGTGTAATTTCCTGGACTGTCATACGTGAGTGGATCTGTGGTGGTCCCCAAGATGAGCCCGTCACAGCTATCGGTCGCTGTGGGTGGATCAACCGTCACAGCGCAGGAAGCTGTTATATTCGGTAATTTCAAGCTATCCGGAACGGGAGCTTGCTTATCGTTGATTACGATGTCCTGACTTTGGGTGGATATATTGCCACGGCCATCATCATAGGTCCAGATTACGGTTGTAGTTCCCTGGGTGGTGATAGGTAGAGAAATATTGGGGGTACCGGTAATGATGCCGACACAATTATCGGTTGCCGTTGGAGGGCTAAGCACGCTCACCTCGCAGTCTGCTTTCACATCCTGTAGATTATTACGATCTGGAACAGGTGCAGTAACATCGTTGATGATGACATTTTGTGTTTGTGTGGAGATGTTACCGCGACTATCGATATAGGTCCAGGTAACTACTGTGGTACCCAAATCTGTGATGGGAAAGGAGGCATCATTAGAGACGTTGACAAAATCATCACAATTATCAGTGGCCGAAGGCGGAGTCAAATTAGATACCTCGCAAACAGCATTAACGTCAGCCAGAGCGGTAGCATTGGCCACCGGGGCAGTGATATCGTCTATGATAACATTTTGATTTTGGGTGGAGGTATTTCCGTGACCATCGTCATAGGTCCAGGTGACGACGGTAGTTCCTTGGGCTGTAATGGGTAGCGTGACATTGTAAGTTATGGTGATAGAACCGGCACAGTTATCGGTAGCCGTAGGCGGTGATAAACTGGTCACTTCACATTCAGCTGTTATATCTGCAAGAGTAGGCACATCAGCCACCGGAGCAGTCACATCGTTAAGGATAACGTTCTGGGTTTGGGTGGAGGTGTTTCCATGGCCATCATCATAGGTCCAAGTAACTACGGTGGTTCCCTGTGTGGTGATGGGTAAAGCGGCATCATTAGTGATAATGACCAAACCGGAGCAATTATCAGTAGCTGAAGGCGGAGATAAACTGGTAACTTCACATTCAGCAGTAATATCTGCAAGAGTAGCTACATCAGCAAACGGAGCGGTCACGTCGTCGATAATCACGTTTTGGGATTGGGTGGAGGTATTTCCATTGCCATCATCAAAGGTCCAGGTGATCACCGTGGTTCCCTGAGTAGTGATGGGTAGGCTCGCGTTATTAGAGATGTTGACAAAGCCAGAACAATTATCGGTAGCAGAAGGTGGTGATAAAGTGGTGACTTCGCATTCAGCCGTTACATCAGCAAGGGTAAGATTATCCGGTACCGGGGCGCTCACATCATCAATGACTATGTTTTGCGTTTGAGTAGAGACATTTCCATTGCCATCATCATAGGTCCAGGTGACTACGGTGGTTCCCTGAGTAGTGATGGGTAAGCTAGCGTCATTCGATATGTTGACAAATCCAGAACAATTGTCGGTCGCGGTAGGGGGAACAAGACTGGTTACCTCACACTCGGCTGTGACATCGGTCAGCGTTAGATTATCCGGTAGTGGAGCAGTCAAGTCATTTACGATTACGTTTTGTGTTTGGCTAGAGGTATTTCCATTACCGTCATTATACGTCCAGGTGACTACAGTGGTTCCCTGAGTGGTGATGGGTAAGCTAGCGTCATTCGATATGTTGACAAATCCAGAACAATTGTCGGTCGCGGTAGGGGGAACAAGACTGGTTACCTCACACTCGGCTGTCACATCAGCCAGTGTAGGATTATCCG
This sequence comes from Flavobacteriaceae bacterium YJPT1-3, assembly GCA_029866965.1. GTDB lineage: Bacteria > Bacteroidota > Bacteroidia > Flavobacteriales > Flavobacteriaceae > Croceiramulus > Croceiramulus getboli. The sequence goes on along the minus strand of CP123444.1, from coordinate 2,828,477 downwards.
GTACTGGCGCAGACACATCATTAATGATAACATTTTGTGTTTGGGTAGAGGTATTTCCATTACCATCATTATAAGTCCAGGTAATGACCGTAGTTCCCTGAGCAGTGATGGGTAGCATGGCATCATTCGAAATGTTGACAAACCCACTACAATTATCGGTCGCGGTAGGACTAATGAGGCTATTCACTTCACACTCTGCTGTTATATCGGTCAGGGTAGAATTATCGGGTACTGGCGCAGACACATCACTAATAATCACTTGCTGATCCGCATTAATGCTATTTCCATTTCCATCATCGAAAGTCCAGGTAATGGTATAAGTTCCCTGGGCGGTATAACTAATGGGATCGCTGGTTGTTGCCGTAATAGTCCCTGCACAATTATCTGTAGTGGTAGGGGCCGTAGCCGTCAGGGAACACTCAGCAGTGAGATCCGGCAAAACAGGCGTCAGCGGATCAGTGGCATCGATTACGGTGACGACAGCACTTGCTGAAGCCGTATTGCCATTAAAATCGGATACGAGCAGCACTACAGTGTTAGTGCCTAAATCACTACAACTAAAGCTCGTTTTATCTAAAGCTAGGTTGACACCAGTACAGTTGTCTACAGAACCATCGTCAATATCTGTTGCTGAAATGGATGCGTTTCCAGATGCGTCTAAAGCTAGAACGATATTTTTGGTAACTACAGTTGGTGCTAAAGAGTCTTCTACAGTTACTATGGCCGTGTCACTAGCTGTATTGCCATGAATGTCAGTTACCGTAAGCGTAACAGTATTATCACCAATGTCTCCACAACCGAATGAAGTTGTGTCTATGGAAATGGTATCGATGCCGCAAGCATCACTGGAGCCATTGTTAATGTCTGCAGTGGTGATACTGACCGTACCGGCAGCATCGAGCTGTACGGTAATATCTTGAGTGATGACGGTTGGAGAAATATTGTCTTGAACGGTGACGGTAGCTGCGGCTGTTGAAACATTACCATTGAAGTCAGTAACAGTCAAAATCACCGGATTATCACCTATATCACCACAGCTAAAACTATTTTGATCTAAAGAAAGATTTATTCCAGCACAATTGTCAAAAGAGCTGTTATTAACACTGGCTGCCGAAACGGTGGCATTTCCGGAGGCATTCAGTTGAATCGTAACATCTTGTGCGATGGCTGTAGGATTAACATTGTCTTCCACTTTTACCGTGGCCGTGGCAGTAGCCGTATTGCCATTATTGTCTGTTACGGTTAGCGTTACAATATTGTCACCAATATTTCCGCAACTAAATGTAGTGGTGCTTAAGGAAATGGTATTGATGCCACAAGCGTCATTGGAACCATTGTCAATTTGTGCGGCAGTGATACTAGCAGTACCGGCAGCATCGAGCTGTACGGTAATGTCTTGGGTAATGACGGTGGGAGGGGTATTGTCTTGAACGGTGACTGTGGCGGTACAGGATGCCGTTTGTCCATCAGTGTCCTCTACAGTTAAGGTTACGGTTACAGGGCTACCTACATTAGAACAATTAAAACTTGAAATGTCGAGACTTCTATCGGTAATCCCCACATCATCGGAGGATCCATTATCAATAACAGCGGGAACGATAGTGACGTTACCCGAGCTATCTAAAAAGACCGTGATGTCTTGACATTGGGCAACTGGCGGATCTGAGGCAGTAGTTTTAGGTTTTGGGTCAGAAGCCGTGGTCTTTTTTGATCGATATGCGGACTCCTCATCGTGTGAGTTATCTAGAAAAGGGATCAATCCGTGTCCAAGATACTGCGGCCCTGCGTTGGTTACCTTTTTCGTGACAACACTCCCTCCTTTGGAGCTATCAAAAGCAAAAAGAATTTGTGTTGCTAGAAAGGGACTACAGAGTACGAATACACATAGAGCTTTACGTAGACTTGGGGTGAGTGGTCTAGAAAACATATTTTCAGTCGGTTATCAAGAATTGAAATGGGGCTTCAATGACTTATAATAAGGGTCGAAAATAGTAAAATATTAGTAAAAAAATAATTTTTTCAGGTATAAATATGCATTTAGGGGTGCATTTTGTGTATTTCATCGATGTTTTAAACCAACGCTTGTCTTTATTTTATTGAAAAGGCTTCTTTTTCCATTCCGTTCATTTTTCTTTGAGTGGGAGAAAACGAGCTCAATGGGGGAGATAATCCTTGATCAATCCATAAAGAAAAGTGCCCAGTAGGGCTCCTCCAATTACGACTACTAAGGAAGCATAACCAGCCCCGACTAAAACATACATGGGTCCAGGGCAAGCCCCAGCCAAGGCCCAGCCCAATCCAAACAAAATGCCTCCCAGAACGTAGCGTGTTATCCCGTTTTCTTTGGGGTGTAATCTCATCTCCTGGCCACCCAAGGCACGAATATTATTTCGTTTGATGATTTGAACTCCTAAAACGCCCAGAAACAAGGCGGAGCCAATGATTCCATACATATGAAAACTGTCGAATTGGAACATTTCATAAATTCGAAACCAGGAGGCCGCTTCAGATTTGTACATGACAATACCAAAGAAGATTCCTATAGATAAAAAAGAAAAATAACGCATGTTAAAAGAGTATTGGGAAAATGAAATGAATCATGGTTAAACCTCCAATAAAAAAACCAATAACGGCCAAAAGGGAAGGAAGCTGTAAGTTACTCAAGCCAGAAATGGCATGACCGGAGGTACATCCCCCGGCGTAGCGGGCACCAAAACCAACCAGTAGTCCTCCAACCAGCAAAACGGCCAGATGAAACGGATCGCTCAATTGGGCACTGCTGAAAAGCTCCGGGGGTAAATAGGCTTCTCCCGCGCTGTTAATTCCGTACTCCTTTGCCAATTGCTGCGCGGTATCCGGGTTGATTGCCACCGTATTGTCACTTAAAAATTGGGCGGCAAGAAAACCACCAATAATTGCTCCAGCGACCACAGTGAGGTTCCAGCGCTCTGCTTTCCAATCGAATTGAAAAAAATGAGACTGTTTTCCTGCACCCAGCGCGGCACAAACCGTTCTCAGGTTAGAAGACATACCAAATTGCTTGCCCATCCAGAGCAATAGAAACATAATCAGCGCGATCAAGGGGCCGGAAACATACCAGGGCCAGGGTTCATAGATCCAATCCATTTCTTTGATTTTTTGGTAAAGATGATGCTTTCGCGAAAGCGAAATGGTAACCGAGGTTACAAAAATCGGTAATTCGGGCTATATGTGGTGATGGAGTGCCTGAATTACGTAGTTAGCACTTACTCGAACAGTCCGGAGGATAGATAGCGATCTCCCCGGTCGCAAATGATACTTACAATCATGCCCTCTTCCAATTCATTGGCAAGTCGGAGCGCTGCAGTGGTGGCACCCCCACTGCTCATGCCGGCCAGAATTCCTTCTTCTTTGGCCAATCGTTTGGTCATCGCAATGGACTCTGACTGACTGACCTCTAGAATGCGATCGACTTTTTTCGGATTGAAGATTTTAGGCAAATACGCCTCAGGCCACTTTCGAATTCCGGGGATGCTGGAATCGTCTGTAGGCTGAACACCTACAATCTGTATGGACGAATTCTGCTCTTTTAAGAATGTAGAAGTGCCCATGATCGTACCCGTAGTGCCCATGGAGGACACAAAATGGGTCACTTTTCCCTGGGTGTCTCTCCAGATCTCCGGTCCGGTAGTTTTGTAATGCGCCTGCCAGTTGTGGTCGTTGGCAAATTGATTGATGGGGGTATAGCCCTCCTCACGTACCTTCTGTTCGGCGTAATCCCGGGCTCCTTCAATACCTTCCGGGTGTAAAGTGACCTTAGCTCCATAGGCACGCATGGTCTGCACCCGTTCCTGAGTAGCCGTATCGGGCATCACCAGTTCTATGTCTAATTTAAATACCCCGGCAATCATAGCCAGTGCGATACCGGTATTGCCACTGGTGGCTTCGATCAGTTTGGAGTGGGGAGTGATGGAACCCGACTTAAGTCCTTCCTTGATCATATTATAAGCCGGGCGATCTTTAACACTTCCCGCCGGATTGTTGCCTTCCAATTTGAAGTAGAGCTCCACGTTTGGATTGGTGTTGAGCACTGCAGATTTGACCAAAGGGGTATTTCCGATAAGATCGACTAAACTATTCATGAGTGCTATTGCTTTGAGAACGAACTTCTAACTTCGATTGATGAGTCACGCGACTCCGAGGAGGAACAGAGTCTGTGATCCAGGCATTCCCTCCAATGATGCTGTGTGCCCCAATGACCGTAGCTCCTCCGAGAACAGTTGCATTGGCATAGAGCGTTACATAACTCTCAATGGTGGGATGGCGCTTCACTTTCTCTAATTTTTTGTCGACGGTCAAAGCGCCAAGAGTGACCCCTTGATAGATTTTCACATGATCATGAATGTAGGTCGTCTCGCCAATGACCACGCCGGTGCCATGATCGATAAAAAAAGGAGTGCCGATACGTGCTCCCGGATGAATATCTATACCGGTCAATTGATGCGCATATTCGGTCATCAATCGGGGGATCAAAGGCAGCCCGAATTGGTGGAATTGATGAGCCATACGATACACCGCAATGGCAAAAAACCCGGGGTAGGCCAGATAGACCTCTTCTATGGATTGGGCGGCGGGGTCGTTTTCATAAATTGACTGGGCGTCGAGTTTAAGATCTGCAAACAGTTTAGGAATTTGCTTGCAGAAGTCGTCCCACCGCTTGCAGGGACTATTCTTACGATCGGGACAGGCCAGATCTCTAAGAAATTGAAATTGCCGTTCCAATTCAGCTAGACCCTCCTGAGTACTCGTATCTTGATCAAATAAGGTGCGGTACAAGAGTTCAGTGAACTGCTGGCTTCTATCTTTTAAAGCAAAGGCAATAGGCATTTGCTTTTTTTGCTTCTCAATAGCGATCAATAAGGAACTCGAATCTTTCATATTGGATGTGCCTGGAAATCCCTGATTAAGGGGTATAAAGGTAGTTCTTAGTTTCCATAAAAGGTCAAGTCGAAATCATATTGGGTTTGATCAACACCCTTCTTATTCCGCTATGAGTAAAGAACAGAAAAGGTCGAAGCATTGATTAAATTGCTGACATCGATCATTTTTGAAAAGAGCACCCGTTCCGTATCTTTAATTTTCATTCACCATGGTATGGACAACCTCTTAGTGCTCACCGACTTTACCCCCAAATCCGACCACGCGATTCAATTTGCACTTTCCTTACTCCAGAATCAAAGCTGTACGGTTCATTTGTTAAGTATTCAAAAGGTTTGGGAGTACACAACGGATGATTTGATCGCCGCAAAACCCCAGGCTGCGCTTGATGATTCTATTTTGGGTGATAACAAAAGTAAGCTAAGCGCAGCCGTAGAGCGCCTCGAAAAACGCTATAAAAACAGCTCCTTTCATTTTGAGCCACATGTGGATTATGATGTTTTTACGGCTTCCATTAATCAAGCAGTGCACACTTTTGATATTGATTTGATCGTAGTGGGAAGCGATGGGCCATCAGACGTGCTTGAATATTTTTTGGGGTCTCATGCCCTGCGGGTGATCCGCCGAACGCAAAGTCCTGTACTCGTCGTACCCTACACTTCAATAAATAAAGACTCTGGGAATCTCTTGATCACTCTGGACCTACAGCAGCATGTCGCACAATTAAATCTGCTATTTATCTACGATTTGTTCGCTGCTAAGGTAAAATCCATTCAGCTGGTCAAGCTGATAGAGGATACAGCTAAGGAGGGGTTGGAACAATCTCAGTTAACTCGTCTTCGGACTTTGTTTGAAGACTGTCCAGTAAGCTTCAAAACCCTGGAGGGTAGCGACTGGTTCGCCAGTAGCCAGGTGGTCGTGCAGCTGGAATCGTACTTAGCCCACATCATAATTGCTCATGAACAGTCCTTTGTAAAGCGCATTTTTTCCGGTTCCAACCTTTCCAGGATGCTGCAGGAGTCAAGAATACCGCTTTTGGTCCTACAGCACGCTGACTAGCTCTAAAATTTCTTGACAGTCCTCTTGATTTGAATCACAGGAAAATCCCGTCGCAGACGTAATTCTTGTTAAGAATACACTAAAACCAAGGCTAACTGTTTATTATTTAGCTACATTCGTTAAACAAAACAGGGAGTCCATGCGTTATTTTACTTTTTTCTTCGGTTTATGTCTTTTGATCACCGCTACTTCAGTCCAGTCTGGCCCTCAGGAATTCCAGGGACAGGCCACCTACATCTCTAAGTCCACGCTCGATTTAGGTCGTTGGGGAGCTCGAATGAGTGAAGCGCAAAAAAAGCAAATGAAGGATAGACTTAAAAATCGCTTAGAAAAGACCTACACCTTAACGTTCAATAAAGAAGAGTCTTTTTTTGACGAAGAAGAAAAACTGGATGCCATGTCCGGTGCGACCGATTCCTGGGGGAATAATTTTTCACGAGGCGATCAATACAAGAACATTAAGGAGAACCAACTCGTTCAGAGCCAGGAATTTTACGGCAAGCAATTTTTGATCAAAGATCAATTATTGGAAGTCAAATGGGTGATGGGTAGCGATACCAAGCAAATTGGACAGTATACCTGCTTTAAGGCGACAGCGGTAGTTCCCTCGGATGATCTAAAATGGTATGACTTCTCCTGGAGCGAACTGCGTCAAGCGGAGAGCCAAACCGACTCAACAGGCCAGTCTGAGCCTCAAATCGAACTGACGCAAATCACCGCCTGGTACTCTCCTCAGATTCCGGTTTCTCACGGACCCGCAGCTTATTGGGGTCTTCCAGGTTTGATTTTGGAGGTCAGCGCTGGAAACACCACCTTACTCTGTTCCAAAATCACCCTAAATCCGGAAAATCAAATGAAAATTGAGGCACCTGATAAAGGTAAAGTTGTAACGAAGAAGGAGTATAAAACGATTATTGTAAACAAGATGCAAGAAATGCGTGATAATCGGGGCCGTAGAAGAAGCTAAACCGACAAATAATGCTTCTAACCTCTTCATCCGCTTCATGAAAAATACCTTCTTCTCCCTACTCCTTTTGGCCACAAACCTACTCGGCGCCCAGGTCACCCTTAGTGGTGTGGTGCGCGATACCCTCAATGCTCCTTTGGAACTGGCCAACGTCATCGCGATCAATTCGGAAACACAGGGCCTGGAATCTTACGGGATCACCAGTGAAGAGGGGAAATTTGAATTGGAATTGTCGCCAAACGCCCAATACGAGATCCAGGTCAGCTATATTGGTCTAAAAACGCTTAAAGAACGTATTGAAACTAAGGAAGCTGATTTGGTTAAAGAGTATACCCTGGAAGCGGATAACACCTTGAATGAGGTTCAGATCACTTATGAAATGCCGGTGGTGATCAAAGGGGATACGCTAATTTACAATGCAGATTCATTCAAAGACGGTACGGAGCGCAAATTGGAAGATGTACTGGAAAATCTACCAGGAGTGGAGATCAATGAGGATGGCCAGATCGAAGTGGAAGGCAAGGTGGTCAACAAGCTTATGGTTAACGGCAAAGATTTTTTTGATGGCGATACCAAAATTGCTTCCAAGAATATTCCTTCCAAAGCAGTTGATAAAATTCAGGTGTTAAGAAATTACAGCGAAGTCAATCAACTTAGAGGGGTCACCAATAATCAGGATAATGTGGCGCTCAACATCAAGTTAAAGGAAGGCAAAGAGAACTTTTGGTTCGGTAATATTACGGGAGGTGGCGGCTTTGCTCCCGATGAAGGCTTGTATCTTCTCCAACCTAAACTTTTTTATTACAGCCCAAAATACAGCATCAATTTTATTGGAGACTTCAATAATCTGGGGGAGATTTCGCTTTCGCGGAGGGATATTCGCAATTTTGGAGGAGGTTTCCGTACCCCAAGCAGGAGTAGCGGTACAGTGATTAATTTAGGGGATAATGGTTTGAACTTTTTGACCAACCAAAACAATGCACTGGAAATCGAAAGTCAATTGGCTACAGCCAACTTTAGTTATTCTCCAAGTGCTGCCTTAGACTTAAGCGGCTTTGTTATTTTTAACAGCAGCCGGATTCTTTCGAGAGAAACTAGTTTAATTCAGTATACCAATACCAACCTGGGTATTCCTGATGAAGCCCGATCGGAATCGGGTGATGAGCGCTCCAAACAGGGACTTGTAAAATTGAGCGCATCTTATCAGCCTAATTTCAGCAACCAATTGGATTATGATATTCTGGCACGAGTATCGGACGATCGTCAAGCGCAAAATGTGTTTTCTTCCGTGACCAACAACACCGATCAAGTGGAGGAGGTGACCCCCTTTAGCTTGAGTCAGAGTTTAAATTATTACTACACCTTGGACGAAGACAATATTTTTGCCTTTGAGGGCCAATTTGTGCTTCGGGACGAGGATCCGTTTTACAATGCGATTCTTGACAACGATCCCGACGGCGTGGACGCTTATGATTCTACCGCAGAGGCTCTGGGACTCGACACTTCAGAAGGTACGTATGATATCGCTCAAGATCGAAGAATAGCTTCTGCCCAATTGGATGCTAAATTGGATTACTTTCATATTCTCAATGCCCAAAGCAATCTCAACTTCACTTTGGGAACCATCTGGAGTCGGCAACAGTTCGACTCGTCGATTTTTCAGTTTTTGGAACAAGGAAGTACTTTTAATCCCACGCCCACGATCAACAATGGATTGGCGAGCAATGATACACGCTACACCTTTAGTGATGTTTATCTCGGGATGCACTATCGCGTTCGCAGCGGAAAATTCACGATCACCCCGGGTCTCTCTGTTCATGCTTACGGGAATAAGAATACCCAGCAGATGACCATTTATGAGGACAATTTTTTTAGAATTCTGCCTGATTTCGAAACCCGTATTCAATTAAAGAAAAGTGAATCCCTCACCTTCAGGTATGAGATGCAAAATCAATTTACAGATGTAACCCGATTAGCCGAAGGTTTAGTGCTTAATAACTTCAACGATATCCAATTTGGAGAGCCCGAACTGCAAAATGCCTTATCCCATAATCTCAGTCTATTATACAGCAGTTTTAATCTTTTTAATTACACCAATGTATTTGCCCGGGCGGCCTATTCAAGTAATATCGATCCTATACGAAGTTTAACGGATTTTGAAAATGTTATCAGAACGAGTACGTTTTTCAATTCGGCATTTGCCGATGAAACGGCTAATGTTTTTGGACGTGTGCAACGGACGTTTGGTAAGATAAGAGCGACACTAAATGCGAGTTTCAACTACACCAAAATCAATCAGTTTATTCAAGGGGAACGCTCCCTTAACGAAGGTTTTACCCAATCGTACACGCCGGGTATACGCACCAATTTCAAAGTGGCTCCTAATGTGAACCTAACCTATCGCTATAGTGTAGCCGATAATAATCAAGGTGGACGAAAAACCACCTTTATCACGCAATCACCAAGTATAGACGTGGATGCCTACATCTGGAAATCAGTTACCGTGAGATCTGATTATAGCTATACCACACAAAGACTATCAGAGGGAAACTCACAGAGTTTCCAAAACTGGAATGCGTCTATCGCTTATCGCAAAGACCGGGATGCTAAATGGGAGTACGAACTCAAAGCAACAAATTTATTGAATATAGACAGTCAGGTGCGTAACAGCGCCAATCAAATATCTGTTTTCAGTTCAGAAACGTTTATACAACCCCGGTTTGTAACGTTTCGATTGACGTATTCGCTATAAGAATTCCCCTAATTTCAATAAAAAAAGGTCAGTAATTTACTGACCTTTTTTTTGTAGCGAGAGGGGGGCACGATCCCCCGACCTCCGGGTTATGAATCCGACGCTCTAACCAGCTGAGCTACCTCGCCATTATCAAATATTTTCTCATTCTTAAGCGAAGCTGCCTGTCCGTACGTAGTGTAACGGAGGCGGAAGCTACCTCGCCATACCACTTTCGTCGGGACGTCCAAAACGCCCTGTTCGACTAAGCGGGTGCAAATATAATAACAAAAACCGGTAGCGCAAACCCCCATCTGAAAATAAACCGTTAGCAATCTTTTTAGGGAAAACATTTTATATATATATTGGGCATTCAACAAAAACCAATGGACGATAAAATAAAATACGAAATCGAGTTTGTGGTGCATGCCTCTCCCTCTTTACTCTTTCAATATATGGCCACTCCTTCAGGCATGTCTGAGTGGTTTGCCGATAATGTTAATTCTCGTGGTGAATTCTATACCTTCATTTGGGAAGGAAGCGAAGAGAAAGCCAAATTGCTAAGCCGTAAAACGGATGAACGCATTAAGTTCCGATGGATGGACGATGAGGAAGAAGGTAATCCTTACTTCTTTGAATTACGCATTCAGGTGGACGAAATCACCAAGGATGTTTCTTTGATCATCACCGACTTTGCCGAAGAGGATGAGGTGGAAGAAAGTAAGATGTTCTGGGAGAATCAGATTTCTGAATTAAAACATGTGATCGGATCGGTTTAAGCGGATATTCTATACCTATCTTTGCCCTTTTTGCTAGCGTAAAAAGGGATTTTTTATGATCAATACTAACGGTAAGCTACAGGAAGATCAACACATTGATCTCGAAAACCGCGCCATGCTTTATGGAGATGCGCTCTTCGAAACGATGCGCGTACAGGCCGGGAAGGTCTTGTTTTGGGAAGATCACTATTTCCGACTCATGGCGTCCATGCGCATCTTACGTATGGAGATACCGATGAAATTCACACCAGAGTTCCTGGAGCAGGAACTTCTCGATCTGGTGAAGGCCAATGCCCTGGAAAAACAGGCTGCCCGTGTTCGCCTAACGGTGTACAGAAATGGTGGGGGACTGTATCTTCCGGATGACAATACCGTGTCTTATTTTGCTTTCGCGAAAGCGCTACCGGATCCTTTCTACACGCTTTCCAAGGCTCCTTATGAGGTGGAACTGTATAAGGATCACTATGTCAATCCTGATCTGCTCAGCACGCTAAAAACGACCAATAAGATGATCCACATTACGGGGAGTATCTATGCGCGTGAAAACGGATTTCAAAATTGCCTGCTGATCAATCAGCATAAAGAAGTGGTGGAAGGATTGAGCGGGAATTTGTTTGTGGTCAAAGGCAATACCATTAAAACGGCCCCTTTAGCGTCCGGTTGTCTCCGTGGGATCATTCGTAAACAATTGATGGGGATCATCCAATTGATGCCGGAATATACCCTGGAAGAAGCTGCTATTTCCCCTTTTGAATTGCAGCAAGCCGATGAATTATTCCTGACCAATGCCATTCAAGGCATCCAGCCCATCACGAAATACCGCAAAAAAGAGTACACGGCTACCGTTGCCGAAGCCCTGTTAAGAAAATTGAATGTAAAAGCGCGTTTAGGCTAGTTGTAAGCCGGATTTTCAGGAGCATTGGACCAAAGAAGATAGTCGCCACCCAGCTCGATCATTTTTTCCCGCCAAAAGGTAGGCTGGCATTTCCCGAAAATATTCTTTTTGTGCACATTTTCTGCCACGATCCAGGAATGGGATTCCAACTCCTGATCCAGCTGTCGGGATTCCCAACCGGAATAACCCAGAAAGAAACAGATCTCATTTTGGGTGAGATGTCCGGCTTCTATAAGTTCGACCACGGTCTCAAAGTGTCCACCCCAGTAAATACCTTCGGCAATTTCGATGCTGTCCGGAATAAGCTCTGGCACCTTATGAATAAAGTACAAATTGTCCTGTTCTACAGGGCCTCCATTGTAAACCTTGAAGTCTACTTTCAGCTCGGGAATAAGATCTTTGATGGTGCAATCCAGCGGTTTATTCAGGATAAAACCTACCGAACCTTCGTGGGAATGATCAGCGAGAAGTACGACCGATCGATTAAAGGAGACGTCACCGATAATGGATGGTTCTGCGATGAGCAATCGACCATTGGATGGTTTATTTATCGTCATACCTCTACATATTGCTACTAAATCTAAGTAATTAAACCCTAACGGCAAAACAATTTTTTACTTGTGTATACAAAAAAGCCCCTGTCAATGACAAGGGCCTTAGCATTTATATGGGGAAACTATGCTTAGTTGATCGCGTCGTTAAGATCAGATCCTGCTTTGAATTTCACCACGTTTTTCGCTTTGATTTTGATCGTCTTACCGGTCTGTGGATTACGGCCCTCACGAGCTGCACGTCGAGAAACAGAGAAAGATCCAAAACCTACTAAAGAAACACGCTTTCCTTTTTGAAGCGCTCCTTCAATATCAATTAAGAAAGATTCTAAAGCTTTTTTAGCAGCTGCTTTGGTGATTCCAGCATTTTCTGCCATTCCATCGATTAAATCAGATTTGTTCATAGTATTGAATTTAAAAATTAATTGTTGGTTAAATATTATTTTAACGTCTACAAATTTATACGGATAATCGGTTCGTGCAAGCAATAGCGCGTGAAATGCCCGTTTTTGTTGATAACTTGGAGGCTTTGTTAATAAAGGCGGCTAAATTAGAGTAAATTCTGCGAAGCCGCGCCAATTCAGACTTTAGCGCAATATGGCATTCTCCTTAAATTCAAAGCCGTTAAGCAGGTCTTTGGAATTCATTTTTCGCTTCCCGGGAAGCTGTAACTCGTCAATCTGTAAACAGCCATCGGCAACAGCCACTAATAGAGTGTTATTTTCAATCTGAAGGGTGCCTGGAACCGCTGAAAGCTGGCTCTCTGTAAAACTGACCTTATAGATTTTAACAGGCAGTAATTCCCCATCCTGATCCAGCGCTGACCACGCAGCAGGGTAGGGGCTCAATCCCCGGATGAAGTTATAGACCACGGTCGCCGGTGCATCCCAGTCGATCCGGGTATTGTCTTTATTCAGCTTGGGTGCCGCTCTCAGTACTTCAGAGGCCCGCTGTGGCTGAGGGGTGATCTGGTCTGCTGCAATGGCTTCAACGGTTTCCAGCACTAGCCGACTTCCCAACGCGGCTAATCGATCGTGCAGGGTTCCTGCCGTGTCTGTTTTCTCAATGGGTGCCCTAGCCTGTAGTAACAGATCTCCGGTATCGATCTTGTCGTCAATATAAAAAGTCGTTACGCCACTTTCTTGTTCTCCCTGTATGACTGCCCAATTGATTGGAGCAGCTCCCCGGTACTGCGGTAAAAGTGAGGCGTGCAAATTGAAGGTGCCGTATTCGGGCAATCGCCAAACGACCTCAGGAAGCATCCTAAAGGCTACGACCACTTGCAAGTTGGGTTTTAATGCCTTCAGCTCGTCGATAAAGGATTCGTCCTTTAGATTGGTGGGTTGCAACACGGGCAGTCCTACTGATTCTGCATATTGCTTGACAGCACTCGATTGCAATTTGCGTCCCCGACCGGCTTTGCGGTCTGGAGCAGTAATGACGCCCACTACCTTCCACTCGCTTTCTTCCAGAGCTTTTAAACTGCTCACAGCAAAATCAGGGGTTCCCATAAATACGATGCGTAACTCTCTCATGTTTTCTTCCGGTATGTGTTGGGGGAAATTAATTCTATTTCTTCTTCCTTCAATAAATCGTCCAATACTTCCAAGAGGAGACGAAGAGGAACCGACAACTGTTGTTCCAGTTCTCCCGAAGTGAGACTTTGTTGCGCTAGTAGCTGTTTGATGTCTTGTTCCGCTTTCGCGAAAGCGTTTTTATGCGCTTTAAACCACTGCTGATCGCGGCAGACATCACAAATGCCACAGGGCTGCTGTTGCTTTTCTCCAAAATAGGAGAGGAGTTGAACACTTCGGCAAAGATGATCATTTTTCATGTAGTCAATGACGTCCTGGATCTGTCTTTTTTTTAGGGCATTCTGTGCTTTGATGGATTTGGCGATGACATTCACCGTGCGATCGTCTTCCCGGGGGACTAAAAACTGGATCTGCGTATCGAATTGCTGATAATCGTACTGCAAAACTTCGTCTTTTTCAAGTTCGAGTAAGGTTTGATGTACTTCATCCTGACTTAGCCCGGCTTTGATAGAAATAGCTTCCAACTGAATGCTCGTCACCTGATCGAAAAGACCGGTGTACATGCGTAAAATGGCCTCGGTCACCGTTTGATATTGAGGGTGCCGCACCAAATAAAACTGAAGTTGGTGATGGGAATAGCCAAAATGAACCTGGGTTTTTTTCTGGAATTCCTGGCTTAGTACGAGTACCCCATGTCGATCCAGCAGCAATAAGGCATTATAGGTTTTTTGTCCGGGTAGATCATAGGCCTTCCTAAAATCATTAAAATCGAAACGAAGCCCCTCTTCCGGTTGCTCTCCATAGGCTATCTGAAAGTAGCTGTAGAGTTTTTTAAGTACTTTTTTGACAAAGGCAACCTCGGGCAAGCCCTTTTCAAATTGATTGCGCAATCGAATTTCATCCTGAGTGTTCAGCAGGGTGACCGCATAAGCACGCTGACCGTCGCGTCCTGCTCTTCCTGCCTCCTGAAAATAACTTTCCAGACTTTCCGGAAGCTCCATATGGACCACGGTCTTTACATTCGCCTTATCGATCCCCATACCAAAAGCGGTGGTAGCGACCATCACCTGGATATGATCATTTTTCCACTGCTCGAACCGTTTCAGGCGTTGGTCATTGGACACGCCTCCGTGGTAATAGGCCGCAGCCAGACCCCGATTTTCTAAAAAAGCAGTCACTTCCTGCGTAGCTTTTCGGTTTCTGACATAGACAATGGAGGGTCCGCTAAAGCGCTTGAGGATCTCCAGTAGTTTCTCCTGTTTTTGTTCCAACGGTCGCACGGTATACGATAAATTAGGCCGGGCAAAGGAAGTTTTGAACAGTGCATTTTTATCGATTTCCAATTGCTCCAGAATATCATCAACCACCCAGGGTGTGGCTGTGGCAGTAAGGGCCAGGCAAGGTACTTCCGGTTTTAAGGCCCGCAATTGAGCGAGCTTGCGATAGGCCGGTCGGAAATCATTTCCCCATTGCGAAATGCAGTGGGCTTCATCAACGGCGATGAGCGAAATATTCATGTGCTTGATGCGCTGAATCACCAATTCCTGTTCCAGGCGTTCGGGGGAGAGGTAAAGCAATTTATAATTCCCGTGAATGCAATTATCAAGTCGGGTGTCCAATTCGCTTTTTCGCAGTCCGCTGGTGAGCGCCAGGGCTTTGATGTTCTTGGCTTTGAGTTGAGCTACCTGATCCTGCATCAAGGCGATGAGGGGAGAAATCACCAGGGTGATGCCTTCCATAACAAGGGCAGGCAGCTGATAACAAACCGATTTACCTCCGCCGGTAGGCAAAAGGGCAAAGGCATCCTTACCTTGTAAAACCTGACGGATGATCTCCCGTTGTTGGGGCCTGAAGGAAGAATGACCCCAATATGTGGAAAGTATGGTATCTAAATTAGGCTCCGACTGCATCAATTTGTTCTAAGACAAAATCTGCTCTATGTTCTACAGGACTTTTGGGCACCTCAATGGGTGAATACCCGTGCCGCTCATAGGTCGCGAGGAGTTCTTGCTCAATTCGTTGGGCCTCTTCAAAGCTTTCGTAGCGCTCCTGGTCGGTCTCGTGTATAGCGCTCCAGGCCGGTAACAGAAATACCTGATCGTAGCGATATTCTTGGGCGGCCTGATCAAAATAGGCCGGATAGGGTTGGTCGATAAAGTTAAGATAAGCCGTTACATCAGGTATGCCGCGATCCAGAAAAACGAAGGGGTCGCTCTGATTTCCGGCATCTTGATGTTGCTGTATACGGGCTTCCAGCAGTTGCCGGCTGAAAGCGAGAGGATCGGTTAGAAAGAGTTGGTCGATACCTTCACGTTGTGCGGCTGCAGTAACCTGCCGGGAAACCTCGTGATAGACTTTAAATTGCCGCTGTTCCAGATGCTCGATCAGGGTAGTTTTTCCTGTGGAGGGTCCACCAATAAGCAATATTCGCGCTGCCTTCAATAGTCGGAGATTTTGTGGCCAAAGTTACTTAAAAGCTCACAATAAAAACCGTGCAAAGCCTTATCTTTGTGGTATATTTATTAATAATGAGTGATAAAAAAGACGCCGACGCTTTCTATAAAAAACTGAAGTCACAACTGAGTGACACCTCCCTGTGGCCTACCCCATACCTTTACAAATTCATTGTGCCTACTGACCGTTCAAAAATTGACACCATCAGTGCTATTTTTGACAATATGGGGGCGGTTATTGATACTAAAGAATCCAGAAACGGAAAATACACCAGTGTCTCGATCAACGTAACTATGAAAAATCCGGACGCAGTGATTGAAAAATACAAAGCAGTAGGGAAGGTAGAAGGCGTGATCTCGCTATAATTTCGAGAAAGCGCTTTATTCAAGCAGAAGGCGGGTCCATTACACAATTTTTAGTATTTTGCCACAGTTAGTAGGACTAACTTCTTCACTAAAATCAAAATCTTGACAGAATCAATAGAATACAATACAGAACGGGAACAACTCATCATCCCGGAATACGGAAGACATATTCAAAAAATGGTGAATCAGGCGATCGCCGAGGAGGACCGTGATAAGCGCAATGAAATGGCTAAGGCCATTGTAGCGGTCATGGGCAATCTGCAGCCTCACTTGCGTGACGTTCCCGATTTTCAACATAAAATTTGGGATCAACTGTTCATCATCTCCAAGTTTGAATTGGATGTAGATAGTCCCTATCCAAAACCATCCAAAGAAGAGCTTGAACAGCGTCCAGAGCCTTTACCGTATCCGCAAAACCATCCCAAATACCGTTTTTACGGAAACAACATCAAACGAATGATCGATGTGGCCGTGAAATGGGAGAAAGGGGATAAGCGCGAAGCGCTGGCCTTCAACATCGCCAATCACATGAAAAAATCCTTCCTGAATTGGAATAAGGATACCGTAGATGACGATGTGATCTTCAACCATCTTTATGAACTCAGCGATGGAGAGATCAATTTAAAGACGAAAGATGAAGACTTACGCGATGCCCAACGCCTGTTGCGCAGCAAGTCTCAAAAATCAAACAGTAACAGTAATAAAAAGCGCGGTCGCAAAAAACGCCGCTAACCTCCGACTAATTTCATGGGAACATTCCAGATCGAGGGAGGCCACCAACTGAAAGGAGAGATCCAGCCTCAGGGAGCCAAAAACGAAGCCCTTCAAATTCTTTGTGCCGTTCTACTCACACCTGAAAAGGTCTTCATTGAAAACATACCGGATATTCGAGATGTCAATAAGTTGATTGACATTTTGGGCAATTTGGGGGTTAAGATTCAACGACTGGGACCGGGAAAAATGAGTTTCCAAAGCGATGAATTGAATCTGGAATATCTGGAAAGTGAGCAATTCAAGCAGGATGGAAGCGGATTACGCGGTTCCATCATGATCGTAGGACCCCTACTGGGTCGATTTGGAAAAGGGTACATCCCAAGACCAGGTGGTGATAAGATCGGGCGACGTCGTTTGGATACGCATTTCGATGGTTTTATCAAGCTGGGAGCCCAGTTCCGCTACAACAAAGAAGAACGTTTTTATGGAGTGGAAGCTCCTGACGGACTGCAAGGCACTTACATGCTTCTGGATGAAGCTTCGGTGACCGGTACCGCGAATATTGTCATGGCTGCTGCACTGGCCAAAGGAAAAACCACGATCTATAATGCAGCTTGTGAACCTTATTTACAGCAGCTCTGCAAGATGCTCAATCGCATGGGAGCCAAGATCACTGGGGTGGGTTCAAATATGCTTCATATTGAAGGCGTTAAAGATTTGGGAGGATGTGAGCACCGCATTTTACCCGACATGATCGAGATCGGTTCGTGGATCGGTTTGGCCGCCATGACGAAAAGCGAGATCACCATAAAAAATGTGAGCTGGGACGACCTGGGAGTCATTCCCAATACCTTTCGCAAGTTAGGGATTACCGTCGAGCGCAAGGGAGACGATATTTACATTCCTCCGCATACTGACGGTTATACCATTGAAAGTTTTATCGATGGTTCGTTCATGACCATTTCAGACGCACCCTGGCCCGGTTTTACGCCAGATCTGCTGAGTATTGTACTCGTAGTAGCTACGCAGGCCAAAGGGGAGGTACTCATTCATCAGAAGATGTTTGAAAGCCGACTTTTCTTTGTCGATAAATTGATCGACATGGGCGCAAAGATCATTCTGTGTGATCCGCACCGCGCCAATGTGATTGGTCATAATTTCAAATCAACGTTGAAAGCGACGACCATGACCAGCCCGGATATTCGAGCGGGTATCTCTTTATTGATCGCTGCTCTTAGTGCTAAAGGTACCAGTACCATCCACAATATTGAACAGATCGACCGCGGATATGAGCGCATCGACGAGCGCTTGCGTCAAATCGGAGCTAAAATAACCCGACTGGATACCAATTCCTGATTGAAGTTTTAACGCATCAGGTACATGAGGCGATAGGCCAGGCGTCCCGCCAATCGGGCCGTACACTCATCCCGATCGTAGGTAGGGTTGAGTTCAACTAAGTCCATGCTTCTTAATTTTCCGGACGCTACAAGATAATCCAAGACGAACAAGGCCGTTGAGAGATCAAAACCCATGGGCGAAGGCGCACTTACTCCGGGGGCTAAAACTGAATGGAATCCGTCCAGATCGATGGTCAGATAAATAGCATCCAGATCTTTGATAAAGGCGTCTAGATGTCGCACAATCCTTTCCTGATTATCGAGGTGAAAGTCATCGGCCAGCAGGAAGCTTGTCCCGGTTCGCTCTGCCGTCTGAAAGAGTTCTGTGGTATTGACTTCGGGCTGAATGCCCAAACAAGTGTAGCGGAAAGATGCTCCTTGCTCCTGAGACAATTGATAAAAAGGCGAACCGGAATGGCCTTGATTTTTCGGAATTCTCAAATCAAAATGGGCATCCAGATTAATAATTCCCCAGCGTTCTTTAGACTTAGCTCTTAGCAAGCCTCGAGCATGGGCATAGGCCAGATCATGGCCGCCGCCCAACACAATCGGGAAGATATTTTTGTCGACCACCCATTTGATCGCTTCAGCCATGGCGGCCTGGGCTCCTTCCAGATCCCCATCCAAACAACGAATGTCGCCTGCATCATAGATCTTCGTTTCCTCAGACCAGTGATTGGCAAGACCGCCCATAGTTTTTCGGATGGCTGCAGGTCCCAAAACCGCTCCCGTTCGTCCTGAATTTCTTCGTACGCCCTCATCACAGGCGTACCCTAAAAAAACGAATGCAGGATGTTCTGAAGTGTGGTCAGGCAGCGCATCGAGTTCCAGGCATTCCAGTTTCTCATGCAAATAGCGATGAGAGGTACTTGAGCGTCCACGCCAAAGGGTGGTATCGGGCTTTTGGTACGGCTTCATTCGATATCTAAAGTATTGATCAGGTCATCCTCAACCCCGTGGGGTAGGGTCACTTGCAAGCCAGGTGTTCGTTTCATTTCGCGTTGAATGGCAAAAAGAGCTTCCTCATTACGGGCCCAGCTTCTGCGTGCAATTCCGTTATTCACATCGTAAAAGAGCATGCGTTCCAGACGCTGTGCTGCTTCTGCACTGCCGTCCAGTACCAGCCCGAAGCCTCCATTGATCACTTCGCCCCAGCCTACACCACCCCCATTGTGGATGGATACCCAGGTGGCTCCTCTAAAACTGTCTCCAATGACGTTGTGGATGGCCATATCGGCGGTAAATCGGCTGCCGTCGTAGATGTTGCTGGTTTCCCGAAAGGGGGAGTCTGTACCGCTTACATCGTGGTGATCACGTCCCAGCACCACAGCTGAGGAGATCGTGCCCTCTGCAATGGCCTGATTGAAAGCTTTAGCAATCGCTATCCTACCTTCTGCGTCTGCATAGAGAATTCGAGCCTGAGAGCCCACGACCATTTGGTGTTCTTCGGCCTCTCTGATCCAGGTGATGTTGTCCTGCAATTGTTGTTCGATCTCTGGCGGGGCCTGCTGCTGTATTTCCAATAAGACCTCAAGCGCAATTTCATCCGTTTTACGAAGATCTTCCGGTCTTCCGGAGGTACAGACCCATCGAAATGGGCCAAAGCCGTAATCAAAACACATGGGACCCAGTATGTCCTGAACATAGGAGGGATACTTGAAGTCAACTCCGTTATTGGCCATAACAGCAGCGCCGGCGCGCGAAGCTTCCAGTAAGAAGGCATTGCCGTAATCAAAGAAGTAAGTCCCTCGCTGGTGATGTCTGTTGATCGCATTGGCCTGGCGTCTCAGGGATTGTTGTACGCTTTCGCGAAAGCGCTCCGGATCGTCGCGCATTAGGGCATTGGCCTCTTCAAAGCTAAGTCCCACAGGATAATAACCACCGGACCAGGGATTGTGCAGCGAAGTTTGATCGGATCCCAGATGCACGGGCACCTGCTCTTCGTAAAAGGCTTCCCACACGTCAACAACATTGCCCAGGTAGGCTATAGAGACGACCTCCTTATGCTCGATCGCTCGCTGACAGCGGGTGATCAGTTCAGGTAGGGTCTCGATGATCTCATCCACCCAGCCTTGTTCGTGGCGTTTGTGAGCGGCATGAGGATTGACTTCAGCACAGACCGTGATGCAACCGGCGATAACCCCTGCTTTGGGTTGCGCTCCGCTCATCCCCCCTAAACCGGCGGTGAGGAAGATCTTTCCGGCAGCAGTCTCTCCTTGCTTTAAAATTTTTCGAAAGGCATTCAAAACGGTGATGGTGGTACCGTGAACGATTCCCTGGGGACCGATGTACATAAAGGATCCGGCGGTCATTTGCCCGTATTGGGTGACCCCCAGCGCATTGAATTTTTCCCAGTCCTCTGTCGAGGAATAGTTCGGGATCATCATTCCATTGGTCACCACCACCCTAGGTGCGGCCGGAGTCGAGGGAAATAAGCCCATAGGATGTCCGGAATAGAGATGCAGGGTTTGATCATCCTTCATCTGACTCAGGTATTGCATGCACAATAGGTATTGGGCCCAGTTCTGAAAAACAGCGCCATTGCCACCATAGGTGATCAATTCTTGTGGATGTTGAGCTACCGCCGGATCCAGATTGTTTTGGATCATCAGCATGATCGCTGCCGCCTGGGAAGACTGCGCGGGATATTCGGTTAGGGGCCGCGCATATAGGGGATAATCCGGTTGGAAACGATACATGTAAATGCGGCCGTAGGTTTTTAACTCCTCGAGGAATTCTTCAGCCAATTCCTCATGCCAGGCCTTCGGGAAATAGCGCAATGCATTCCGTAACGCCAATTTCTTTTCTTCCGTATTCAGGCTGTCCTTTCTACGCGGAGCGTGACTCCATTCCGGGTTCATGGATTTTGGAGGCGGTAATTGGGCGGGAATGCCTTGTTCAATACTTGCTTTAAAGTTCATGGTTTGGTTGTTTTACAGCCTGCCCATCAATAAAGACGTAGTCGGGCAGGAGTTGTCCTTGATGGTAGGTGATTTCCCGGTAATCGTCAGTTGGGAATAGGAGAAAATCGGCTGCAGCCCCTGCTTGTATTCGGCCTGCAGTTTCCAGTCCCAGAGCATCAGCCGCTCTACAGCTAATTCCGGCAAGCACTTCTGCGTTGCTGAGTTTTTCAGCCGCACCTAATACGGCCGCTTGAAGTAACAAGTGACCCATGGGAGCAGATCCCGGATTCCAATCACTGGCAATGGCCAAAGCTGCTCCTGCATCGAGCAGGGCACGAGCAGGGGTATACCCACATCCTAAGCCTAAGGAAGCCCCGGGCAGGGCAACGGCCACGGTGTTACTTTTGGCTAGAAGCGCAATCTCCTTGGCAGTGCTGGCCTCCAGATGATCAGCACTACGCG
The DNA here is from genome assembly GCA_029866965.1 of Flavobacteriaceae bacterium YJPT1-3. Classification (GTDB taxonomy): domain Bacteria; phylum Bacteroidota; class Bacteroidia; order Flavobacteriales; family Flavobacteriaceae; genus Croceiramulus; species Croceiramulus getboli. The sequence goes on along the minus strand of CP123444.1, from coordinate 2,806,748 downwards.
CCCCCATTTCCACCGCCAGCGCACTACCACCGGTTGTGAATTGATCCGCATGTACTGTAAGGTCGAAGCCTAGTTTGATCGCTTCGGCAAAATAGGGACGGATCTGCTCCGCACTAAAGGCACTTTCTTCCACAAAGGCGTCTATGCGATCTGCCAGATTTCGACTTTTAAGGATAGGGAAGAGCTCCTGGCTGATCATTTTCAGATACGCCTCAGGACTCTCCAAAAAATCCTTAGGCATCAAGTGCGCTGCCAAACAGCTGCTCACCACTTTAGAAGCTGATCGTTCTGCTCCCGCCTGGATGGCTTCCAATAATTTCAATTCCTCCTCTACATTCAGACCGTAGCCGCTTTTGACTTCCACCGTAGTCACCCCTAGATGCTGGCAGCGCTTTAAACGGTTGATGAAGTCTTCGGTCAACTGGGCTTTAGAGGTGGCCCGGGTTTGCGTCACCGTATCCCAGATACCTCCTCCGGCCTTAGCGATTTCCAAATAAGATTTTCCCGAATTGCGCAGAGCATAGTCCCGAGCCCGGCTGCCTCCAAAACAGAGATGAGTATGTGCATCCACCCATCCCGGTAAGGCCACATAGGGTCTTTCTAACTGATGAAGAGGTAGCTGATTGGCTTTCGCGAAAGCGGACAATGGATCAAAATGACCTACTTCAATCACCTTCCCCTGATCAACCCGTATTCCTGCTTGTTCGATGATGGGGAGTTGTTCATCTCGAAGCGCTCCGCGACCGGGCAGATTGGTCATGGGAAGGCACTGGGAGATCGGTCCGATTACAAAGGTATTTTCCATATCAGTAACCATCGAATTGTGCACTCCAGGGGGTGCTGGTATTCACTCCGTTTTGTTCCAGGATTTGCTGCGCGATATGGATGGCCTTACCGGATTTAATGAATTGTAAGCCTAGTTCAATATCCTCAGCAAAAATGCGATCTTCAGCAGCAAAGGAAACAGTCTCCCGAAGCGCACTATGTATGGCATCGAGTACCGGCCCTGATTTGAGGGGTTTCCGGAATTCAAAGGCCTGTGCTGCAGTTAGGAGTTCTACAGCCTGTATCTTTTCTAAATTCTCGACCACCTGTAGTGCTTTTCGTCCTGAAATCGAGCCCATACTAACGTGATCTTCCTGCCCCAAAGAGGTAGGAATACTGTCGGCACTAGACGGAAAACAAAGGCTTTTATTCTCGCTGGCCAGGGCGGCAGAGGTGTATTGCAGCATCATATAACCAGAATTGATTCCGGTATCCTTCATCAGCAGTTTCGGTACGCCAATATTGCCTTCAAGAGCCAGGTAGATCCTTCGGTCTGCAATACTGCCCAGCTCAGAAGCCGCCAGGCATGCATAATCGATAGCCATAGCGAGCGGTTGGCCGTGAAAATTTCCGCCACTGATGGTCAGGTCTTCGTCAATGACCACCGGATTATCGGTGACCGCGTTCAATTCTATTTCAACGAGTTCCTTAAGATGCAGCCAGGCAGTGCGGCTGGCACCATGTACCTGAGGCATGCATCGGAGAGAGTAGGGGTCCTGCACCCGTTCACAATCGATATGGTCCTCCAAAATTTCTGAGCCCTCTAAAAAGTTGCGAATGCGCGTAGCTACATGCTGATTGGCCTGATAAGGTCGGAGTTGATGCAAGGCTTCCATAAACGGTCTGGCTGATCCCTGCAGGCCTTCCAACATCATGGCTCCAAAGAGATCTGCATGATCCAGAGCCCGTTGCAGTCGTTCAATCAGCAGCACGGCGTGCGCGGCGATAAATTGAGTTCCATTGATCAGGGCCAGGCCCTCCTTGGGACCCAGGGATAACGGACTCAAATTGTAGCGATCGAGCACTTGCTGAGTAGGTTGCTTTTCTCCCTCATACTCCACTTCGCCCAGTCCGATCAAGGGGAGGAAAAGGTGAGCCAGAGGGGCCAGATCGCCGGAGGCTCCTACTGAACCTTGACTGGGGACCACAGGAATAATCCCTTCGTCCAGATGCCACTGTATGCGTTGCAGGGTTTCGAGGGCAACTCCCGAAAACCCCTGGGCCAGAGCGTGTAGTTTGAGCACAAGCATCAGTCGGGCGATTTCGCTGGATACGGGATCGCCCACGCCCACGCTGTGACTCTTAAGAATATTCGTTTGTAAACGTCGGGTTTCTTCTTTATTGATCCGGGTGGTACAGAGAGGTCCGAAACCGGTATTGATCCCATAGACCGGCTCTTCCCGATCTACAATGGTGGCTACGACTTGCTGACTGCTTTGGATTTTTTGGGCTGCGCTGGGCGAAAGAGTACCCTGAAGGGTTCCTCTCGCGAGCTTCAGGGCAAGGCGACAGCTCAATTGATCTTCTCCGTAGGCAAAATGGGATGAGGTTGTTTTCATCGATGGTGGTTGAATCGATAAAAATATCAAATACCCCTACCAATTCATAGAGGTGAGCTTAGTATTTTGCCAAAGTATTTCGTTCTTAAGTGGGTAGGTCTACAGCAATTTATCGGCTACCTCTTTCCAATTGTCCACCCGTTCGAAAGAAATGGTGTTGACGTTATGAGGAGAGGTGAACTGCAGCACCCGACCGCTAAAGCGCTCCAGATTGAACGAACGGTCGTCAATGAGCAGATCTCCCTTCAAAATGTGTTTGTGACCACAGAGAATACGTTTACGCCAGCCGATGAATGGGAAATGGGCATCTAACCAATCGTATTTTTCGATCAAGGAGTTCTTATACTCCATGGCAGCGGAGGCGATGTAAATGTCGTACTTATTAGAGAGCTCTTTTAATACCTCCTGGCTGTCTTCGATCACTTCCAGATTCCGAAAGAACCCTTCTTTACTGGTATGGGCATGTACACTCTTTTGTCTTTCCTTCGGAACACATTCCCAGACATCTTTCCCCATGCATTCTTCGCGGGTGAGTTGTGCTCCGTATTCTTCATTGTAGTGTTTGATGTGTGCTCCGTAGGTATCAGCGAGCACCTCGTCCATATCGACAAAAATGGTCATGTTTCTGTGTTTTATACGAAGTACGTAAAAACATATGAATGATACTAAGCACAAAGCTCATTTAATATTTTCCTAACAACTCAGTATGGTAAATGAAGGCCCACCAGGGCATTATCAGGGGTGTTTTGAGCAAAAAAAATCGATAGAACCGTCATACAACGAGCATATTACCGTATTCATCGAGTAAAGGTGCATGGGGACTCTTCAAGCTTTATTTTTAATAAACCAAAACTTTAAATTATGAAGAAAAATTACATTGCAGGCGTACTCGTACTGGCTATGGTATTAGTCATTTTGGGTGGCCTTTTCGAAGCACAAAATTGGGCCATTGGCTCAATGATGCTGACTGCAGCCTACATTTTATTGGTGGCTTCAGGCGGACTATTGGTGCTACAGCTTTTCTTGGTGCGGGAGTAATTCCACAATCCAATTTACAGACCCTTACAACCCCTTCGCAAGAAGGGGTTTTTCTTTGAATACTTAGGTCTTATCCAACCGCTTCTTTGTAAACTTCCAGACAGCGCTCCCGGGCTTCTTTATGATCGACCATTTTCTCCGGGTAGTCGTCGGTATCCACTTCGGGTACGTATTCTTTGATGTACTCCTTGTTTTTATCGTATTTATCCACCTGGGTCATGGGATTGAAGATCCGGAAGTAGGGGGCAGCGTCTACGCCACTCCCTGCGGCCCATTGCCAATTACCCACATTGCTGGATTGTTCGTAATCCAATAGTTTTTCAGCAAAATAGGCTTCACCCCAACGCCAGTCGATCAACAAATGTTTACAGAGAAAACTGGCCACCAACATACGTACGCGATTGTGCATATAGCCCGTCGTGTTTAATTGCCGCATTCCGGCATCTACCAATTGATAACCGGTTTTCCCGGCTTTCCATTTTTCAAATTCCTCTTCATTGTTGCGCCAGTCGATTCGGTCGTATTTTTTTCTAAAGGCATTATCTACGGTTTCCGGGAAGTGATCTAAGATTTGCATAAAGAATTCGCGCCAGATCAGCTCACTCCAGAATACCTCATTTTCTTGAGCTATGGCTTTTTTGACCATCTTACGGACGCTTACCGTACCAAAACGGAGATGCGGCCCCAGCCGGGAGGTACCTTCCTGAGCTGGATAATTGCGCGTGTCTTCGTAATTCTGGATGAGTGTGGGCGTGACTTCATAGTCAGGGACTTCAATGGAGGAGCGTGAAAAGCCCATATCGCTCAGTGACAGATTAGGTAAACGGGAGTGCTCGATGAATTGATCCCAATATTGACTGGTATAGTGGATCTTCAAATGCTGATCGGCATCAAAAGTCTCCTTCCATTTGTTCTTGTAGGGCGTGTAGACCACGTAGGGGTCGCCATCATTCTTAACTACCTCATCCCGTTCAAAAATGACCTGATCTTTAAAGGTATGGAAAGGAATGTCTTGCTCCTTCAATAGCGCTTTTATGGATTCATCCCGTTCTTTCGCATAGGGTTCATAATCGTGATTGGTATACACAGCTTGAATATCCCATTCCTCAATCAACTCGCTAAAGACTGCTTTCGGTTGGCCGTGGTACATGGCCAGAGAACTCCCGCGTTCCTTTTGCAGTTCGTCGCGCATTTTTTGCAAGGTCTCGTAGATAAACGTAACCCGGGCATCGTCTTTAGGAAGCTCGTCTAGAATCTGCCGATCAAAAATGAAAATAGGCAAGACTGGATAGTCCCCCTTGAGCGCTTCCAACAAGCCCACATTATCATCCAGGCGCAAATCCCGTCGAAACCAAAAGATGGATACTTGCTGTTTCGCCATATTACTGTACGTTTAAGGTGCTCATCCCACCGTCAACGCCAATCACCTGACCCGTGATCCACGAACTGTCCTCGCTCAGCAGAAATGCAGCGATATTGGCAATATCTTCCGGTTCACCTACCCGTTTCAAGGGATGTCTTTCATCCATTTTCTCTTTTTTCTTATCGTTGCCCAACAGGCGTTCAGCAAGGGGGGTGTCTGTTAAGGAAGGCGCGATCACATTCACCCGGAATTGAGGGGCAAATTCTGCAGCCAAGGCTTTCGCGAAACCTTCAATGGCTCCTTTTGCAGCGGCAACACTGGTGTGGAAGGGCATCCCTACCTTCACAGCCACCGTGCTGAAAAAGACCAAACTGGCCTGATCAGAGGCTTTTAAACGGTCCAATACCGTATGTACGGTTTTGACCATGCTGAAGAAGTTGATCTCCATATCTTCTTTGAAGGCCTGCGTACTCAACATTTTAAAGGGCTTCAAATTGATCGACCCCGGACAATACACTAGACCATCTAAACGATCAGGCAATTCGGACAGATCCAACTCTTCAGTCTCCACGTTGTATTCTATATAATCAACATCCAGGTTACCCAAATCTTCATTGGTTCTGGAAGCGATGAAGAGATGATTTTCCTTGTGCATTTTACGGGCGATCTCAAAGCCAATACCGTGAGATCCGCCGATGAGTAAAATATTCTTTTTCATAATTAAGCGAGTATTTCGTGTTTAGTGATTCCTTCGGTGTCTGCATCCGGATTATAAATCCCGAACATAGACTCTAATTTTTCTTTTCGGTAGTTGAAGATTTCTTCCAATTTGGGCTTGACCAGAAAGGGATGAGCCCATTGACCCAAGATACCTAGCGGTAATTTATAATCTACAATGTCTTCCATTTCCACCCCTCCAGGTATTTCTTTCAAGAAGTGCTTATGATGCCAAAGGGCATAGGGTCCAAAGCGCTGTTCATCCACAAAGTAACGGCCGTGTTCTACGTGCGTGATCTCGGTCACCCATTTGGTTTTAATACCTAGTAGGGGGGTTACGATGTACTGAATGATTTGCCCGGCATACACCGGGCGGTCGGCGCCGGATAGAATTTGAAATCCCATATAATCCGGGGTGATGGTCTTGAGATTCTTGGGCGAGGAGAGAAAATTCCAGGCCTCTTCCAGACTGATCGGTAAATTCTGTTTGGTATGCAGGGTATAAATTTTCATAAGAGGTGGATGCTTACTGACGCAACGTAAAGCAGAATTAACTGCTAGCTACGAATTGTGTTAAAATTAGGGGTATTGCGTTTAACGATGAAGCATCATACGTTAAACAAAATCTAAAGTTTAGGGACTAGCAGCACTGATCAGCTTTGACCCAGCGACAGCTGGATACCGCGACCAGCGCTCCCAAAAAAGGTGCTGTTAGGTAGATCCAAAGTGTTTCCCAATGACCGGAGACCAGGGCAGGACCTATGGAACGTGCTGGATTCATGGATGCCTTGGTGATCGGTCCGGCAAACATGGCCTCCAACAGAATGACCCCACCGATCGCAATACCGGCCACAATGCCAATTTCTTTCGCCCCGGTAGAAACATTGATGATCACGACCATCAGGAAGAAGGTCAGCAAAAATTCAATGATAAAGGCTCTCCAGGCGACTACCGTGGGTAGGGTCGCTCCGTAGTATTCACTTTCCGGAAATAGCAACCAAAGAAAGAGACAAGCCAGTATTGCACCCAAAACTTGTGCGCTGATGTAGATCGGTACTTCTTTCCAGGAGAATTTTTTTGCGAAAGCAAACCCCACCGTGACTGCAGGATTAAAGTGAGCCCCGGAAATATCCGCAAAGGCATAGATCATCGCCATGACGATCAAACCCCAGGTAATAGCCACTCCCGGATGGGTAACCGCGCCTTGAGTTACTTCATTGACGGTCATGGCTCCACAACCGCAAAAGACCATAGAAAAGGTGCCTATGGTTTCGGACATCCATCGTTTCATGCCTCAAAAGTAAGTCAAAATCAACGATCTAAATTAGGATTTTCTTAACAGCAGTAAGCAAGGTAGTTCGTTACTTTCGTATAGGCCGTTTAGGCCTTGAATAACAAGCTTTAACTGATAAAATTACAACATGAAAAATGTATTTATTGCCTTGATCGCTTTCGCTTTTTGCGGAACTGCTCAAGCTCAAATTGTCACTCCACAACCCAGTCCGAAAGCGGAAATGGAACAAACCATCGGGTTGACGGATGTTAAACTGGAATATTCCAGACCCGCCATGCGCGGTAGAACGATTTTTGGTGACCTGGTACCCTTCGATCAGATGTGGCGCATGGGGGCCAATGAGAACACCAAGATTACCTTCTCCGAAGATGTTATGATCGGCGGTAGCGAGGTAAAAGCAGGAACCTATGCGGTTTACGCTAAACCAAGCGCTGCAGAATGGGACGTGATCTTTTACAGTGATGCGACGAACTGGGGACTGCCTCAGGAATGGGATGAATCTAAAGTAGTCGCTACGGCTACCGTACCCACTCAAGATATGCCTATGGATATCGAATCATTCACCATTACTTTTGATGATGTGACCATGAACGGAGCGAATATGGGTATTCTTTGGGAAAACACCTATGTAGGCGTACCTATTCAGGTGATGACCGACAAAGCCGTCATGGCAAGTATCGATCGTACGTTATCCGGTCCTGCAGCGTCTGATTATTATGCAGCTGCCGTGTATTATTTGTCTGCTGACAAAGACATCAACAAGGCGAAAGAATATATGGACAAAGCCATGTCTATGATCGATAATCCGAGATACTGGCAATTGCGTCAGCAGTCGCTTATTTTGGCGAAAGCCGGAGATAAGAAAGGGGCGATTAAAGCCGCTAAGGCTTCTTTAGCCGCGGCTCAGGAGGCCGACAATATGGATTATGTGAAAATGAACAAAGATTCCCTGAAAGAGTGGGGGGCGATGTAATCCTTATGAAACAACTACAATCAAAGCGCTTCTTGGGAAGCGCTTTTTTTATATTAAGCGTAGTGCAAGCCGATCTGCTCTTTGACCTGGTCCATTAATTCCATCAGTTCCAAACTTCGCTGCAAGGGTAGGGCTTCACTCTCCAGTTTTCCGGCATGCAAGGCTGCATTCACATGGGCGATCTCATGAGCATAGCCCTTCAGTACATAGCCAAAATCGTGGTGGGTTTCTTTCCCGTGCAATATGGTGATTACCCGGTCTCCTTTATAAAAAGGTCGTGGTATTTTGATCAGTCCGTTCTCGCAGCTAATACGAGCCGTCAATGGTCCTTTTTCGATAATACTGGCACTGAGGTTGGCTGTTGCTCCCTGGGCATGATTGGTCCGGATGGAGACACTACCGTCCACACCATTCTCAAGCAAAAGTGCTTTCGCCTGTACCTTTTGAGGTGGCCCCAAAAGAGCAGTGGCCAAATAGAGCGGATAAATCCCTACATCCAATAAGGCCCCGCCGCCCAAAGACTTCGCATAGAGCCGGGACTCGGGATCGAAGTTCCCTTCAAAACTAAAATCTGCAGTAATGTTGCGAATCGCTCCAAAGTCTCCGCTCTGTATCAGACGCTGAACGAAACGAAAGTGTGGTAAAAATTGCATCCACATGGCTTCCATAAGAAAGCATTTTTGTTGCTGCGCTCGTTGCATCATTCTTTGAATCTGCGCTTGATTCAACCCCAGTGGTTTCTCGCACAACACTGCTTTCCCATGATCCAGACTGGCCAGTGTATTGGACAGGTGTAAGGCGTGTGGCGTGGCAATATAGACCACATCTATTTCCGGATCTTGGAGCAACTCCTCGTAACTGGAATAGGCCGTTGGCATCGGTTGATCGTCCTGAGAATAGGCTTTCGCGAAAGCGTTTGCCTTCTCCTGATCCCGTGAGCCAACAGCCTGCAGACGGGCTCCTTCTACCTCGATCAGATCAGCGGCAAAGCTATGTGCGATCTTTCCTAAACCCAGTATGCCCCAACGAATGATCTGCATCAGGAGGTGGTTTGAGGACTTATTTTCTGTAAGAGAACAGCGATCAGCATGACCAAAGCACAGCCAAACAGATTCAACCAGAGGTAAGGCATCCAATCGGCAAAATACCCATAGATCACGATACATTGAGTAATCAGCGCCGCCATGAATACGGCCCGCTGTTTAACGTAGCGAACAAAAAAGGCCAATAGGAAAATCCCCAGAATGTTTCCATAGAATACGGAACCGATGATATTGACCAATTGGATCAGGTTATCGAACAGCCTCGCGGTACAGGCAATGGTGATGGCGATAGCTCCCCAGAGCAGGGTAAACCAGCGTGTGGCCTGCACATAGTGCTGATCTTCCCGGCCTTCTTTATTGCGTTTGTACAGATCGACGGTCGTGGTTGCGGCCAGCGCATTCAATTCGGAGGCCGTACTCGACATGGCAGCACAAAGGATGACGGCCAGCAAAAGACCGATCAGACCGTTGGGCAGGTTGTTGAGGATGAAGTGAATAAAAACATAGTCCTTGTCGTTGGTCTCAATGTCCTCATCCGCCAAATGGATCAATTCTTTGGCTTGCGTTCGCAGCTGTGCTTCTTCCTTATTGACTTGTGCCAATTCGTCTAAGACCCTTTTCGAAGGCTCGTTTTGTGCAATACTTAGGGTCAAGCTTTTCTTCTGATCCTCCAGGGTGTGGAGTTGGTTTTCTAAGTTTACGTATTCTGCTTGATAGGCTGAGGTTTTTACCGCCTGCTCTCCGGCCGGATTGAAATTGAGTGGGGCGCTGTTGAATTGGTAAAAGATGAAGACCATGACGCCAACCAGCAGGATAAAGAATTGCATGGGGACTTTAAGTAGGCCGTTGAAAATGAGTCCCAGTCGCATTTCGCGCACGTTCTTCCCACTTAGGTATCGTTGCACCTGACTTTGGTCGGTCCCAAAGTAGGAGAGGGCAAGAAAAGTTCCCCCGATCAGGCCACTCCAAAAGGTATAACGGTTATCAAAATCAAAGCCGAAATCCAAAACATTGAGTTTCTCATTGGCACCCGCGATCAGCATCGATTCTTTAAAATCAATGCCCTGAGGTAGATAGCTTAAGATGAGAAAAAATGCGATGAACATCCCGGCGAAAATGACACCCATTTGTTGCTTTTGAGTCACGCTAACGGCCTTGGTACCTCCGGAGACCGTGTAAATCACCACTAAAATTCCAATAATGATATTCAGGGTGGTCAGATCCCAACCTAGAACGGCGGACAAGATGATGGCCGGAGCATAGATGGTGATCCCCGCGGCCAGTCCGCGTTGGGTGAGAAACAGCAAGGCTGTCAGGGTTCTTGTTCTCTGATCAAAACGCGACTCCAGGTATTCGTAAGCCGTGTAGACTTTAAGTCGGTGATAGATAGGTATAAAAACCATACAGATGATCACCATAGCGATGGGAAGTCCAAAATAGAATTGAACGAAGCCCATTCCATCATGAAACGCCTGACCGGGTGTGGATAAAAAAGTGATCGCGCTGGCCTGGGTAGCCATGACCGATAAACCGATGGTCCACCATTGGGCCGTGCTTCCGCCTTTTATATAATCCTGAACGGTCGAACTGCCTCTAGTCTTCCATACGCCGTAACCCACAATAAAAAAAAGCGTAAGACTTAAGACGATCCAATCGAGTAGTTGCATGAGCAGGGGCTAGAAGTTAGGCGACGAAGTAGTGCATGAAGAGGTAGAACAGTAGGATATACAAGGCGTTGGCGCAAAGCACCACGGTGTACATCTTTTTCCAGGTATAGGTTTCCGGAGTAGGATCGCTCATCCTTTGATCTTTTCCGTTTCCTGTTCCTTTCCTAGAGCCAAGAGATTAGCAAACAGTCGGTAGGCACCGGCAACGCCGGCAGGAAATTCTCTAAAAAAACTGAGTCCGGTATACACATAGTGCCCCTTCCCATATTGGGTCACCAGAAGACTTCCGTCGGTAGGTGCCTCACCGGGATCATTCATACGAAGTAGGGGGGTGTATTCTTCCGACCATTTATCCGGAAAATAAAGTCCGCGTTCCTGGGTCCATCCCTCAAAATCAGCGGCTGTTATTTTATTGGGATAATTCAAGGCGGGGTGCTGGGGGGAAACGATAGTGACTTTACTATTCTCATCGGTCACCCGATCCCGAGAAAGTTCCAGGGTATACGGAGCTCCCACCTGAGTATTGGTCCATCGACCGCTGGTGTTGTACTGCGTGATGAGGGTGCCGCCTTGTTCTACGTACTCCAGTAATTTCGTCTGCTGTTGCTGTAGTTCTTCGACCACATTGTAGGCCCGTATGCCCAGGACCACGGCATCAAACTGTTTAAGTAGCTCGGTAGTGATGGACGCCGGGTCAATCAACGCCACCTGATAACCGATCTGTTCGAGACTTTCCGGAACAGCATCACCGGCACCGGCAATGTAGCCAATATAGTCTCCCTTCCGTTTAATATCCAGGCGTACCACCCGGGCGTCGGCCGGAAGAAGCACCGTCTGTAAAGGGATATGATCGTAATCGATGGTGATCATCTTATCGGCATACTGCTGTCCTTGAGTGGTGAACACAGGTGTTAGAGTTCCTTCACTGGCTGAGGCTGGTGGGGTCACTGTAAAGCTTATTTCTTGTGTGGCTCCTTTCTTCGCCAGTGTGACAGAGGCGGTCGACGGACTCACGCTCCAGGCAGAAGAGGGCGCACGCAATTCAAGATTTCCGTTGAGATTATCCTGGTAGGCGGTGACCTGAACTTTGATGGTCTTAGGTTTGGCTTCCGCGAAAATGATCACGTCATCTTCCAGAGCTACTGTTACCGGAGGAACGATCTCGAGAGGTTGATACACCTCGCCGTCCACCCGATCGTTGTATTTGTAGCGTAAAGGCCGTTCAAAAGTGAAGTTTTGTCCTGCAATGGAAACGGTAAAGGCCACTTGGTGTTCTACCGGAGTTTCCGGTAATCCAATTTTGTTGGGATCCTCCACGGCATACATGCCTAAGGTTCCGGGGTTACGCAGCCAATAGGCTGAAGAGTATTGCGCATTTTGAGGGATGCTCGTCTCTATTTTTTGTTCCCAGCCCTTATTGTTGTCGAGTGCCTGGCCAATAGTGGTACGTTTCCCTCGAGGCAGGACTTGTACTTCCTGCAACTGCATGGGAACCGCACTCCGGTTGATGGCTTCCAGATTGATCGACAGGCTTTGTCCTGGTGTGGCCTGAGGTTGATCAGCGATCGCCTCCAGGAAAAGTCCTGAGGCATCTGCGATTAGGGTTTTGATCTCTTTCTTTTTCAAGCTTTTCCAGTGACCAGCTTCCAATTGATCAATTAGGCGATACACCTCCACCAATCGAGGCACACTGGCCGATGGATTTCTAAAGTCGTAGTTCTTTATGAGGTCGTTGAGCAGTGCTGCGATGGGTGCTCCTCCGGGAACTCGGTTCCAGGACGTATCAATGCCTGAAAATACGGCTCCATTGGTGGGTTGATCGCCTTGTATGAATTCGAGATAAGCCAGATCCTGCCCCCGTCGACCCGTATTTCCGAAGCCCTGTGATTTATGTTGACTTCTACTGAGCGCAGAGATCTCCGTATTGCTCAAACCGTAATTGGGGTAGTAGCTACCCAGATCGACCGTAACCAAATTACTTTTGTCGGCCTTTTCGAAGTTCTCGCGGCTGCCATAAAACCACCAGGAGGTATTGAAGAACTGTCTTTTGGGTTGCCAGATATCCACGCGATCTAATTGTTCGGGATAGGCGTTTGGATCGCCTGCGAGATCAAAGGCTTCTACGCTGAGCATGGCAGAAGAAGTATGGTGTCCGTGTGTACTTCCAGGACTGCGGTGATCGAAGCGGTTGATGATGATGTCCGGTTGAAGTTTTCGAATCGCCCAGACCACATCGTGCAAGACCTGATCTTTGTTCCAGATTTCCAGGGTTTCATCCGGATGTTTGGAATACCCAAAATCATTGGCACGGGTAAAGCGTTGCTCACCACCGTCCGTGCGGCGGGCCGCCAGTAATTCCTGTGTCCTGATCAAACCAAGAAGTTCGCGAAGTTCAGGACCGATCAGGTTCTGACCGCCATCACCACGGGTCATGGATAGATAAATAGTCCTCGCGTGTACATCATTTTCAAAATAGGAGATCATCGCCGTATTCTCATCATCTGGATGAGCCGCGACGTAGAGCACTGTCCCTAAAAAATTCAGTTTAAGCAGATCTTCGTAGATCGTGGCTGAGGAAGGTTTTTCAGGAGTGAGGGTGATTCCTTGTCCCCAGGCGGTGGATAGCCAGACAAAGCAAAGACCAATCAAGAACAGATTGCGCATAATGAAATTATTGAGCGATTCGCTCAAATATAGCCAAAAAGGCAGGGGAGGCTCGTTTCTTAGGCTTTCTTTAACGGTGGCCGGGCTCGTATGGGTGTGCAGAATTTTCCTTTAGTCAGAGATCAGGCCAATTCCTGCAATTGATCCTGGTAGCTTTTGATGCGGTCTCTTAATTGAGCAGCTTGCATAAAATCGAGTTCTTTGGCGGCCTTCTCCATTTGCTTCCGTGTATCGCGAATCTTCTTTTCGATTTGTGGTTTGGTCAGGTATTCCTCCTTGGGTTCCGCAGCCAGATTGACAATATTCTCCGCTTCCAGCGTGTATTTTTGCTTTCGCGAAAGCGCACTATCCAGCGATTTTTTGATCGCCTTAGGCGTTACATTGTGCTTTTGATTGTATGCGATCTGTTTTTCACGCCGGTAATTCGACTCATCGATGGCCTCTTTCATAGAACGGGTTATCGTATCTGCGTAGAGAATGGCCATTCCGTTAATATTTCGGGCGGCCCGGCCAATGGTTTGAGTTAGTGATCGATTACTTCTTAAAAAACCTTCCTTATCAGCATCCAGGATCGCTACCAGAGAAACTTCCGGAAGATCCAGGCCTTCGCGCAAGAGGTTAACGCCGACCAATACGTCAAAAAGACCAGAACGCAGATCGTGCATGATCTCGACCCGCTCCAGGGTGTCCACATCCGAGTGGATGTAGCGGGCGCGCACCTGTACGCGATCCAGGTATTTGGTCAGTTCCTCGGCCATGCGTTTGGTCAAGGTGGTTACCAGAACTCGTTCATCAAGCTCCACGCGTTTTTGGATCTCCTCCAGCAAATCATCGATTTGATTGAGGCTGGGTCGCACTTCCACCACCGGATCTAAAAGCCCGGTGGGGCGGATGATCTGCTCCACGTAAATACCTTCGGATTTCTGCAATTCGTAATCTGCGGGAGTAGCACTCACATAGATGACCTGATTTTGGAGTTGTTCAAATTCTTCAAACTTCAACGGCCGATTGTCCATAGCTGCCGGAAGTCGGAAACCGTATTCAACCAGATTCTCCTTCCGACTGCGATCGCCTCCATACATGGCGCTGACCTGTGAAACGGTCACGTGACTTTCGTCTACTACCATCAGGTAATCGTCGGGGAAATAGTCGAGCAAGCAGAACGGGCGGGTCCCGGGATCACGACCGTCCAGGTAGCGGGAGTAATTCTCGATACCCGAGCAATATCCGAGTTCGCGAATCATCTCCAGATCAAAATTCGTTCGCTCCTCCAGCCGCTTGGCTTCCAAATGTTTGGCAATGTCTTTAAAATAGTCGACTTGCTTGCCCAGATCAATACTGATTTGGTCGATGGCGTTCTGTAAACGATCCGGACTAGTCACGAACATATTGGCCGGGTAAATATTGAGCCGGTCGTACTTCTCCAGCACTTCATTGGTCTTGACGTCAAACTGCTCAATATCTTCAATTTCGTCTCCAAAAAAGTGTACTCGAAAGGCATCGTCGGCATAACCGGGAAAAATATCCACCGTATCGCCTTTGATCCGGAAGTTGCCCCGATTGAACTCCCCTTCCGTACGCGAATACAGTCCCTGCACCAATCGCTTGAGCAACATGGTCCTGGAAATTATTTGATCTCTCTTAATGGAGATCACATTCTTTTGAAACTCCACCGGATTCCCAATCCCATATAAACAGGAAACGGAAGCGACAACGATCACGTCACGGCGTCCTGAAAGCAGAGAAGAGGTAGTGCTTAGGCGCAGTTTCTCAATCTCTTCATTGATCGAAAGGTCCTTTTCAATATAGGTTCCTGAAGTTGGGATGTAGGCTTCCGGCTGGTAGTAATCGTAATACGACACGAAGTACTCAATGGCATTGTTGGGAAAGAAGGCCTTGAACTCACTGTATAACTGGGCGGCCAAGGTCTTATTATGGGCCAGTACCAGGGTGGGTTTCTGTACTTGCTGCACCACATTGGCGATGGTGAAGGTCTTTCCACTTCCGGTAACTCCCAGTAGGGTCTGATAGCGCTCCTCAGCGTTCAATCCTTTAACGAGTTGCTCGATAGCCTGAGGTTGATCTCCGGTCGGTTTAAAATCAGATTCCAGTTTGAATTTCAAGGCAAAGGTCTTTTCTGTAAAAATAATTCATTCCTAAGGGCTACAAAAAGTCTTGAGGGATTGCCTAGGAATTCTTGGCAATACTTTAACGCCAGCCGGATGGGGCTTTTGTGGCTTTTTTATAATTTAGAATGCTATGAAAAAGAAGGATTTACGACAAGGTTTTGTCTTTGAACCCTATACCACTCCTGAGCAAACACCTTTCGATAAGTTGTTTGACGTCTTTCAGGAATTGATCACCCATACTTCCGGAGATTTTGATGAAGCCATGGATTGGTTGAAGCAACTGGATCAGGAGTACCAATTGACCACGGATGACTATAGCCTGGATGATTTTGTTCAGGAACTCAAAGATCGAGGCTATATCCGTGAAGAGATCAGACCCGATGGGAGTGGAGGAGCAGCCATTACTGAAAAGACCGAACAAGCCATTCGCCAGCGGGCGCTGGATCAGATCTTTGGGAAGCTTCGCAAAGGCCTGTCGGGAAACCACCGCACCAAACACGTGGGGCGTGGTGATGAACATACGGGAGAGTATCGGGACTATCAGTATGGCGATGCCCTAGATCGGATCTCCATGACAGAGAGTTTACGGAATGCACAGATCAATCAGGGTATCGACGAGTTTAGCTTACGCGAAAGCGATCTCGTGGTGGAGGAAACTTCTTTTAAGGCACAAATGAGTACGGTGCTGATGATCGATATCAGCCACAGTATGATCCTCTACGGAGAAGACCGGATCACACCGGCTAAGAAAGTGGCCATGGCGCTGGCAGAACTGATCACAACCCGCTATCCTAAAGACACTTTGGATATCCTGGTCTTTGGTAACGATGCCTGGCCCATCAAGATTAAAGATTTACCCTATCTGCAGGTAGGGCCATTTCACACCAATACGGTGGCCGGTCTCGAATTGGCCATGGATCTCCTTCGCCGCAAGCGGAATACCAACAAACAGATCTTTATGATCACGGATGGGAAACCCAGCTGTCTGCGTTTAAAGGACGGACGCTATTATAAGAATCCCAATGGTCTGGACCCGCACATCGTGAATCGCTGCTACGCTATGGCGCAGCAGGCCCGTAAATTAAGAATTCCCATTACCACCTTTATGATCGCCAACGATCCCTACCTACAGCAATTTGTGGATGAATTTACGGAGGCCAATCAAGGTAAAGCCTTTTACACCGGCTTGCAGGGATTGGGCGAAATGATCTTCCAGGATTACGAAACCAACCGAAAAAAAGAATACGATAAAGAGGCTAATGAGCCCGTAAAAAAAGAAAAGAATACAATGGACTATAAGAAAATAAACACCTTTGGTGAATTAAAAAAAGCAGGCTATCAAAGCAGATCGATCAAGGAAGAATTGCGCGATAATCTGATTGCAAAATTACGGCAAGGCGAAGACACCTTCTCCGGGATACATGGGTACGAACATACCGTAATTCCTGAACTGGAACGAGCCATACTCTCGCGACACAACATTAACCTACTTGGATTACGCGGGCAGGCCAAAACCCGTCTGGCCCGTCAAATGGTCAATCTTTTGGACGAGTATATCCCTTATGTGAGTGGTTCAGAGATTGTTGACGACCCTTTTCAGCCCATTTCGCGCTATGCCAAAGAACTGATCGCGCAGAAAGGAGATGACACTCCCATTAGCTGGTTGTACCGGGAGGAACGCTTTGCCGAAAAACTGGCGACCCCTGACGTGACCGTGGCCGATCTGGTTGGGGATGTAGATCCTATCAAAGCAGCCAATTTAAAACTGAGCTATGCCGACGATCGGGTGATCCACTTTGGGATGATCCCGCGCGCCAATCGCAGCATTTTTGTGATCAACGAGTTACCTGACCTGCAGGCACGCATTCAGGTGGCTCTATTCAATATCTTGCAGGAAGGGGACATGCAGATCAGAGGCTTTAAACTCCGACTCCCCCTGGACATTCAGTTTGTCTTCACCGCAAATCCGGAAGATTACACCAATCGTGGAAGTATAGTAACGCCGTTGAAAGACCGTATCGGATCTCAAATATTAACGCATTATCCCGAATCGATCGAAGTGGCGCGGACGATCACCGAGCAGGAAGCCAGGCTCGACCAGAGGCAAGCCCAACAGATCCATGTGCCGGATATGGCCAAAGATTTATTGGAACAGTTGAGTTTTGTTGCCCGGGAAAGTGATTTTATTGATGAGAAGAGTGGAGTGAGCGCCCGACTCAGTATTACCGCATTTGAAAATCTATTGAGTACAGCAGAACGTCGTATGCTCCTCAGCGGTCAGGAGGAGACCACCGTTCGGGTAGGTGATTTTCTGGGAATCATTCCTGCGATCACCGGGAAAGTAGAATTGGTATACGAGGGAGAACTGGAAGGAGCTGCTTCGGTGGCCCGACAGCTCTTGGGAACGTCGATCAAAGCGCTATTCCTGGAGTATTTTCCCAAGATCGAAAAGCTGAAAAAAGAAACAGATCAAGATCCCTATGCCGAGGTCGTAGAATGGTTTTTTGATCAGACTGGTTTTGAATTATTGGATGATGCCAAAGATGAAGAGTACCGTAAGGAGTTGGATGCCATTAAACCCCTGGAAGAACTACTGCAGAAGTATCAGAACGAACTTCCGGAACAGGATCGGCACTTTATGAAGGAGTTTGTGCTTTGGGCTTTAGTCGAGTATAAAAAACTAAGCAAGTACCGCCTGAGCGGAGGAGTTCGCTTTAAAGACCTTTACGGAAGCTACATCAGCGGCTTGTAGAATAAGAATCCCCTAAAAAAAATAAAACCTCTTGCAGAAGCAAAAGGTTTTTTTGGTGGGTTAGGATGTCTTGGTTGTATTTATTTCAGAATGGTAAATTCTGAACGTCGGTTGAGGTCGTATTCTTCTTCCGTACACATTCCGGGTTCGGTACAGTTGTTTAAGGGCTGCATCTCTCCATAACCTATGGACTTCAGTCGGGAGGCTTCAATGCCCTGGCTGATTAGATAATCCATGGTCGATTGTGCTCTGCGCTTGGACAAGGCCAGGTTGTAATCAGCCGGTCCGCGAGCATCGGTATGGGAGGCCACTTCAATCTCCATCTCTGGATATTTCTTCATGAGCGCAACCAGATCGTCCAGAGTATTAGCGGCTTTCTCCGTGATGGCGCTTTTATCGAAATCAAAATAGATCTTTTCCAATTTCACCTGGGTCAGCTGCGTCAATTCGTCTTTCTCAATATTCTTTTCCGCGTCAGCGTAAGATTCCAGGGTGAGATAAATATTATGGCTGATATTTCCTTCCTGATCGGTCTCAAATGCGACATCGTAAGGGATGTACAGCTTTCGGGTACCACGAACGACGTATTTGCGGTTAGGTTCTGTTTTAAAGATATAGCGGGCATCCTCCTTGACAATGGTATCTTGTAAGACGTTCCCTCGGTTGTCAAAAAGGGTGACTAAAGAACCGGGAAGCAATTCTTCGCTGTTCTTATCCTGTACCACCCCTTCCACAATGTATTCTTCCTCTGTATTAGGACGGCGGGTAAAGATCTGTAATTTATCCTGACCGCTTCGGTTCGAAGAGAAGTAGCCCGAGGCCGATCCTTCCTTCACGATAAAAGCAAAATCGTCATAAGGGGTATTGATGGAGGGTCCCATATTGTACGCTTTCGCGAAAGCGTCACCTTGCCATTCACTTGCGTAAATATCCATCCCACCGAATGTCATCGGACCGGTGCGGGTAAAATAAAGGTGATTGCGATCGGAAATAAATGGAAACTGCTCGCGCTCCTTTGAATTGACCGCTTCCCCTAGATTGCGCACTTCTCCAAAGCTACCGTCTGCGTTGATCGCAACTTCATAGATGTCGTAACTCCCAAAGCCACCTTCCATATCACTACTGAAATAAAGTCGTGTCCCGTCTCGATTTACCGTAGGGTGAGCGGTATTGAATTTGTCACCGGCAAAAGAAACTGGCTCAATGTTCGTCCATTGACCGGCCACCAGGTCTGCTTTCATGATTTGGAGTACACCGACTTTCTCCCGACCAATACGCACTTTTTTATCGCTGTTTCGCGTAAAGTACATGGTGGTGCCATTGGGGTGAAAGGCAGGGCTGCTCTCATGCGCATCGGTATTGACTTCTCCGGGAAATAAGCCGACATCGGTCAAGGTAGTTCCCGACACTTTTCCGTAATACAGATCCAGGAAGGGCTCACCGTTCCAGCCGTAGATCGGGCGTTCGATATTGCGCGTAGAAGCAAATACGATCTGACGATCAAAATAGGTAGCACCAAAATCTGACTCGGGCGCCATGCGGTTGACCATCTGCGTATCAAAACGATGGGGTACGCTCTTACGAACTTCATTGTAATGGTCCCGCAAATTGACCGGAGCTCCGGTATACTCGGTCAGTAATTCACTGGCCTTGTCCAGATCACCTACCAGTTTGGCCGTTTCCGCATAACGGAAATAGTACTCCGAGTCAATGTCGTCATGGGCATCGAACAATTGCGTATAGGTGTCATAAGCCTTTTTTCCCTCATTGTAGTAGTAATAACTGTCGGCCAGGTTCTGTAGTACCTGTTGACTTTTTTCAGTCTCCTCTTCATAGAGGGCAGCCGCTTCGTAAAACGCCTTGGAGGCAAATAATTTGTCTGCCTTGCTCAGGCTATTCTGTGCCCCGAGCGTTTGCACCAAGACACAAGCTAAAAGAATATATATGGTTTTCATCATCGTTGGGTTTAGAAGAATCTTGGGGATTTGAGGTAACCGGGCATAAAGCCGAAGAAATCAAGATCAAAAAGGACCATGATCTCGTGGGATCCACTGCTGTAGTCTCCCAGATTACTGAGTGTATAGTCGTAGGCATAACCAATGCGTAATCCGGGTTTGACCTCAAAATTGACCAAACCGGCAACGGCATCACCAATGCGATAACTCACCCCGGCTTCAAACCGTTGGTACATCAAAACATTGGCATTGATGTCAACGGATAGGGGAGCACCACCCACGGCGCGAATCATGGCTGAAGGCTTCACTTTAAAATCGGCATTGATGTCGAAGACATAACCACCGGTCAGGTAGTAATGCACGGCCTCTTCTCCAAAACGGCTGACCCCATTCTCTTCCTCAAGATGCGTGTTGTTCAGCAGGTTGGGTGCAGATAGTCCGACGTAGTAGTTGTCACCGTAATAAAAGGCTCCAATGCCCACGTTGGGAAAGGTCTCATTGGCATTAGCCGCAAAGGCCGGATCTGTGGTGATATCACCCGATCCCAGTTGAAAGCCGTTGAAATCGGTACTGAAGAAGGTGGCACCGGCTTTCAGTCCGAGAGCCAGTCTTCCAAACTCAGACACCCGTAGTTTATAAGCGAAATCTGCAAATACGCCGGTCTGACTGAGCACATCTCCAATCTCATCGTGCACAAAGGAGATACCTATCTCTACGCGGTCATTGATGGGGGTGTGTGCAAAGAAGGTAGCGGTTTGTGGTGCGCCTTCTATTCCGGTCCACTGGGTGCGGTATAAACCACCCAGATTGATCACGCCTTCGTTACTGGTGGCGTAGGCCGGATTGATCACGCTCAAGTTGTACATGTACTGCGTGAATATGGGGTCTTGTTGTGCTAAACCTTTTATTGTCCAAAGGAAAAGCAGCGTAAAAATGGTCGTTTTAATCACTGAATTTTTCATTGTTCTGTCGTTTTCCTAAAGATTATCGGTTTAAGTATACTCGTCCTTGACGTGGAGCGGTTTCCCCGTCGTTATAATTGATCACGTAGAAATAGACGCCGCTAGGCAGGGTCTTGCTTCCCAGACTGCTCTGGTTTGCAGTACCGTCCCAGGCAGGGCTGTTGGCATTTCCTTTATAGACTACATTTCCATTACGATTGAAGATCTCAATAGTAAAGTTGGGATAGATAATCGATACGTTCTCAATTTCAAATTGATCATTGATGCCGTCTCCGTTGGGAGAGAAGCCATCAGGAACAAGGACGTTCTCACAACCGGTAAGGTCCAGTTCAAGCGTCAGACGTTGGGAACTCACACATCCGGTATTCGGATCTGTGACTTCCGCATAATAGATCGTTCCACTCACGATGGGAGAAGATGCCGATAAGGGCGTTCCTCCGGAGGATGTATCAAATAGCGATACTCCATCAGTAAAGGAGAGTCTTCCCAAAAGATCGTTAAGCGTAGGGTCATCGTTGATACAGAATTCCAGATCACTTACCGTCGGTAATGCGGGGTCCTGTACCTCAAAGCTGACCGGAGATGGCGTCAGATTGATCGCCGTACAGCCGGTATCTTCAAAAAGGATTTCCTGTAGTTCCAGTACGGTCGTACCCGGATTTTGAAGTAAGGTAGCGGCCGGCAAGGTAAAGCTGGCTGTTCCACCTATCACGGTCACCGCAGCAACGATGTCAACGGCGTCAGGGCCTTCATTGGAATTGGACCCGGTCACCAGATAAGCGATCAGGTAGTCTCCGTCAGCCAGGGAAGTGGCGCCAGAAATTACTACAGCAGCATCTTCAGACAAACAAATATCATCTACACTTACCGCAGTACCAGAAGCGTCCGGTAGAGGAAGCACTTCGAAATCCTGAGTGGCAGTGATCGGGCCTGAACTACATCCTTCTGGGGAAATCACTTCGGTAATGGTCAGGGTGGTCGTACCCGTGTTGTTTAATGCGGTTTCCGGGATCGTAAATGTGCCGGTCCCACTACTGAAGGTCCCATCTGTAGAGGTAAAGCTTCCGGTGTTGGCGCCGCTGAGGTCATATGAAAATGTATAGGTGCCATCAGAAAATCCGGTACCTACGATTTCAACCAGGGCCGCCGTATTCAAACAGCTGTCTTCCACACGTACATTAGCACTACTGATCACCGGTAAGGGGAATACTTCAAACTCAATACTCGCATTATTCACGGTCGAACATCCGGTAGTGGTGTTGGTCGTGCTACCGATGGTTAAGGTAGTCGTTCCTGAATTTGGTAGCATAGCCGCGGCTACTGTGAAGGAGGCTGTTCCTCCGGAAACTGTGATGGATTCCAAAGTTGGGCCCGAGCTGTTGGCTCCGCTTAAGGTATAGGTCAAGGTATAATCACCAGCATCCAAGCCGGTTCCTGTCAGGTTGATCAGTACATCGGCTCCCAGACATTCGTCAGAAGCGCTTAGGTTGGCACTATCAATTTCTGGCAAGGGGAATACTTCAAAAGAATCGCTTAGGGTCAGGCCTGAAACGAGACAGCCCGTGCCCTGATTAGCGACTTGAGTCAGGTTCAGGTTTGTGGTTCCCACGAGAGTGAGTAAACTACTGTCGATGGTAAAGCTCAATGTTCCCGAAGCGGCTGTTGCGCTTACCGATACGTCGGTTGCCGTGTTATTCCCCGAAAGGGAGAATAGTAAGTCATAAGTGCCATCAGCGAGTGCCGGAGCCGTAAGGACAGCCGTAGCATTGTCCTCCAGGCATATATCAGCAATGCTCACAGAGGCCCCGCTCAGATCAGGTATCGGTTGAATTTCAAAAGAACCACTAAGGCTTGACGGGCTGCTACAGCCGGTGGCCTGCGTTACTATGGTCGTAAAGGTCACGGTTGTCGTGCCTACATTGGTTAAATCGGCAGCGGCTATCACAAAACTTCCGGTTCCGGAAGCCAGGGTCAGATTCGCTGTATTGGCAGTGGCTGTATTCGCACCGCTAAGATCATAGGTAATGGTGTAATCGCCATCCGCAAGCAGTCCTGAAGTGTCGGTGACCGTCACCAGGCCTTCATCGCCTTCACAAATGGGATCGGCTAAGGTAAGACTGGCGTTTGAAGTATCCGGATTAGGACTCACCTCGAAAGAAGTTGTCACACCGGTCACCGTATTGTCACAGGCATTCGGGAAGTTTTGATCTACAATGTTGGTGATGGTCAGGGTAGTCGTTCCTACTCCGGAGATCAGCGCACTATTGATCGTAAAACTGGTATTCCCACCAGTGAAGGTCACTGTGATCGTTTCTGCGGTTGCTGTATTGGCACCGGTCAGATCATAGGTCAATTCATAGTCTCCATCGGCAACATTGCCACCAACTATGTTCACTGCGGCTGATTCTCCTTCACAAATGGGTTGTGCGACGGTCACGGTTGCATTGTCAATGACCGGGCGCTCCAGCACTTCAAAAGAAACACTTCGAGGTAAACCGATATCATCACAGCCGGCTGAAGCATTTTTCGCATCGGTCAAAGTGAGGGTAGTTGTACCGGCAGCGGTCAATTGAGAAGCAAGTATACTGAAGGTAGCGTCTCCGTTCGCAAAGGTTACGGTCACGGCAATATTGGTCACGGCGTTAGCACCGCTTAGGTCATAGACCACACTGTAAGTAGCGTCCGGGATATTGACCTCGGTATCTTCTACGGTTACGGTGGCGTCTTCATTTTGACAAACATCCTCCACCGTGATGACACTATTGGTGAAATCCGGATTGCGGGTGATCACAAAAGAAGCCATCGGACTGCTTAGATTGATGGCATCACAAGTAGTCGTTGCGTTCGTGATATTGGTGAGGGTCAAGGTGGAGTTTCCATCAGTCAGGATGCCGTTGGGCAGGAAGAAACTTCCTGTTCCGCCGGTGATGACCACATTAGTGGCCACCTGACCGCTTTGATTGATCGCTCCACTAAGGTCGTATTCAAAATCATAGGTTCCGTCAGTCAGTGCTGCCGGACTTCCCGGATCGGTGATGACCACTTCTACGGGGTCTCCAACACACACATTATCGATAGTGACCGTCACTGCGGAGGCGTCAGGCAATGGAGACACGGTAAAATCATCGCTGATATTTGAGGTAGCCGTACATCCTCCAACTCCTGTAAATTGGGTAATGGTGATGGTGTAGGCTCCATCTTCCGGCAAGTCAGTACTCGCAATGGTGAAGGTAGAGGCTCCACCACTTACGGTGATGCTTTCACTTATCGTATTGGTTCCACTCGGGCCGGTCAGGGTGTAATCGATGGTATAGGTACCATCGCTCAGCTGAATTCCGGGAGTATTTCCGGCATCGCTCAGTGCTACTGTAGCCGGGTCACCTTCACAAATAGGTTCCGTGACGACGATTTGCGTATCGGACGGATCCGGATTGGGATTGATGATGAGTTCATCCGTTAAACCGCTAACAGGTCGTTGGCAGTTCAGGGAAGTACCCGGGTCAGTCACACTGATCACTTCTATAGTCACGGTTCCGGCATCGGTCAGGAAAGTTGAGTTCAGGGGAAAGGAGCCCACACCGCCGCTGAAAGTCACCGAAACGGTCTCCGAACCGGCGTTGGGTGCCGGGCTGGTTTGATATTCTACATCATAAGTGCCATCCGGAATAGGATTCGTCGTTCCTTCGGTAATCTGTGCGATAACCGTGTACGGAAGATCGCTCACACAAAGGGCTTCCGGATCGTTGGTTGGATCAGTAATATCCAAAGTGGCCCCCGTAAAATCAATAACTTCTTCGATCTCAATAGTCACCGTACTTTGGGCCTGAGCACAAATCGGGTTAGTTGGATCTACGGTATAGGTAAAGGTATAGATACCCGGTCCAAAGGTATCGCGTATATTTTCAATATTGATATTGGAATCGGTTGGACCACTAATTTCCGAGGTACCCGAATTTTCCGTCCAGCGTCCGCCTCCATCTTCATCCGTCAACTCGTTCCTCAGATTATAATTGGTGAAGGCCGTAAGATCGTCCGTTTCACAAAAGACCAAAGGAGGTTCTGGTGTCCCTGCATCCGGAGCGCGAAATACTTCAACCCGTACAGTAGACATGTCCGAAGGACAGCTTCCAATGGCGGGAGTAGTGTAGGTGAAATTGTAAATCCCCTGCCCAGCAGCTGCAGCATTAAAGTTGCTTCCGGAAAGCGCCGTACCGGCATCCGGACTAGTCCAGGTACCGTCGAGGGTAGGACTGGGGCCACTTCCTACGAAGGAGAAAAGATTAATGGAGGAGTCATCATCACAAGCCACCGCAGAATTGTTATCCTGTCCTGCAAAGGAGCCGAGGGTTAAGGTGACTACCGCATCATTATCGGTACAAGCACCCCCACCGGCAACCGTATAGGTGTAGGTGTAGATACCCCCGCGACTGATTTGCCACAGATTAAGGATACCTGTCGCCGGATCGAGTCCGCCGGAGTTATCATCATCAGACCAGGTGCCTCCCGGATCGGGAGTGCCTCCCAATTGGAGATTTAAATCATAGGTCTGATTGGAAGGGTCTGTTTTGTCACAAACAGTATCGGCACCATCGGTACCGGCACATTGTGCAAAGCTGGATCCATAGCAAAGTATGGAGAACAGGGTAAACAAGATAAATTGCTTACCCGGTTTGGGGAAGGTTAACCATCTCATAGGCTTGAAGATAGATTGGGTTCGTTAGGTAAAAATGTTAAATTCTGGGGCGAATATACTAGAAATCCAGAAGCTAGCAAGTTTTTTTATCGAAAAAGTGCATAAAATCATCGATGAAATACACAAAAAGGGGCTTAACCCCCTTTTTAATGCTAAATTAATTATGAAGAATTGTTTATTCTAATCGTGCCGTAATCAGTCTTTTAGCACTTCTGATCCGTCGGCAAATCGCGCAAATCGACCTTGGGCATCCTGATGCACGGGTTCGTGAGTAGGCCAGGGCCATCCTCCGAATTCTGTTTTTTGGTACTCCAGAATAGCTTCATTGATCTCCTGATAGGTATTCATCACAAACGGACCTCGTTGGGCCACCGGCTCGCAAATGGGCTGTCCTTCCAGGTACAGGAACCGAGCGGTTTCATTTCCATTTTGCATGTGAAACTCCTCATCAGAGTCCAGATCAATGCCGTGATTTACGGGAATGGTATAGTCTTCTGCATGGAGTTCCTGACCTTCGTAGAAAAACAAGGACCGATTGGTAAGCGCCTGATTGGCAGGAAGTGTAAATTTCGCGGAAGCTTCCATCTCGATCAACCAGATGTTCACGTGATGCTTCTCTGTGGCTGCCCAGCTATCCGGTGCAGGGGGTAAGGCTTTAGTGCCTTTGTAATTTCCCGCGATGAGCTTGATCTGTATGGTCTTGCCAGCATCATCCTTTTCGGTATGCATTGGGATGTCTTCACTCCAGAGCATTTTGTAGTGAGGTTGAACCTGTTTACTTCTTGCGGGAAGATTGAGCCAGATTTGAAACAATAACAAGGGGTTTTCTTTATTTTTATTCAATAAGGGGAACATTTCACTGTGCTGTACCCCTTTACCGGCAGTCATCCATTGAACGTCTCCATTCCCAAAACGTCCCGCTGCTCCCAGGGAATCACTGTGATCAGCAAAACCTTCTTCTACTATAGTCACGGTTTCAAAACCTTTATGGGGGTGAGCCGGGAAACCAGGGACTCGCGAACCGTGATACATGCGCCAGCCATCCTTTCCAACGAAATCCTGCCCCAAAGGCCGGTCGTCTACTGAAACAGAAGGCCCGAGTTGTTCATTACCCGATGGGTATTGATCTTTATGATAAGCGCAAAACAGAAATGGGTCCTGCGTCTCCCATTGCGCACGAAGTTCTTTTACTTTGAGTATGGCTGCCATTTTTTTCTTTTAAAGTTACGATAAGTAAGATTGAACACCTTGAAAAAGCAAAAGCAGTCCGCTAACGACCATTATCGCGATCACCCAGCGGCGAAAAGTGATCGGTTTCATAGACTTAAGGAGTTGCTTACCCAGTATATTGCCAACTATGGCTCCCAGGCCTAAGGCCGTACCATAGCCCCATAGAGCTCCGCTGAGCAAGCCAAAAAAGCTATAACTCCCAATCTGGATCAATCCCACAAAAAAAGAGTTCGCGGTCTTGGTAGCGATAAGTGCTTCTTTGGTGACTCCCATATTCAGGTAGAACGGATTCAGAATGGGCCCCATCCCTCCGGTGATGGTACCTACGCCGGAGATGAACAATCCCAGGGGAATGAAATACCATTTCTCGACGGGGAAGGAGCGTTCTTTCTTACCAAAACGATATTGAACCAGGGTACTTATCAAAAAGACACCAATAAGAATTTGTAAAAGCGGAACCTGGATCCGAGCGAAAAAGTAAGCTGCCACAACAGCGCCCAATGCAGCTGCAGGTACATAATACCAAAAAATATCCCATCGAATCGATTTCCAAAATAGCAGCAATCGAGCCGGTCTGCCAATAAAAGTACCCAGATTGAGGATAGGGGCGGCCTGTGACTGACCAACGAACAGATTGGTGAATGGAATGAGCAGTAATGCGCCACCTCCACCGGAAATGGTAGAGAGGGTAAAAGCGGCTACCCCGAGGCCAAAGAACACTGAAGCGAGTAGCCCATCCATTTCCATAGACCCAGATTAATACTTCGAGGGATCCGCGATCTTTTGCATGGAGGTCTTAATGAACTCACGTAGATCTTCATTGGCATTTTCTAGATCTTCTGTGCGTAAGTACATCATGTGACCGCTGCGATACCCCTTAAAACTCAAATGGTCCGTTAGCTTGCCATTGGCGTTGAGTTGCCACATCACGTATTTCGCGTTAAAATACGTAGTAGCGCCATCGTAGTATCCGCTTTGGATCATGGTGTGTAAATTGGCATTCATAGCCATGGCTCTGCGCAAGTCTTCTCCGGTTCTGTTGTTGGATCGATCCCAGGGTCTGACGGGACCGAACATATTGTAGGTGAGATCGGTCTTGAAGCCCAGTTCCTGACCGTAGTAGTAATTGATGGCCGGTGTAAAGGCATGCAGCCAGGCCGTTAATTCACTATTATAGTCCGGATTCTCGCCGGCTTCTTTGATATCCATGCCTTTATAGCGGGAGTCCAGGCGCCCCACAGTCATCCCGTCCCGTTCACGCAAAAGATCCTTCCAGAAGTAACTCTTAGGGACTTCCAGGTTATGTCTGCGGATGGTCTCTTTAGAAAGTCCCGAATAATAAGCCATCTTTTCGATGATCTTTTCTTTTTCGGCCTCGTCCATATAGCCCGGCTTGATCATAGCAGGCAATAGCGTATTGATCGTAAAGGCTTCTACTTCTGGTAATAATTCTGTCAGGTCCTTTTGTTGCAATGGAGCAGGCAATGCTTTGTGGTACCAGGCCGCTGCCGCGAAATAAGGCAAGCGATTGGCCACTTCAACAGGACCGGCAAATTCAAATCCGATTTCGGTAGGAGAGACCAGGATAACGCCATTGAGGTACATCCATTGATTTTCCTGTAGTTCTAAAGCCAGGCCGGATACCCGCGTTGTCCCGTAGCTTTCGCCAATCAAATATTTGGGCGATCTCCAGCGGTTCATGCGGGTCACGAAGGTGTTCACCCAATCGGCCAGATAGGTCACGTCTGCATTGACCCCAAAGAACTTTTCTTTATCGGGTAGATTCCCATCTTCGTCTGCGATCATTCTACTGTAGCCCGTATTGACCGGATTGACAAACACAATGTCGGCAACATCCAGGATGGAATACGGATTGTCTTTGATTCCATAGGGCTGGATAGGAAATCCTTCGTCGCTGATCTTTAGAATACGCGGACCGGTATAGGCGATGTGCATCCATACCGAAGCCGATCCGGGACCCCCATTGAATGAGATCAGTAAGGGCCTGTTCTCGTCATTGTTTACATCGCTTCGTTTGTAATAAGTGTACAAAAGCGAAGCGATGGGCTTACGCATTTGGTCATACACGGGTTGAAAGCCTACTGTTGCTGTATAAGGGATCTTTTTGCCTTTGATCGTAGCGGTATGGGTAGTCACGATAGTCGTGTCGACAGGTACTTCTACTTGTTGGGCGGAAAGTAAGGCTCCCAGAAAAAGACTAAAGGTGGTCAGTAAGGTGTTTCGTAATAATGCCGTCATGGATAAGATATTTATAGAGGTTGGAAATTAATCAAAATAGGGCGAACCGTCAAAGCAATGGCCTAAGAGTAATTTGTGGAGTTCTGAGGACTATAGAGGATCTTTTTTAACAGGCTTTTATCCGTTTCATAACAGCCTTTAAGATTTGAATTACAGAACTTGAGGATTCAAATAAGTAAGTTATGTCAAAAGATAAAGAGGAGATTTACGGTACGTTCTATGATTTAGTCAACATGACCCCAAGCGAACTGGAGGATTGGTTGGATACCGAAAAGTCTAAGTCCGTGGGTCAGGACAGTGGAGATGGAGAGTCTAAAGGCCACAAGAGTGGCCGTAAGATCGTCAAGATAAAAAACAAGAAGAAAGACGAGTTGACCGATACCAATTATGAGCATATGAACAAGGTCATCGGGTACATCAAGCGTCACAAAGCTCAGCAACCGGACGATGACATTCGCGAAAGCGACTGGCGCTATAGTTTAAAGAACTGGGGTCACGATCCTTGTAAAGAAATGGACTGTTAATAAAATACACTATGGATTTTGATAAAGAAGAAATTTGGAATGAATTTGAAGACACCCGGAATATGGGTCCTTCCGAACTTGAGGAATGGCTAGCTACCGAGGCCTCGAAGAATGCCGGCAAAGAAATGGATAACGGGGAAACCGTAGGCCATAGTGCCGGCCGGTCTTTGGTGGATATTCTTCGTAAAGATAAAGAAGACCTGACCGAGGCCAATTGGGATCGTATCAAAGAAACGGTCAATGTCTACCGTCAAAAAATACACCCCACCCAAAAGCCCAGTGGAGACCTTGAAGGGAGCGCCTGGTATAAGGCCTTAAAGAATTGGGGCTACGATGCGCTGAAAGACGATTAATAGATCTCGGGCCAAAAAGTAAAAAGGACTCCACACCCAATCGCGATTCCGAAGCTCAGCATAGTGCCAATGAGCACGTATTCCGTTTTTAAAAGGTCACCATCCTTAAAGCGCAATATGGATTTGGCTGCGATCAGAAAGCCAACGGCGCTAAACTGCCCGATGATGACAAACAAGAGCACAAGCCAACGTTCGATGATTCCGATCAGACGACCTGCGTTAGGAAGATCGGTACGCTGATCCACAAAAGAAACGGAAGCGGTATAGAAAATTTCCTTAATGATGATGTTGGACGGTTTGGAACATAACAAGAATAGGCCGGGTAGTACTAGATAGGCCAGGGGCCAGGCGCCAACAAGTAGGGGATTCCAGACTTGATATTCCAGATATAAGTTCACGACTGCCAGAATAACCAACAGATGTAAGACCTGATCAATAAAGAAGGCGTATTTCTTAAGCCTTCCCCGATTCAATACTTTGGGTTTTGCCGCATCAATAATCGCGTGAATGAGAGTGATCCCAAAAGCCGCAGGCAGAAAACGCCAATCAAAGGCCAGCAAAAAACTACAGATAAACACGATCAGAATGTGCCACTTAAAGTATTTGCTGTTGATCCCTTTTTTGTTCTTAGACCTAGCCGCTTTGGCCGATTGAAAGGTATAGTCGGCTAATAGATGGGCGATGAGTTGCAGGATTAGAAGTTTGGTAAAGTCCATCAGGGCAGATTTTTAAATCGATAGGAAAAATACGAAACCGCGCGATCAATAGCGTTCCAGCCTACAGCGGTAGAGTGTTGATTGATGCTGGACTGGCTAATGCCCAGCAATTGTGCGATCTCTTCTTCACTTTTACCCAGCAGTTTATGACAGACCACTTCACTTTGTCTTTTGGTACTTTTCGCCAGTAGGGTGTCCAGCAGCAGTAATAACGTATTGATGGTACGATTAAGATCTTCTTTAGCAGAGTCAAAAAAGAGGGTGTTTTTTATGATGATGCGCTCCTTGTCGTGAGTAGATTCTTCCTGTATGGCGCGACCACTGCGGTAAATGGCATCTCCGTCAATAATCCCGGCCTCGGGCTGGTAACGTTCCAGAGTGCCGAAGCCCATAGCCAGGCGGATCCCATGGGTTCTAAACGTTTTGATCCGAGCGTCTTCCTTAGTGGTCGATAGCGGAATGGATTTGACAAAAGACTTAATGAATAAGGCAACGCGCATCCCCTGGTCGATCTCTGGAACCACGCATTCGAGATAGTCGCCCTTGATGATACGTCCATAAACCTTAAAATGAGTGTTCAGGGTCTGTAATAAATGCTTTAATTGCTGCTCTACCTCTGATTTCTCAGTGGCTGTGAGCGATGAAGAAGCAACGAGATCTCCGGAAATTACAAGGTATTTCATAAGTATTTAAGCTTATAATAGTCAAATATAAGTGTATTTACTTATAAAACAAAACATAAGCTAAAATACTTATAAATTACATTCATAAGCGTTATGGCTTATTGCTAGTATCGAGGTAATTTTTCCTCGAGCTCTTCCAGCGTGAACACTTTCCCCTGCTGTATCAGATGGGTGAGCTTTCGCGAAAGCTTAATATCCTCTAAGGGATTCCCTGCTAAGATCACCAGATCTGCGTAATTGCCGACTTGCAGACTGCCATAATGCTCTTTTCCAAGAAAAGCGGCTCCGTGCGGTGCGGAGGTGTTTAATGCGTCTAGTTCTGTCAGTCCGGCGTCCACCAACGCTTTTAATTCTTCGTGCAAAGAAATTCCCGGGTATACGTACGAATTGTACGCCCCGCAATCAGAACCTGCCAAAAGGGAAACACCGGCTTCATTGAGTTTAAAAGCGAGGGTGTTGAAGAACTCCTGCAATTCTTTACGAGAGGTCTTGGCTTCCTCAGAGGCATTCAAGGCCCGTTCGATCCTGCCGGCATAGGTTTTTTGCAATCCGGGAGCTACATAGGCTGCATAAACATCATCGCTGTGGTCGTCTTCATCCAGATAACTCAGGGTTTCACCAATGTGTAGGGTAGGGGTTACATATACCTCATTCGCCTTAAGCATAGCAAAGGTCTGCTGGGCTTTTTCTTCACTGTAGGTGGCCCTTAATTCGTCCATACTTTCCCAAAAACTCAATTCCCCCTTTCGAATACGTTCGGTGATGGCTTCCTCTTTGGCTGAACAGCCTTTCATGATGTAGTACAAGTGTTCTATCGATCCTATACCTGCCTCAATAGCTTCTTCCAGGGTCACCGTAAAAGGCATATGACCGGAAGTGATCATTCCGCGCTTTTTGGCTTCGCGCAGAATATGGAGGTAATTATCTCGACTGATCGTGCTGTCGTAAAGTTTTACAAAGTCCACCTGTAATTTTTGCAGAGAATCCAGCGCATACTCCACCTGTGCTTTGTTCTCCACCACCAACGATCCTGCCCATGTGGCCTGAGGACCATCCAGTTTGGGCCCTGAGGTAAAAATAGAAGGACCGTTCAAAGTTCCCTGATTCATGGCTGCTTTCCAATTCATGACCTCCCCGGTCAGATCGCCACCGGCATCGCGAACGGTCGTTACGCCGTTGGCCAAAAATAAGGGAAGCAGGGCTTTATTGGCCATGGCCAATGAGTCGCCTCCTCTAAAATGCACGTGATTGTCCCAATAGCCCGGTAACACGTAAAGTCCCTCTCCGTCAATGGTCTGGGCAGCCTCATAATCATTATCGATAAAGGTGCCTTCGGGTCTTTTAGGAATGAGGGTGTTGATTCTATTCTCGTGAATGATGATGGACTGTTCACTGACCGCTCCGGTCTGCAGATCGATCACATTGACATTTTTGATGGCCAGATCAAATTGAGGTTTCTCTTCCTTTTGGCAACTGATCAGCGCCAATAGGACAAGGGCATAGCATAATGAGTATTTCATGGATGGTAGGTTAGTGCTTCTTTGGGTGTATACTTATTTTTAAAGGTAAAGGCAAAAGGTGATTCTCCGTTGGCTCGAATATGAGCCAGGCGCTCCTTGGCTTCCTGCGGATCGGGTTGATGTTCCTGATCTACATACCACAACGCCATGTGCACCGATTTCATATGCTGAAACCATTCTTTTCGTCTTTTCATGATTTCCACATGTGCGCTATGGTAAACGTACTCAAAAAGAGACTCGTGATCTTTCCAAACCGAAAGATTGATCAGTAATTCGTCATCCTCAAAAACGCGCAGGGCAGTCGCATTTCCATCGTCCCCTTGCATTCTCCAGACAAAACCCTTGTGCTTTTCGGCCAAGGCATTGATACGATCGAGGTTGGCTACAAAGTCAGCCATTATGGGCGAATCAATAGGCCCTTTCATACGGGCTATGTTGACTTGAGCAAGATGCATACAGGAATATTTATTCGTGACCCAGATGACAGCCACAGCCGGCTCGGGTGAAACTCGAACTGGCCTCGTGCCAGGGAAACGATTCATTGTATTTATTGTTCTCCCAGTAAAACTGGCTACGCTCTTTAGGATGATTCCCAATTTCATTCATGGTATTGACGTCGTAAAGGCGGCCGTTCACCATTACGTATTGAATATCCTGGGTATTCTCCAGACGGTCTAAGGGATTGGAATTGAGCACGACCAGATCGGCCAATTTGCCTACTTTGAGCGAGCCTATATCTGCCCCGGCACCAATGTACTCCGCTGCGTTCAAGGTAGCTGTCCGCAAGGCTTGCAGGGGTGTCATGCCTCCTTGCTCCATCATCCAGGTTTCCCAGTGAGCCCCCAGACCTTGAAGCTGTCCGTGAGCCCCCATATTCACCTTCACGCCACGTTCAGTCAATTGCTTGGCTACGGCTGAAACCGCTATATGACCGTTCTCATATTCTTCTTGGGGGACCATGGTACGGTGACGGGCACGAGCATCGACTAGGCCGCGTGGAGTGTATTTCAACAAGTGTTCATTGTTCCACACCTGATTGTTCTGATAATAAAAATACTCCCCGTTCAGTCCGCCATAGTTGACGATCAGGGTAGGGGTATATCCTGTTTTACTGTTGGACCAGAGTTCGATCACGTCTTTATACACCGGCGCTACAGGAATGTTATGTTCGATCCCGGTGTGGCCATCCATGATCATGCTCATGTTGGTAAAGAAGGTCGATCCTCCTTCAGGCACCACATTGATCCCTTGTTCGCGGGCTGCCTGCAGTACCTGCTGCCGTTGTTCACGACGGGGTTGATTGTAGCTTTTTACTGATGTGGCTCCAAACGCTTTAGTACGTCTTATGGAACTTCGAGCGTCTTCCAGCTTATCGATAGGCGCTTTAAAATCGCCGTCAGCCCCGTAGAGTATAAACCCGGTAGAGTAGAGTCGGGGACCTACCATTTCTCCGGCTTTGAGCAGTTCTGATAAGGCAAATACCGTTTCCGTATTGGCGGAAGGATCGTGTGCGGTGGTCACTCCATAGGCCAAATTGGCATAGAATGGCCAGTGTTTTTGAGTGGTGAGTCCATACCGGAAGGCCCCGATATGGGCATGAGCATCCACCAGGCCAGGTATGATGGTCTTTCCGTCAAGGTTGTATGCTTTCGCGAAAGCGGGTACTTCAATCGCTTCTGAAGATCCCAGGGCAGTGATCCTGTTATCGGTGATGATCAGGGTGCCCTTCTCGATGATCTGATCACCCTCCATGGTGATGATACGCGCATTGGTCAAAGCGATAGTTCCGATGGGTTTATCCATAGGATGTTTCAGTCCAATGGAAATACCTTCGGTATCCATGTCGGGAACCTTTTCTGGCGATCCAGGAAGAAAGGTGAATCGATTTTTGAGCGCATTGGAGAAGTATTGATCGCCCAGGGTCCACATCACCGTTTTGCTGTCCGGTGACCAGTGTAGATTGATGCCCGCATCCCGAGCAATTTGGGAAACCGGAACGGCTGTCGTCTTGTTATCGAGATCGACTTCTTTACCGGTCATGGCCAGGGGGGCCACATACGCCTTATGCAAATGGGTAAAAGCGATCCATTTATTGTCCGGACTAGGAACCAATAGATTGGCGTATTTAGATTTAAGATGTGAACGCTCCTCATCACCATTCAGATTGACACTTTTTAAGGTTTTGGTGATATTCCCAAAATAAGTGCCCCCGGTTTGATAGAGAATGCGCTTTTGATCGGCGCTAAATCGGGGATACTCGCCTTCTTTAGTCACGAATTGAACATGGCTCCCGTCCTCTTTCATACGGTAGAGTCCGGGTTTTTTAGCAAAAGTGTACCCCATATCACTATTGCCGGCTTCCTTTCTAAAGACGATCTGTTTTCCGTCACCAGAATAGGCCGGAGTACGATAAATCCCTTTTTCGCTGGTCAGCAGGGTAGAGGCTCCTCCCGAAATTGGAATTTTTCGGATGCTCCCCAACTCCTCATCATTCCAGGTCACATAAACGATTTGCTTTCCATCAGGAGAAAAGGCAGGTTCAAATTCAAAGTCGGTGTGCGTGGTCAGGCGTTGTGGAGTCCCGTTGGGTAGTTCTTTTTTGTAGAGATGCCCCAGCGCATTAAACACCAGGGTTTTGCCGTCCGGTGAAGTGACCGCCTGTCGAATCACCTTAGCCTCGAATTGATCAGGAGCCACCGGATTGTCAAAATGCACAGCTTCGGCGATCTGTACGCTGACGTCGGCCGTAAAAGGGATCACCTCCTGGGCATTGGTCTCCGTATTGATGCGGTTGAGTTTTCCTCCGCTCCAGATCACCAGATCGCGATTATTAGGCAGCCAGGAAAAACCGGGATACACCCCGAAGATCGCCCAGGCTTCTTGTTGGTCTTTATTCAACTGATCATAGACCGGCCACTCTTCTCCGGTTTTCAGATCTTGCAGATACAGTACGGTTTTGGTACGTACCCGCTTCACAAAGGCGAGTTTGCTACCGTCCGGACTGACCTGAGGGCGGGCAGCTCCTCCCGGACCTCCACTGATCTGTTCAGTTTCTCCGGTTATCCGGTCATAGCGTTTAATGACATAGATCTGCGAATTCGGGTCTTTGTTGTATTGAAAAGAACCGCCAGGATACATGTCTTCACTGTAATATACATAGCGACCATCGGGAGAGACCGAGGGTTCATTGACATCCTGTTGGTCGTTCTTGCGTTCCGTCAACTGTAGCCCGGAGCCTCCCGTAATGTGGTATTGCCACAATTCTCCGGCACCAAGCGAACGGCCCGAGGTAAAGTGTTTACGGGCGATCAAATAATCTCCATCCGGAGTCCATACCGCATTATTGAGTAAGCGAAAGTCTTCTTTGGTGATTTGTTTGGCATCACTACCATCCGCATTCATCGCCCAGACATTGTCGCCGCCTCCGGCGTCACTGGTAAAGGCAATACGGCTACCATCTGGTGAAAAGCGAGGCTGTACATCAAAGGAGAGTCCGCCTCGAAGTAATTTGGCCTGCCCTCCATTGATGGGCAGACTGTAAATATCACCCAGCAGATCAAACACCACGGTGCTCCCATCCGGACTGACATCCAGATTCATCCAGGTACCTTCGTCGGTGGTAAAGCGATGGGTTTTTAGCTTGAAATCATTACCGGGATTATTGACATCCCAGGAGGTGTCTTCGGTCTTTTTGGTTTTCTTTTTTGAGCTTGAAGGGGAAGTACGGTCAGGGCAAGAACTGCCAGAAATAAAATACGCATGTGAAGTGGTTTGAAGTCTAAATATAGCATTTTCAACCACAGCATATCAGGGCCAGGTCGCTTTGCGTGCTTATTTAGTTGCGGTATTTATTTTCCGCCTGGCAATTGGCGATGATTTCATCGATCCGTTTTTGACGTGTTTCTGTTCTTTTTGCCTGATGCAACCAGTACAAATAGCCTTTACGCTGCCCCCTGGTGATCGACTCAAAAAAGGCAAAGGCCTTGGGATGCTGCTTGAAGGCCTCTTGGAGATCTTCCGGAATAATGCCCTTTTCTACCTCGTCCAAAGCAGTCCAACTGCCGTTTTCTTTCGCGACAGCGACTGCTTCCAATCCACTGGAGTGCATTAGCCCTGCTTTAGTCAGCGCACGGATGTAGTCTTTATTGATCTTGCTCCATACGCTTTTGGGTTTTCTGGGACAGAAGTATTGTTGACGTTTCCCAGGGCCGATGCTTTTCACCGTACTGTCAATCCATCCAAAACAGAGGGCGACCTGCACAGCCTCTTCCCAACGCATAGAGGGCATCTCATGATCAACGGTATAGAAGATCAAATAAATTCCGTCAGATTGCTTGTGATTATCGTGTAGCCAGGCACGCCACTCCTCCTCATTTTTGAAATACAGCTGAGGAAGGCTCATGCTAATCCACTTTTTTCGATGTAATGTAAAAATCACGATCGACTTCGAAGGTGTCGATGGTTTTATCCGCTTTCCAAGTATTCCATTGGGCATTGGGATATAGCCACTGGGTCTGGTCGTTGATCATGACTTCAACCGGCATATCAAATCCTTTAACGACATTGACATAGCGGTAAGCGAGTTCCTTTCCGTCGAGTTTGTATTCCAAGCTCGGAATCATCGTGGTTCGCAAGTATTGGTCGAAAAATTCAGTGAGGTCGATACCTGTTTCCTGGCTGATATAGTCTTCCACCTGAGCAGAACTGACTGTCTGGTGATAAAAAGTTTTATTCAGTCCGCGAAGCACTTTCCTCCATTTTTCATCATCTTCAACCAATTGTCGCAGGGTATGCAGGATGTTCGCTCCCTTGTAATACATGTCGCTGGAACCCCGTTGATTTTTTCCATAGGTGCCAATGATGGGCCGGTCGTTACTGATCCTTCCGCGGGTCCCGATGACATAATCAGCCGCCGATTGGGTGCCGAAATGGTAATCCAGGTATAAATTTTCTGAATAGGCCGTAAAGCCTTCGTGAATCCACATATCGGCGACATCGGAGTTGGTGATGTTGTTAGCGAACCATTCGTGACCGGATTCGTGAATGATGATAAAGTCAAACTTGAGTCCTTCTCCGGTTCCGGAAAGATCCTGCCCCCGATAGCCGTTGCGGTATTCATTCCCGTAGGTTACCGAACTTTGATGTTCCATTCCCAAATAGGGGACTTCCACCAATTTATAACTGTCTTCATAGAAGGGGTAGGGCCCAAACCAATGCTCAAAGGCGTTAAGCATCATGGGTACCTGTTTGAATTGTTCTTTGGCTTTCGCCAAATTTTCTCGGAGGACCCAAAAGTCGAGGTCGAGGGTTCCCTGTTCTCCGGCGTAAGTGTCGTGCCAGTGCACGTAGTCGCCAATGTTCAGGTTAACCCCGTAATTATTGATGGGATTGGTGACTTTCCAATTAAATGTTCGCGTGGTCGCAGTCGAGTCAATACCAACCAGGCGTCCGTTGGAGACGCCAACCAACTCTTTGGGCACGGTTAAACTGATCTTCATACTGTCAACCTCGTCTGCGGGATGGTCTTTATTGGGCCACCACACCGAGGCACCGATCCCTTGGTTGGAAGTAGCGATAAACGGCTTACGATTGCTGTCTCTCTCCCAGGAAAATCCTCCATCCCAAGGGGCGCGAACGGCCGGTCTGGGTTTTCCGGAAAACAAGATGGTCAACTGTTGTTCACTGCCCACCGGAGCAGAATCATCAAGCTGAATAAAATGAGCACTGCCTTCAGAAGTAAATGAGAGGAGTTGTTCCCCCTGATACACCTTATCCATACTCATGGGTTCTTGGAGGTCAATTTGGAGCAGCTGTCCCGGTTCTAGCACCTGGTAGTGCACCTCATTGGAGCCGAAAATACG
Organism: Flavobacteriaceae bacterium YJPT1-3; assembly: GCA_029866965.1. Taxonomy (GTDB): domain Bacteria; phylum Bacteroidota; class Bacteroidia; order Flavobacteriales; family Flavobacteriaceae; genus Croceiramulus; species Croceiramulus getboli. The sequence goes on along the minus strand of CP123444.1, from coordinate 2,767,968 downwards.
CTTGTTTTCCGGATCTACTTCGACCTGTAAATGATAATAGGTGAGATCCCACCAGGCGCGTTCTGGAGTGATGGAGCCGCGCAATATCTGTTGGCGTTCCGATTCCTGGGCCTGGCAGGACAAACAGAGTACACTGAACAATCCGGTCAGCGTCAGTGTAAGAACTCCAAAGGTACTCTTGTTATAGCGCATAGTTAATTTCTAAACGTTCCGCTTGGAAATACGACCACACTTTCATGGCCGTCTTCCCCAACGGCACTGACTCCGAAAAAGAAGTTGTCAATCACTATACCTTCGATGGTATATTGAGCAACATCTTCCACATATTTAAAGCGATCCCAGGTGGGTGAGGTGGTCAGTCGCCAGTAGAGCTTATACCCTTTCGCCCCGTCTACCGGGGTCCATTTCAATTTGGCCGAGGGTTCCACAATACCACCGATCTCTACCTGTTCCGGAGCGGGTGGTGCCCAGGCCAGACCGGCCAGCGTGATCGCATTGACAGCCGTTAGTTTTTTAGCATAGTCAAAATTGACGTGTTCGACCGTATCTCCGTAGGCGATACCGTCTTCGGTACGTATATCCTGGTGTTGTTGTGTATAGTTTTCATGGGCTTCCATGATCCGCACTCCTGCGTAGCCTGCATCATTAAAAGGGCGGTGATGGCCGCCTCGGCCAAATCGATCCAAACGATAGATCATCATGGGGTTCATTTCCGGCATATAGGTTTTTACCTGATCGTGCACGTAGCGTGCTAATTGACGGGAAATACCATCCACTTCGCCACCGTAAAAGCGCCGAGCGCGACGCTCTTGTTCCGTTTCTGTTGGAGGGACCGGTTCGGAGAAAATCCGGAAGGTGCGGTTGTCAATGACGCCATCCACGCCTTGAATATTCCCGATCATATCGTTATTTAAGATCCCGATGATCTCCCAGTTCTTTTCTTTCGCGTAAGCGGCCAGGCCCTGTCCGCCAAAAAGACCTTGCTCTTCACCGGATAGTCCCACGAAAATGATACTGGACTCAAAATCGTACTTGGAAAGGACGCGGGCAGCTTCAATCGTCCCTGCCATTCCGCTGGCATTGTCATTAGCCCCTGGGGAGTCAGAGGTAAAATCGGTCGGATCCGATACGCGTGAATCGATATCACCACTCATAAGAATATAGCGATTGGGGTATTTGGTACCGCGTTTGATGGCTAAAACGTTGACCACTTCCACATCCTTTACAATACGACTGTTGGTGCCTTTAGGAACCAAATTGCTTTGGTAAGAGACTTCCAGACAATTGCCGCAGGCTTTTGAAATGGTCTCAAACTCTTTTTTGATCCAGCGTCGTGCAGCTCCAATGCCACGGGTATCGCTCACGGTATCGCTCAGCGTATGGCGTGTGCCAAAACCGGCTAAGATGCGAATATCTGCTTCGATCCGATCGGCATTGACGGAATCGATAATGGCGTACATGCGCTTATCGGTCTGAGCGAAGGCATTAAGGCTTAGAAAAAGCGTAAGAAAAAGGGAAAGGTATTTCATGGTATGTATATATAATATAGAATTCGGTTTGGTACTGGTCTAAAAATACGGACTTATTCAGTGAGAACAATAGTTCCGAAAATACCGGCATCAATCCAACCTCGGTTTTTGTCTTCTCCCGGCACTTCCACCGAGCCAATAAAGTGTTCCCGCTCTGCGCTACCGTCATTGTCACAATAGGCCAGGGCGAAGCCCAGGGTATCATTGGCCTTTAGGATTTTCGGTTCATTGACGCCCCCGTCCTTAAAGGTGTCGTCAAAAACCAAGATCTTCAATTCCCAGAGGGAGGTACTGGCTTCCGTTTGAATGGCCGACTCCACATGGCTGTTGTAGAGGGTGGGAACTTCCCCCGGAGCCAGGTCGACCACATTACCGTCCAGCGCCACATGATAAGCAAAAGCATTATGGGTAAACTGATGCCCTCCTCCCGAATTGTCTGCATCCAGAAAAACTTCCAGACAGTCATCGTCCCACCAGAGTTCCAGCGGATTTTTATGCTGATCATAGAGGACGTCATCGTTTATTTCAGCCAGCAAGTATAGGCCTTCCGGCGTCCAGGCCAATTTGTATCGGCCTTGAAAATCTTCTTCGTGATAGGGTTCGCCTATCCAGCGTTGATCAAGCGCGTGCCAGGTGGCTTGTTCCCAGACCGGATCGTTGGCCAGACCATCAACCGTAGGAGCGATCTCCGCCTTGATCACCGTGCGGAGTTGATGATTGGTTTTGGGCAGGAAGACTTCGGCGTCCGCTTTCGCGAAAGCAGAAGAAGACTCATTTTTGCAGGCCATAAAAGCGAGCAAACACAGCAGGGGAATAAAGCGTTTTATATGCATCATTGGAAACTTAAAGTTGTTAAGAATTCTGAATGTACTTATTGAATAAAAGTCACTTTTTGAATTTTTCCTTTGTCGACTTCATAGATCGCCAGGGCTCCAAAAGTCTGGCCATTCATACGGCCTTGTTCTTCATCGATCACCCGATTTCCGATCACAATTCTATTGTTGATGGTTACACGCAAATCCGGATTGGCTTTAAAAAGAGTACCATAGATTTCCTTGAGTGTCGCCTGACCCTGCGCCATGAGTTGATTGGGATATCGGAACAGTTGAATGTCTTTGGCGTAGGTCTTTGCAAAAGCCTTCACATCACCTTGGTTATACGCGGCCAGTTGGTCATCAATGAGCTGTTCTACGCCGGGCACCGGTTCCTGAGTCCGTACAAAGGTCATGGATTGAATTTTATCATTGGCCGTTTCGTAAATGGTGGCCTGACGATGTGTTTTACCATTGATAGTTACTTGTTCCTCATCAACCACCACCGACTTATATACCATCCGCTTCGTTACTTCCACCTTCCAGCTGCTGTTCTTTTTAAAAAAACGATCGTAATATTCGCGCAATTGATCCTGCCCTTGATATAGGGTGTCTTCAGGAAAATTACGGACCACTACTTCTTCGGCGAAAGCAGTAACAAAGCGATCCAGATCCCCTTGATTGAAGGGCTCCAGGTGCCTTTGAACGATTTGCGCCGGTCCGGAGGTTACGGGTTCAGCCACCAGCGCTATTTTAGTCCCATCGGGACTGATGGCTAATCTGTTGATGTTTTGAACGGGATACGAACTTAAATCAGCCCATGGTTCCCAGGCGCGATCCGTTTTGGGGTCGAAGCGATAAATCATCGTATTATCCGCCATCAATACACTTCCGTCAGGCAACCATACGCAGTCTTCCTTACCGGGCAGGGTAGGGATAATGACTTGAGTAGCCCCGGAATCCGGATGGAGCGATTTGATGGTCCATTGATCGTTCTCTTTGCTGATGTAGCTGATCTGATCAGATTGTGGGATGGCATGAAATGATCTTCCCGTGTTTTTCTGCTGAAGAATGACTGAATCATCCCCTGTTCGAGCGACCACCATATTAAGGCTTTCCTCCTGAATGGCCGAAGCGACTAGAGTCTCTTCGTCAAACCAGAGGTAGTAGGCGACCACCAAGGGATCGAAGAGCAGTTCTTCACTACCATCCGGACCATAAGCGTACAAGCGCTGGAGGCCATCCGGATCAAGCCGAACCGCACTGATCTTATCACTCTCGGGAATGGGTTGAGGGGAGTATTCACCGCCTGCCGTGGGAATGTTGTATTGTTTGGATTCCTTCAAACGAAGATCGTACAGCATGATCTCTGAAGCGCCTTGCCGACCTCCGGCATAGAGGATCTTGTCGTCATTGAGAAAATAGGGTTGACTGTCATAGCCCGGCTGGTTCGTGATGTTGGTCAGGTTGGAAAGCCTGTTCGTTGAATCGGAGGGATCGATTTCGGCCAGATAGATCTCGGTATTGCCTTGTGCAAAGCTGAATAGGGGTAAAATGCTGAAGAATAAGAGTAGAGGCAAACGCATGCGTTGATTTTGTCTTAAAAGTACGCAAAGTTTAGCATACTCATTTTAAACAGATGCAGGGAAGTGATACGAGTTTTAGGTATTCTTTCTTTTTATGAGCGCCTGTTGGATGCCAGTTTCGATCAACGGTTTCATAATCTTATAACCGGCAGGGGTGGGGTGCACGCCATCGTAGCTGTTGATGGAATCCAACCCTTTTTTTTCATCGGCCATGGCCTTATAATAATCGACATAAACTAGATTTTCCTGGGCTGCTAATTCCTGGAGCATTTGATTAAGTGCGATTACCTGATCTGCGGGTTCGATTTCCGGGCTCCAGGGAAAGTGATTGGCGGGCAGCACACTGCATAGCACTACTTCGATCTGATGAGCCTTAGCCAATTGGACCATGGATTGGATGTTTCCAAAAGTCTCCTCCAGGGTCATGGGTCCGGTATTTCCGGCGATGTCATTAATGCCAGCCAGGATTACGACCACAGCCGGTTTGAGGTTGATCACATCCGGACGAAAACGAATCAACATCTGAGGCGTGGTCTGTCCGCTGATACCGCGATTGATATAACTGGGATGCTGAAAAAAATCAGGATCACTGTCTTTCCAGGCTTCCGTAATGGAGTTCCCCATGAAAACGACGCGACTGCTATCGGGAGCCTTATGCATCAGTTGTTGGTTTTCGGTTTGATATTTATTCAATTGTGCCCAGTCCTGTTCTGGATTCTGCGCCCAATTCAGCGTTGGAATACAAGAGAGCAGAACAGCCAGGGTGAATATGCGGTACTTCATCAGGTGCAATTGGATAGGAAAAGATAAGGCATTCAATGCCAAAGCGAATGAGCTTATTGCATTTACCAGGAGATATAAATCTTGCACAAACGAAAAAAATACGCAGTAAAAGCCTAAAATTCATACCTTTAAGTAAATCAAAAAATAACAATCATGACTACAGAAGAAGTTGCAAAAAAGTTGGTGAACTACTGCCAAAGTGGCCAGGAGGATAAAGCCTATCAGGAATTATACAGCCCAAACATCGTTTCCCGGGAAATGCAAGAACCCATGAAAGAAGTGCGCGGCATGGAAGGCATCCAGAAAAAGGGAGCGTGGTGGCAAGAAAATTTTGAAGTGCACGGAAACAAAGTCTCTGAACCTTTGGTGGCTGACAATCATTTTACCGTGAAGTTTTGGATGGACACCACCCATAAACCATCGGGACAACGATCTCAAATGAATGAACTGGGTGTTTACCGGGTTGAGAATGGTAAAATTGTTGAAGAGCAGTTCTTTTACGACACTCAGGAATAAAAACTTATTCTCATACTCAAAGAAAAGGCCGCGATTCAATCGCGGCCTTCTTCTATGGATTTAAGGAGTGCTTAAGCATCGAAATGATAACCGCTCTCTTTCTCTACGCTGTTGGCGATGGTGTGGCGTAGCTGCACCACATTGGGGTGATTTGCATACTTGGTAAAGCGCTTCAATCCCATAAGCATCATGCGTTGTTCGTCTCCTTCTGCAAAAGACACGATGGCTTCTTTGGCTTTTCTGATCACGATGTCTACAGCATTGTAGAGGTAAAGCTTCGACATGGCGATCTGTGCTTCCTGTGCTTCTTCTCCAAAGCGATTGGCGTTCTTTTCGGTTCGTAGCACGGTACTCTCCGCCATATAGATCTCGATCAGGATATCAGCGGCTGCCATGAGCAATTGCTGGTGTTTTTCAAGTTCAGGTCCGAATTTCTGGATGGCACTACCCGCCACCATGAGGAACACCTTTTTCAATTTGCCGATCATCTCTTTTTCTTCTGCAAATAGTTGTGAATAATCTGGTGTATCAAAAGATGGGATTCCGGTCAATTCGTCAGCAACGGCCATTGCAGGCTTTAAGAGGTCTACATGGCCTTTCATTGCTTTTTTGACAAGCATCCCAACCGCTAGCATACGGTTGATCTCGTTAGTCCCTTCATAGATTCGGGAAATACGGGCATCTCTCCAGGCGGCTTCCATAGGCGTATCCGCGCTAAAGCCCATGCCTCCAAAGATCTGGATCCCTTCATCAGTCGTGTTTTGTGCGTCTTCAGAGACGGCCACTTTGAGAATAGAACATTCGATAGCGAATTCTTCCACTCCCTTCAATTCAGCCTCCTGATGGGAGTTTCCTTCTGATTGACGGATGGCGATACGATCTTCAATATCCTTTGCAGCACGATAAGAAGCTGATTCTCCGGCATAGGTCGACGTGGCCATCTCGGCCAATTTCGCTTTTATGGCGCCGAAGTTCACAATAGGTGTTTTGAACTGTACCCGTTCTTTCGCGTAAGCGGTAGCCACATTGATCACGCGACGCTGGGCATCTAAACAAGCCGCAGCCAGTTTGATTCGGCCCACGTTCAGCGCGTTCATTGCGATCTTAAATCCTTCGCCACGACCGGCCAGCATATTCTCAACGGGCACCTTGGTGTCATTGAAGAATACCTGACGGGTAGAGGAGGAGTGGATCCCTAATTTCTTTTCTTCCTCGCCCAGTGTAATTCCGTTTTCAGGGTCATTCTCTACAATAAATCCAGTGATGTTCTTATCGTCTTCAATTCGTGCAAACACGATAAAGAGATTACAGAATCCGGCGTTGGAGATCCACATTTTCTGACCGCTGATGCTATAGTGCTTCCCATCATCAGAAAGGACTGCTTTCGTTTTTCCGCTGTTGGCATCAGAACCGGCTCCGGGTTCGGTAAGGCAGTAGGCCCCAAACCACTCTCCAGTGGCCAGTTTAGGGACGTATTTCTTTTTTTGCTCCTCGGTTCCGTAGAGGGTAATTGGCATGGTACCAATACCCGTGTGCGCTCCAAAGGCGGTTGCAATAGATCCGGTGGCTCCTGAAATGTAGTCGCAGACCAACATGGTAGAAACGAATCCCATACCCATACCGTCGTATTCTTCAGGAACGGCAATACCTAGAAAGCCCATTTCTCCGGCTTTTCGCATGATCTCTTCGGTCAATGCGTAGTCTTTGTGCTCAAAGCGTTCTTTTTTCGGCCAGATTTCCCGATCGACAAATTCCTTGACCGAGTCGCGCATCATACGCTGGTCTTCATTGAAGTCTTCCGGAGTAAAAACATCCTCCGCTTTAGTTTCCTTGACGAGAAATTGCCCGCCTCTTATCAATTCTTTTTTTGCTGTCTCTGTACTCATCTTAGTGTTGTGGTATTAGCTTCCCGGTCTTGGAGACCGGTCGCGAAAGTGTTTATTTAATTTAAAAACTCATAAATTCCGGCTGCGCCCTGACCTGTACCTACGCACATGGTCACCATACCGTATTTACCCTTCATGTCTCGTCTGCGCATTTCGTCAAACAATTGTACTGAAAGTTTAGCTCCGGTACATCCTAAAGGATGTCCCAGTGCGATCGCTCCCCCGTTCACATTGACGATCTCCTGATTGAGATCGAGTTCGCGAATGACCGCCAGTGACTGACTGGCAAAGGCTTCGTTCAATTCAATAAGATCGATGTCTTTTTGCTCCAGTCCGGCTTGTTTCAGTGCCTTTGGAATGGCTTTTACCGGACCGATTCCCATGATACGAGGCTCTACCCCCGCTGCGGCAAAATTGACCATTCGGGCAATGGGTTCCAGATTGAGCTCTTTGACCATGTCTTCGCTCATCACCATCACAAAAGCTGCTCCGTCACTCATTTGCGAAGAGTTTCCGGCCGTTACGCTACCTCCTGCGGCAAATACAGGGCGCAATCGGGCCAGGGCCTCTTTGGAGGTGTCGGCTCGTGGTCCTTCGTCTTTATTGACTGTATAATTCTTAGTTTCCTTCTTACCGTGATCATTGACGAAGGTGTGTTCGATCTCGATAGGTACTATTTGTTTCTGAAAGCGATCTTCAGATTGCGCTTTGAGGGCTTTTTGATGGGAGTTGTAAGCAAACTCATCTTGATCCTCCCGGCTCACCTTAAATTGTTCGGCAACCGCTTCAGCGGTCAGTCCCATTCCCCAGTAATAATCTTCATTTCCTGCTTTGGCCACTTCATAATCGGGGGTTGGCTTGTATCCTCCCATAGGAATGTAGCTCATGCTCTCGGCGCCGCCTGCAATGATGCAGTTGGCCATCCCGCTTTGGATCTTGGCGGTGGCCATAGCAATGGTCTCTACACCGGAGGCGCAATAGCGATTGACGGTAACTCCAGGCACATCTTCAATTTTGAGTCCCATGAGGGAGATCAGACGCGCCATATTGAGCCCTTGCTCAGCTTCAGGCATGGCGTTCCCAACAATCACGTCGTCAATTCGGGTTTTTTCAAGACCGGGCAGTTCATTCATCATATGCATGATGGTCTCTGCGGCCAGTTCGTCAGGACGCTTAAAGCGGAAAACTCCCTTGGGTGCCTTTCCTACTGCGGTTCGATACGCTTTAACTATATATGCTGTTTTCATCTTTTTGTTTTTACCTCCGTCGGTTTTTAATTTCTAAGTGGCTTGTTCTTTTTGATCATATGCTCTAAACGCTCCAAGGTTTTACGCTCGGTGGTCAGACTTAAGAACGCTTCGCGCTCCAGGTCTAATAAGTATTGTTCGCTCACATAACTCGGCTCGGATAGATCTCCACCAGCCATTACATAGGCCAGTTTGTTGGCGATTTTTTTGTCGTGTTCGCTGATGTACTTACCTGCTTCCATAGAGTCGGTTCCCACCAGGAACATACCTAATGCTTGCTTCCCTAATACTTTAACATCTTTGCGCTGGATAGGCTGAGTGTAGCCCTGATCAGCCATAAACTTGCAGACTTCTTTGGCAGCTGCGATCTGACGATCCCGATTGACGATTACAATGTCTTTACCGGGTTTCAAAATACCGGTATCGTACGCCTCATAGGCCGAGGTAGAAACTTTGGCCATTCCGATGGCCAGGAAGTATTCCTGCAGACGGTTGAGTTCGACATCGTTTTTCTCAAAGGTATCTGAGGCACGTAAGGCCATTTCCTTTGAGCCTCCACCTCCGGGGATGACCCCGACACCAAATTCAACTAGGCCAATGTAACTTTCCGCGGCAGCCACTACACGGTCAGCGTGTAAGGTCATTTCACAGCCTCCACCCAGAGTCATCCCATGAGGGGCCACTACCGTTGGAATGCTCGAATAACGCAAGCGCATACAAGTATCCTGGAAGTATTTTACGGCCTGATTCAACTCATCGTATTCCTGCTCCACAGCCATCATGAAGATCATTCCGATATTGGCGCCTACAGAGAAGTTGGCACCTTGGTTCCCAATGACTACTCCGGCAAAATCTTTCTCCGCCAGATCGATGGCCTTATTGATTCCGGCCAGCACATCACCACCAATACTATTCATTTTGGAAGTAAACTCCACATTGAGAATGCCATCGCCCAGATCTTCGACCACTACGCCGCTATTCTTGAATACCTCTGCTGATTTACGAATATTATCCAGGATGATGAAAGCATCCTGTCCCGGTTTTTTCTGGTATGCTTTCGCAGGAATGTCATAATAGAAGGTGGCTCCATCACGGACTTCATAAAACGATTTCTTACCAGAATCGGCCATTTCCTGCACCCAGTCCGCTAAGTCCCGATCCTGAGCCTTAATGAGTTCAACTCCTTTTTCGAAGCCAATAGCGTCCCAGATCTCAAAGGGACCGTGACCCCAGCCAAATCCGGCTTTCATGGCATCATCAATTTTATATAGAGCATCTGTGATTTCCGGAATACGGTGCTGCACATAGGCAAACAGTTCCCCGAAACTCTTGCGATAAAATTCGCCGGCCTTATCCTTTCCATTGACCAATACTTCGAAGCGATCAGCCACCTTGTCAATGCTTTTTGTAAGCTCTAAAGTACCAAAGGATGCTTTTTTGTTCTCCCGGTACTCCATGCTATCCAGGTCCAGTGTTTTGATCTCGCTGGATCCATCGTCATTACGGACCTTTTTATAGAAGCCCTGGCCTGATTTGCTACCCAGCCATTGGTTGTCTACCATGGTCTGAATGAAGTCCGGCAATTTGAACAAGTCATGACGCTCATCATCCGGACAATTTTCATGAATACCATTAGCCACATGGACCAAGGTGTCCAATCCTACTACATCAACGGTACGGAAGGTGGCAGACTTTGGCCTTCCAATAACCGGTCCGGTCAATTTGTCTACTTCTTCCACGGTCATCCCCATTTCCTTAACGGTGTGGAAAAGACTCATGATGCTGAAGATCCCGATTCGATTTCCAATAAATGCGGGAGTATCTTTAGCGACCACGCTGGTTTTTCCTAAGAATTTCTCACCATAACCATTCAAGAAATCAAGCACTTCCTGATCGGTGTTTGGGCCCGGTATGATCTCAAAAAGCTTCAGGTAGCGGGCAGGATTGAAGAAATGCGTACCGCAGAAGTGTTTTTGAAAGTCTTCACTGCGCCCCTCATTCATGAATTTAATAGGGATCCCCGACGTGTTCGTGGTAATCAGGGTGCCCGGGGTGCGGTGTTGTTCTAATTTTTCGAAGACCTGTTTCTTAATATCCAGGCGCTCCACGACCACCTCTATGATCCAATCGACCTCACTTACCTTGGCGATATCATCTTCCATATTGCCGGTAGCGATACGATTAGCGAAATCTTTGTGATAGATAGGAGAGGGCTTAGACTTTAGCGCGTTCTGCAAGGATTCATTGACCAGGCGATTGCGTACCACCTCGTCTTCGAGGGTAAGGCCTTTCGCCTTTTCTTTATCCGTCAATTCGCGAGGTACTATATCCAACAAGAGTACCTCTACACCAATGTTGGCAAAATGGCAAGCAATCCCGCTTCCCATGATACCAGATCCAATTACTGCTACTTTTTTGATTCTACGTTTGCTCATTCTTTTGATGCTAGTTCTTCGTTTTGGTTAAATATCTTTTTATTCTGTATGAGGTCATTTATGGCTTCAATGGTCTCAAAAAAATGTTCGATTTTTTCTGGAGCTACGCGGTTGCGGACCGCGGCGTTAAACGTGAGTACACGTTCTTTAGAATAGGCTCTTTTTTCTTTACCGAAATCGGTCAAATAGATCAGTACTCCGCGACCATCTTCAGGATTAGGACGACGTTCAATCAATCCTCTTTGCTCCATCGATTTTAGCGTTCGCGAAAGGCTGGTCGCTTCCATGCCCATTCGCGGACCTAAAGCCGTGGACGGAGTGCCTTCATCCGGATCAATGCTGAGTAGTGCAAATCCGGTGGCCATGGTGCTGTCGAACTGAGCTGCCTGCTCATTGTACATTTTAGTGACTGCTTGCCAGGTGGCCCGTAAAGCATGGTCAATGGTCATTTCTTGCATAGCCAAATCTTGAGCTTCAAAAATACTAAAATATACTATGCATGCATAGTAAATAAGTAAAAAATTTAAGTTAGACTGCTAAATAATTAAATGGAAAAGGGTGTAGGTGTCAAATTCACAGTCATTACCCTTAAAAATTGGCAAATTCATAGTTATCTCTGTGAACTCTACCGTTCGAATGCTGACGTCAATCGCCGCCGATCTTCAGAGGAGAGGAGTAAGGACTTTGTGCTTAAAACGGCTAGTGCGTTTTAATTCTGGTGTTCGTAGATTTTGTTATAAAGATGGATATAGCGATCCTTCACCACGCGGCGTTTTAATTTCATGGTAGGCGTGAGATGGCCATCATCAATACTCCAAATATCGGGGGTTAACTCAAAGCGTTTTACCCGTTCCCACTTACCGAAACGTTCGTTGTGTGTGTCCACTTCCTGCTGGATGCGCTCGATTAATTTTGGATTAGCGATCAATTCCTCATTGGAAGCGCCTAATTTAAGACCTTTCTTTTCGGCCCACTCCCGGGCAAATTCAAAATTAGGCTGAATGATGGCTGCTGGCATTTTTTCTCCATCGCCCACCACCATGATCTGCTCGATAAAGCGGGATTGCTTCATCATATTTTCGATCAATTGTGGAGCCACGTATTTGCCACCGGAAGTTTTGAACATTTCCTTCTTACGATCAGTAATTCGTAAGAACCCATCGGGATCGATCTCTCCAATATCACCGGTGTGGAAATATCCGTTGATCAAAACCTCATCTGTTTTTTCCTGATCTTTATAATACCCTATCATTACTTGCGGGCCTTTACATAGGATCTCTCCATCGTCAGCGATCTTTACTTCCGTGTCCGGAATGGGGCGCCCCACGGTGCCAATACGAAAACCTCCATTCCTCATGTCATTGACCGAGATCACCGGAGAAGTTTCGGTGAGGCCATAGCCTTCCATCAGTCCGATCTCAGCGGCATTAAAAACGCGTGCCAATCGGGGCTGTAGGGCAGCACTACCCGAAGCGACCAATTCCAATTCTCCTCCCAAAGCTTCCTTCCATTTACTGAAGATCAGCTTTCGCGCAAGCTTTAATTTTTGCTCGTACCACCAACCGTTCTGGCCATAGGGCTCGTACTTAAGTCCTACATCTACTGCCCAAAAAAACAGCTTTCGTTTCACGCCGGTCAGGTCGGCTCCCTTGGCGATGATCTTGTCGTACACCTTCTCCAAGAGTCGAGGTACTGCGGTCATCACGTGCGGACTTACCTCTTTTAGGTTTTCACTTATGGTTTCCAGAGACTCAGCGAAATAGATATTAACACTTCTGTACTGATAGAGGTACATCAGCATGCGCTCGTAAATATGGCAAACCGGAAGAAAGCTCAAAGCTCTGGCCGTGCCATCTGCAATTGGAAGACGCTCTGAACTATTTAAAGCATTACTTACAATGTTCTTATGAGAAAGCATGACCCCTTTAGGGCGGCCGGTCGTTCCAGAAGTGTAGATCAGGGTAGCCAGATCATCTTCCGTTACCGCGGCCATGCGGGCCTCCACTTCCTTCTGATTAGAGTCATCCTGCCCAAGATCAAGCACCTCTTTCCAATTTTTGCAACCGTTGATGGAGTCGAAGCTATACACCTCTTTTAGGGAAGGGACTTTATCTTTAATCGCATTCACTTTTTCGAGTACTTCCTGACAGCTCACAAAACAATAGGTCGACTCGCTGTGGTTAAGTACATACTCATAATCTTCTTCAGAGATGGTTGGATAAATGGGTACATTTTGAGCCCCTGTCTGCAGAATGCCAATGTCCATGATATTCCACTCGGTACGATTGGTCATCGAGATCAGGGCGATCTTTTCATTCGGAACTACGCCCAGCCGCAGTAAGGCTCGGCTGATGCAATTGGCCTGGTCAATATATTCCTGCGTAGAGGTGGCCACCCATTCGCCGTTGTACTTGGTAACCAGTGCTTTCTCCAGGTTCTGCTGTTCCAGTTGATGATGAGGAAAATCGAAGAGTCGTTTAATATTCATGAGTTATTTACCTATTGTAGCTGCAAAATAGGAAAATTAGGCCATATTTTTTGTCAATCTTTGAAATTACTAGACCATCTACAGGCTTTCGATCGCGCCTAAATCGTGCGACTTCTAGTTTGACGAAATCGACCTATTCTTTAATAAGCTTAAAGGTAACGGTCCTTCCTTCATGCATAACAGAGACGAAGTAGAGACCGCTGGCTAGTTGCTGAAGGTCAAAGGTGGTCTTACCTACAAATTCCTGACGCATCAGTTGTTGACCCTGTATCGTGTATAGACTTGCCTGATAGTTACCGGGAGGGGCTTGTAGAGTAACGATATCGGTCGCAGGATTGGGAAATAACTCGAATTGCAGAGATTCGGATTCAGGTAGGCCTAAGTTGCTTTCCACTACATCTACCTGCAGATCATCAAAATAAAAGCCATCCAAATTAACCGCAGGATCGCTAACAAATTCAAATCGGAAGAGAACCGTACTTCCCAGGTAGTCGGATAAATCAATTTCCTCTAAAACCCAATCCAGCTGCGTGCCATCATAGAGGGGTTCTCCGATGGGCTGGGTGCCGTTGGTGCTGCCGCCGTTGGAATAGTTTCCACACTGGGGAATCCAGCTAATACCACCATCCACCGAGGCTTCAAACTGAACATAATCCCAACCGTCTTCTATTTCCCAGCGTGCATGAAAAGAAACCCGGGCAGCAACGGCATCTGTAAGATCGATCGTTTGATTGAGGGTGAGGTATTTAGTGCTGTTAGCGCTGTAATTGCCGGATGGAGAATCGGTGATGGAGGAGGAGGGCGATACAAAATCACTGGTAGTGGTTCCCCAACCTTCATTATCGAAATTAGCAGTGACAGAGTTTCCCATATCCTGGAAGACGGTCGCAATAGCCCCATAGATTCGGCGCACCCGAGATCGTTGTTCCAGTTGACCATTGCTCACGACCAGGTCCATCAGGATCTCTTCTCCGTTTTGGATATCATTAGCTAAGGTCACAGTTAGGGCGTCGCTTAGCACCTCTCCCGTCATTCGGTTAGCATATGTATTGGAGGGACCTGTGCTGATGATGTTGCTGGTCACTGGGACTAGGCTTACCGTGAAGTCCTGTCCACCGGTGATCAAGCCCAATACTTGTAGTTCGTAAGGCACCTCAAAGGTAGTGGCGTCGACGAAGGTTGTGCCCTGATCTACACCAATAGCATAGGGATTAACCATAAAGCCCAATTCCAGATTGTGGAATACCATCGCTTTATTGATGCCTTCGATCTCCGCCGGAGTAGGCCAAAAAGTGGATCCAATTTCAGGGGTCATGGCGTATATCTTGTCATGCGTACCAACCGTGCCGTACATAAAATCATCACTGTCACCGGCCGCACTGTACAGCTCAGAGGCGAGTATATTGGCGTAACCGTTTTGACTGACCATTCGTTCTGAGATACGTTGAAACAGGGCGTCTTCTGAAGAAGGGGTGTTGGCGGTATACCCAAAAGGATAGAGCAAAAGATTTCCAAAACTGTGATTGTTAAGAGCCGCCACAAATTCGTGTTGTTCCACAAAAAATTTGATCGCCTGGTTTTCGGGTTCACTGAATGGAGCCGGTCCGTGATAGGTCCCATTATTAGTATCGCTGGAGGCTCCATCGCCTCCCCAGATGCCCATCCCGGGGTCACCGTTGATATAATAATCGTAATTCCGGTTGTTATCGACCCCATAGGCGTTGAATCGATTCTTTCTCCAGTTACCGCCTCCATCAGGATTGGTATATTGATTATACAGGTATCCATCCGGATTGACCACCGGGATGAAATAGAGTTCGGTCTGGTCGAGCAGGTATTTTACCTGAGGATCACTCTCGTAATTTTCAAGTAAATACCACATAAAGAAAATAAGCTGCTGCATGGAGTTGGGCTCCCGCGCATGGTGAAGAGCAGTATAGAGAATTTCGGATTCTGCTTCATCCACATCCGCGTTGTTAGAGATACGCACCCACTGTATGGAGTTGCCGCCAATGGGAATATCGAGATCATAACCGGCCGGAGCCGTACCATTGGTTGTAAAACTCCCAACGTCAGCACGGGTAGTGATCAAATCGGGATAAAGCGCTCGCATGGCATCTAATTCATCCAGCACTTCCTGATAGTTCAGATAACCTCCCATGGAGCCCGACTTGTAATTTACCGGGGTCGCATAGTCGATGGTATTGTTCTGACACCCTGCATTTTTTGATAGATCGGGGGTAATTGCGTTTTCTTTACGTTCTTGATATTCTTGATCAACGTCTTCTACCAAGACCTCCAAACGGTAGCCCGATCGCTCTATTTGTGCAATTTCAGAAGTGGAAAAGTCAGAAATAACAAAGGTGTTGCGCTTGTGGATTCCGTGATCCACAGGGATCCCTGCTTGAGCTAAGCGTTCAAGACCTTCCGGGCTACTGTAATATACTTTAGCACGCTTATAGACTTGAGGTTGCTGAGCGAATAGCAGACTCGTCAACAGCAAACAGCAGGCGAGCAGTAGCCGATTGTTCATAGTACACCTATTTGGGTGTGCCAAGTTACGAATTTTCCAAAATCCAACTTCTGGCATTGCGGAACGCCTGCAGCCACGGACTCACCTCGTCCGTTCTATGGCGTGGATAGTAGGCCCAGTTCCAGGGGAAAATAGATCGTTCGATATGCGGCATGGTGACCAAATGTCTTCCGGTCTTATCACAGAGCATGGCTGTATTGTAAGTCGATCCGTTAGGATTGGCAGGATACTGCTCGTAACCGTAGGTTGCGACGATGTGATAGTGTTCCCGATCCAATGGCAGTTCAAATTTTCCCTCGCCATGGGAGATCCAGACGCCCAACTGAGCACCCTGCATATTCCCAAGCATAACCGAGCGATTCTCGCCAATCTCTACACTGGTAAAGGCGCTTTCGTGTTTCCCGGAATCGTTATAGGTCATCTTCCCGTGTTGCTCATGCTCCGGATGGATCAATTCCAATTCCATGAATAATTGACAGCCATTGCAGATCCCAATCGACAGGGTGTCTTCCCGTTCGAAAAAGCGCTTTAAAGCGGTTCGTGCTTTTTCATTGTATTTAAACGCTCCGGCCCAGCCTTTGGCTGAACCTAGGACATCAGAATTGCTAAAGCCACCTACGGCACCGATGAATTGTATATCTTCTAAAGTTTCCCGTCCACTGATCAAATCGGTCATATGGACGTCTTTCACATCAAAACCGGCCAAATACATGGCATTGGCCATCTCGCGTTCTGAATTGCTTCCTTTTTCTCTAAGAATTGCTGCTTTTGGTCGTTCTACATCCATTTTGTTGGAGGGTAAATGACCGTCAAACTCTGGGGAGAAGCGAAAGGCTAATGGTTGTTGTGCATAATTATCGTAGCGCACTTTGGCCAGCTCAGCTGCGGTTTGTTTCCGATCCAAAAGATAGGAAGTCTTATACCAGGTGTCTCGCAAGGAAGGAATATTCAGGCCTAGTTCGACGCCGTGGTTGCGAAGCACTAACTCTTCCTTATTGGTAGGTTGCCCGATGCGGGTTAAGGATACCTGATTATCATCAAACAGCGCTTCCAGCGCATCATCCTTGCTGGCTTGAATGACCACCCCGGCATTTTCAGCAAATAGAAGTTTGATCAGATCAGTTTCCTCAAGGCCGTTTAAGTCGAAGGTAGCGCCCACTCCGGGAGTTGGGAAGCACATTTCTAGTAGGGTCGTGATCAGACCTCCGCTGGCCACATCATGCCCTGCCAGAATTAAATTCTCGTCAATGGCTTGTTGTAGTGTTGAGAACGCTTTCGCGAAAGCGGACGCATCCTTGATCGAGGGCGTTTCACGACCTACTTTATTTCTTATCTGGGCAAATGAACTGCCGCCCAACTTGAAGGAATCGCTTGACATCCGTAGATAATACAACGAACTGCCACCATACTGCAATACTGGTTCTACTACTTTCTTAATGTCTTTACAATGTCCGGCTGCCGAAATGATCACCGTACCCGGGGCCAGTACTTCACCGTCCGGATATTTCTGTTTCATGGATAAGGAATCCTTACCGGTGGGTACATTGATGCCAAGCTCGATGGCAAAATCAGAAATGCTTTTAACGGCCTCGTACAGGCGAGCGTCTTCTCCGGGATTATTACAGGGCCACATCCAGTTGGCCGACAAGGATACCGATTGTAATCCGTTTTCGAGCGGGGCCCAGACCAGATTGGTCAGCGCTTCAGCAATTGCATTTCGGCTTCCGGCAACGGGATCGATCAAGGCACTGACCGGTGCGTGCCCCATGGCCGTTGCAATGCCTTCTTTTCCTTTGAAATCAAGGGCCATCACACCCAGATTGTTTAGGGGTAATTGGAGGGGACCGGCGCATTGCTGCTTGGCTACCCGACCACCCACACAGCGATCGACTTTATTCGTCAGCCAGTCCTTACAAGCCACGGCCTCCAATTGTAGAACCGCCTCCAGGTAATCATGAAAATGCTCCAGGCTATAATGGACCTCTTCGTAATCACGCTTGATCGTGGTATCGCGCATCACCGTCTGTGGAGAGCTCCCGAACATGTCGTGCAAGTCCAGATCCATCGGACTTTTCCCGGTCGTTTTTGATCGAAAAGTAAAGCGATGATCGCCGGTTACCTCTCCTACTTCGTAAAGAGGGGCTCGTTCCCGTTCTGCAACTCGTTTCAGGTAGGCCGTATCTTGCTTGCCGATGACCAGCCCCATGCGCTCCTGAGATTCATTCCCGATGATCTCCTTACTGGAAAGGGTGGGATCCCCTACGGGTAATTGATCAAGATCGATCTCTCCGCCGGTCTCTTCTACCAGTTCAGAAAGACAATTCAAATGACCCCCGGCGCCGTGGTCATGAATGGAGATGATAGGATTGTGTTTACTTTCTACCAGCCCCCGTATGGCATTTGCCGCTCTTTTCTGCATCTCGGGATTGGAACGCTGGATGGCATTCAGCTCGATACCGCTGGAAAAGGCTCCGGTATCGGCACTGGAGACTGCCGCTCCACCCATTCCGATGCGGTAGTTCTCTCCACCCATCACGATGATCTGATCGCCTTGTTGAGGCGTGTCTTTTTGTGCTTGTTCGCGTTTGCCGTATCCAATACCACCAGCCTGCATGATCACTTTATCGTAACCCAGCATGCGGTCATGTTCCTGATGTTCAAAGGTGAGTATGGAACCATTGATCAAAGGCTGCCCAAATTTATTTCCAAAATCAGAGGCTCCATTGGAAGCCTTGATCAATATGTCCAAGGGCGTTTGGTACAACCAGTTTCGCGCCGGTACATTCTCCCAGGGGCGCTGCTCTTCCAGGCGGGAATAGGCGGTCATGTACACAGCAGTCCCTGCCAGGGGAATCGACCCTTTTCCTCCTGCTAGACGGTCTCTGATCTCACCACCTGAACCGGTAGCGGCCCCATTGAAGGGTTCCACCGTGGTGGGGAAATTATGGGTTTCTGCCTTGAGCGAGATCACACTGTCGAATTCCTGTTCTTTGTAGAAGTCGGGTACATCAGCCTTCACCGGAGCAAATTGTACAGCCTTAGGACCGGACAAAAAGGCCACATTGTCCTTGTAGGCGGACACCACGCCATTGGGATGTTGAGCCGTTGTTTTTTTGATCAGTTTAAACAGCGAACTTGGCTTCTCCTCATTATCAATGACAAAAGTGCCATTGAAGATCTTATGCCGGCAATGCTCTGAATTGACCTGACTAAATCCAAAAACCTCAGAATCGGTGAGTCGGCGTCCGATGCGTTCCGACACCTGCTTCAAGTAGTCGATCTCCTCTGGAGACAGGGCCAAACCTTCTTGTTCATTATAGCCCGCAATGTCTTCGATCTCGAGGATCTCTTCCGGGGTTACCGCAATCGTAAAGAGCGCCTGATCCAGTCCTTCGTATTTTTGTGAAAGCATAGTATCGTACTCCTCATAGTCAGCGCTACAGCCCTGGAATTGTTCGATGCGAATGATTCCGGCTATGCCCATATTTTGAGTGATCTCAGTGGCATTGGTGCTCCAGGGCGTAATCATGGTAGCTCGGGGACCAATAAAAAAAGCGTCAATAGACGCCGATTCAATATGAGGTGCTTCGCCAAACAGCCAGTTCAATTTTTCAACATCCTCAGCAGAAAACGATTGAAGGCTTTGGACGGCGTATATGGTTTGGTCTGGATTACCGAAAAAATGGATCATCGGAGGTGTATTTTTAAAAGCCCGAAATTACGATTTTCAAGAGACTTTAAAGAAGCTCAAAGTCCTGAATCTACGCTGCGTTATTAAAAAGATATTAACGCCATGAGGTCATTCAAAGAGCCAGTGAGCACAGTGTTCCGCTCGTCCGTCAGCCATCCGTCTGATCGCAACGGCCAGCCCATTACTGTTGAGGCCTGTACATCGGGAGTTCGAATAATTATTGCTTTGACATCAGTGCCATGTAGAATCCATCAAAGCCACTGGCATGAGGACTTACTATACGCTGATCCAACAGTTGAAAGGAAGCTCCGGCTTCGCTGGCTAAAAAGGTTTTGACCTGATCCTGATTTTCTTGAGGCAATATGGAACAGGTGGCATAAACCAATTTTCCGCCTTCCTTCACCATCCGACTGTATTTCTGAAGGAGTTCCTGTTGTGTTTGAGTGATCTCCTGCACGAACTCCTGACTCAATTTCCATTTGGCGTCAGGATTTCTTCGTAAAACTCCCAGACCGGTGCAGGGGGCGTCAATCAATACCCGGTCAGCACTGTCGTACAATTTTTTGATGACCTTGGTCGTGTCGATCACCCGGGGTTCGATATTATGAGCGCCCGCCCGGCGTGCTCTTCGCTTGAGTTCTTTTAATTTGTTGGCATAGATATCAAGGGCAATGATTTGACCTTTGTTTTCCATCAATGCGGCCAGATGTAACGTCTTTCCGCCGGCACCGGCACAGGCATCGATTACCCGCATGCCGGGTGCTACATCGAGTAACGGGGCGACCAATTGTGAAGAGGCATCCTGTACTTCAAAGAGACCTTCTTTAAATGCCTTGGTGGTAAATACATTTTGTCGTTCATCCAGCGCCAGCGCATCGGGATATCCTTTTTGGATATGAGCAAGAACACCTTCTTCCTGGAGTTGTTCCTGTAGCTGCTCGCGAGTTGTTTTTAGGGTGTTGGTTCTTAGAATGACCGGAGCCTGCTCATTGAGGACAGCGATCTCCTGATCCCATTTCTTACCCAATTGCTGTGCTCCAAGTTCATCTAGCCAGTCAGGAATGGATTCGCGGTATTTTCGTATTTGCGAAAGCTCGTCAAAACGACCTTTGATCCTACGGGTGGGTGTTCCTTCAAATTGAGGCCACTGCGGTAAGGTGATGCCTTTTAAGGTGGCCCAAACCGTAAACATGCGAAAGAGATTTTCACGATCGTAATGCGTGCCAATGTCGGCGATCTCTGCATATAAGCGCTTCCAACGAACGATGTCATAGACCGTTTCTGCAATGAAGGCACGATCTCGCGAACCCCAACGTTTATCTCTCTTCAAAGTGTTTTGCAAGACTTTGTCAGCTTGCTTTTCTTCATTAAAGATCAAGTGAAGTGCGTCGATGGCGGCAAAGACTAAATTTCGGTGTAAGCGCATAGTTCAATTTGAGCGGCAAAGGTATTGCTTTAGGCTACAATTGAATTAGTTTTAGGCAAAGAAAATAGTTTATGAAGTACGTGAAGCTCTTGCTTAAACTGCTGATGATCAGTTGCCAATCAAAATCCGCGAAACGACCCGCGGTCACAGAGATGGAGGTACAGATTTTATGGACTGATTCGGTGAGCATTCGGGCGTTGGAGGTAAAGCAACTGGATGAGGAGCGCTTTTATCTTTATTATGGAGGATCGGGAGGGCAGGCTGGACGCTTAACCATCGATCAGGATCAATTGATTAAGCGGGAATCCTTTCGAATCACTCCTCCGGACAGTCTGGCTGTAGATCAGTTGGCTTTTAGGGCCCTGGCGCTCGGGCGTCAGCAAACTTCCTCACCTGGTGGCGAGCAGGACATTGGCGAGCCTATTTCATTGATTACCATTGGGAATCCGGCCATTCTGTATCGCGCCAATACCGAAGAGTTGCAATTTCAGACGGTGTATGAAGAAGTGCATCCCACCGTATTTTACGATGCTTTGGCTTTTTGGGATACCCAGGAGGGCATCGCCATGGGCGACCCGACCGAAAATTGTTTATCCGTGTTGATCACCCGGAATGGAGGAAAGGTGTGGGAAAAATTACCCTGTGATCGTTTACCTGCTGTCCAACCCGATGAGGCGGCCTTTGCGGCAAGTAACAGCAATATAGCCCTGGGGAATGATGCCGTTTGGCTATTATCCGGAGGGGGCGCCAGTCGGGTTTACTACAGCGCTGATCGCGGCCGAAGCTGGAGCGTTTATGAGACTCCGCTGCAGCAAGGCAAATCTACTCAGGGTGGGTATGCTATGGCTATGTTTGATAAACAACAAGGGATGATCGTAGGAGGTGATTATACTCAACCAGAAGACAATCGAGGCAATGTAGCCGTCACTCTGAATGGGGGACGATCGTGGGCCCTGGTCAGTGAGGGAAGTGGTCCCGGTTATAAAAGTGATATAGCTTTCTTTCCGGATAGGGACGGAAATGAGCTCATCGTAGCCGGTTTTACCGGGATCTCGTACAGTGCAGATTTTGGGAGTAGTTGGAAAGAATTAAGCAAGGAGGGATTTTATACCGTACAGCTGATCAATGACAGTGTAGGATTCGCTGCGGGCAAAAACCGTATCGCCAAGCTAAAATTTAAGCGGAAATCGTCTCTTGATTAGGGTCGATTTTTCCGTCGCTGACTTAATCGCTGCAGTAATTCTCGTTTAAAACGTTGTTCTGCCAGTTGCAGTCGAATGATCTTGCGCGCCGGTAGCACTTGTTGCAGATCGTTCACCAAGTCCTTTTTGAGTCGGAATCGATCTTCTTCCAAACGCATCAATTTTTGCAGGTATGCCTTTGCTTGTTCTTCGGTGAGACTGCTGATGTCCGGTTCTTTATCGGTCAAGGTCTGACGCTCCAGTCTTCCCAGTTCCTGCATTTGTTCATTATAGCGGTTGTACACCGGCCAGAACTCCTGAGCCTCCTTGCTGTCCAGATCCAATTGTCGGGTCAGAAAGGCGATCCGAAAAGCTTCCACCCGATCCTGACGTGCATCTTGTGCAGGAGCCAGAACGGGTAATAAGCCGCAAAGGGCGATCAGATAACACTTAATAATGGTCAAGCGGGAGTTCATAGGTATCAATTTCATATTCAATTAGATCTAAAAGTAAGGAATCGTTTATGGATCCCGGTAATTCATAAGAGAGGTTCGTCATATCCACTTGATCGGTCAACTCATCGATTTCGTACAGGGAAGGGTAGTCCAGCAAATAGGCTTCTATACTGGCCAGATCCGGACTCGCTAAGGCCTGTGTTCTGGTCGGAAGCACTACGGCAATCAAGAGGGCGATCACGGCTGCAGTGGCCGCCAGCCAAAGGAGAGTAGGGGACTTCAGCAAACGGACCTTTGGTGAGGGTTTACGGATCTCCGGGACTTTAGGAACTAGTTGATCGAAATAATTTTCCGGCAGGCCGAAACCACTGGATTCCGGCAATCCGGACTCCAGCTCCCAGCGGTCGAGCACCTCCTGCTCAAGCTGATCAAAATAGGATTCTGGAACTTTAAATCCTCCTTTATTGGCCTTATACTGATCGTTCAGATTCATAATGGTAAGACGTAGGTACGCCTAAAACGTTTAAGGATGTTGTTCTAAATACTGTTTAATTTTTTTTACGGCGTGATGATAACTGGCTTTTAAACTGCCCTCACTGGTCTCCAGCACGTCGGCAATTTCCCGATACTTCATTTCTTCAAAGTACTTCATATTAAACACCAGTTGTTGCCTGGAGGGGAGCTCTGCAATGGCTCTTTGTAACTGCAACTGAGCACGGTCACCATTGAAATAAGGATCGCTGCTAAGCTGTGCTGCCGCCTGTTGTTGAACTTCTTCCATAGGGATGCCCTGAAGTTTGGACCGTTTCCGTATAAAACTTAAAGCTTCATTGGTAGCGATGCGATACACCCAGGTATATAATTTACTTTGTGCCTCAAACCGATCAATGCTGCGGAATACTTTGATAAAGGTGTTTTGCAGCACATCATCAGCATCATCGTGATTCAGTACGATCTTCCGCACATGCCAATACAAGCGTTCCTTATACAAGCGCATAAATTCCGGGTAGGCCGAATGATCCCCTTGCTGCAGGGCTTTTACCAATACGTCTTCAGTCTGATACCTATTCAACAAAGGGGTTTTGGGTCTTAGATGCTGCGAATACCAAAAGGTTTGAATTTTAACATATTTGCCTGTAAAATTTTAACTTACTGATAACAAGTATATTAGTTGGCCAAAAGTAGGTAAAACATCGATGAAATACACATCGACATCGATAAAAAGCAAATTTTTGTTGCAAGAATCAAAAAGCCGTTCTATATTTACATCGTTGATAAAAACAAAATGCCTTTTTTACCCCAAATCAAAATTGGTAATTTGAATGTTGATTAAAAGCCGTTACACTGCGCCCCAAATAGTGTGACGGAACCTACAAGAAGAGCGGAACCACTGGTTCCGCTTTTTCTTTTTATCAATCCAGCGACTGCATGGCTACCAGTTTACTGTACACTCCGCCCAAACTCATCAACTCCTGATGTTTTCCTTGTTCTACGATTTCTCCCTTTTGCATCACCACGATCAAATCGGCGTTCTGTATGGTGGAGAGACGATGGGCGATCACAATACTGGTACGGTTCTGCATCATGTTCTCCAAAGCTTTTTGCACTGCTCGTTCACTTTCGGTGTCCAAAGCCGAAGTAGCCTCATCCAGAATCATCAAAGGTGGATTTTTAAGGACCGCTCGTGCAATGGAAAGCCGTTGTTTCTGTCCGCCACTCAGTTTATTCCCGCTGTCCCCAATGTTGGTGTCCAGGCCTTTGGGCAACTCCTGTACAAACTCCCAGGCGTTCGCAATTTTGAGTGCATCGATCAATTCTTCATCCGTAGCATCGGGCTTGCCCAATTGCAGATTGCCACGTACCGTATCATTGAATAGAATACTATCCTGAGTAACCAGGCCCATCAAGCTACGCAGGGATTTTTTGGTCACCTGGCGAATATCCTGCCCATCAATACGGATGGAGCCGCTGTTTACATCATAAAAGCGGGTCACCAGATTGGCAATGGTACTTTTTCCACTTCCGCTTTGCCCCACCAGAGCCACGGTATGCCCTTTAGGCACAGTGACACTGAAATTCTTCAATACTTTTTCCTCCTCGTATTGAAAGCTTACGTTTTCCAGGGTGATCGCTTTCGCGAAAGCGGACAACTCTACAGCATCTGGAGCATCAACAATGTGGGAAGGGGTCTCGATCACTTCTAAGACCCGCTCTGCAGCGGCATTTCCCTTTTGAACACTATAGGTTGCCTTGGAAATGGCCTTGGCCGGAGTGAGGATATTGTAGGCCAGGACCAGAAAACCGATAAAGGTCGAAGCCTCCATGGTTTTATCAACTAAGACCATGCGGCCTCCAAACCAGAGGATGATGGTGATCACCACCACTCCCAAAAATTCGCTCATGGGAGAGGCCAGGCCTTGGCGGTTCAGCAGTCCATTCATGATACGTCGCAGTCGGCCGGTCGAATCTTCAAATTTTTCCGTAAAGCGTCGTTCGGCATTAAATCCTTTGATGATTTTTAGGCTGGATAAGGTTTCTTCCACGATGGACAAAAAATACGCATTTTCCTGCTGGGCTTTGGTGGATCGTGATTTGAGCTTTTTTCCAATGGAGGAAATGATCAGACCGGAGATGGGTAAAAATATAAAGACAAAAAGGGTCAGCTGGGGACTGATCACGATCATGGCCCCTAAGGTAAATAGTAGCGTAAGCGGTTCTTTGACAAACATTTCCAGCATACTCAAAAAGGAATTTTGAATTTCCTGTACATCCCCCGTAATGCGCGCAATAAAGTCCCCTTTGCGTTTCTCAGAAAAAAAGGAAACCGGTAAAGTGACCAGCTTGGCGTAGACCGCATTGCGAATGTCTTCCAACATCCCATTACGCAGGAAGGTAACAAAGTACAATGCTAGGTAATTGAATAGGTTTTTGAAGAAAAACAAGATAATCACCGCCATACAGATGCTGACCAGGGCAGCGATGGGTCCGTATTCATCAACCTGTCTATTCAACAAATAGTTAGCACTGTTCATGGCATAGTCCTTCAGCGAGATCTCGTCTGTCCACTCCGGCCGAATTTTAATGGGCTTTCTTACCTGAAAAAGTACTTCCAGCATAGGTATAAAAGCCAGGAAAGACAAGGTGGAGAAGATGGCGTAAAAGACATTACTGATGATATTCAGGATCGCATACTTCTTGTAAGGCCTTGCGTATTCTAGGATTTTTCTAAAGTAACTCATGGTACATTGGGTGCTTCCCTTAGAAGGAAGGAATTTAATTAGTCGAGGTCAAACTCACTTTTTATACCACGAATACGCTTTTGGAGCACTTCGGCCGTATTGTCATACGATTCAGCGGTCACCTTATCTTCGTGTACACTGATGTAAAATTTAATTTTGGGTTCGGTCCCGCTGGGTCGAGCGGCAATTTTACTGCCATCAGCGGTATAGTAGATCAAAACATTGGATTTGGGAAGATCAATCCTACTTTGTTCACCGTTCAGCAGGTCGGTCGCTACTTGACTTTGATAGTCTTCCATGCGGATCACGGCAGAGCCATTGATCGTTTTTAAAGGCTCTTTGCGCAAATCGATCATCATTTGTTTGATCTTCTGGGCTCCTTCAATGCCTTTTTTGACAAGCGCGGTAAGGTCCTCTAGGTAAAAACCGTGTTGAATATGGATGGTTTTGAGTTGATCAAAAAGGGTTTTTCCAGCCGATTTATAAGCCGCAGCCATCTCACAGGCCAGAAGGGTAGCGGTCACGGCATCCTTATCCCGAACAAAATCTCCTACCATATAACCAAAGCTTTCTTCGCCGCCACCAAGAAAATGAAGTTCCGGGTGGTCTTTGACCATTTTGGCGATCCATTTAAAGCCGGTCAGGCCTTCCAGGTAACGCAGCTCATAGTGATCGGCCAAACGTTGCATGAGCGGAGTGGATACGATGGTCGAGGCAATGAACTCGTTCCCTTTGGCCGGATTTTGATTAAGGTATTGAGTGAGTAAAAAATCGGTCAGAAGCACCATGGTTTGGTTTCCGTCCAATAATTTCAGCTCGCCTGCCTGGTTTCTGGCAGCAACGCCAAGACGATCACAGTCGGGGTCTGTTCCAATTACAATATCAGCCTGCGTTTCGACGCCTAGTGCTAAAGCCATAGCCAGGGCTTCCGGTTCTTCCGGATTGGGCGAATCAACGGTGGGGAAGTCCCCGTTGGGCACGCTTTGCTCTTTTACTAAATGAAGTTGGGTATAGCCTGCGCGTTCCAGTACCGGTGGCACCATGGTAATCGAAGTTCCGTGCAAGGCCGTAAAGACGACTTTGAGGTCTTTTCGTTGTTCTTGTGAAGCATAATTGGCTGTAGCCAAACTGTTTTTTAAGAAAGCCTCATCCACTTCCTGACCGATAGTGTGGATGCGGTCCAACTGTCCTTCAAATTTAATCTGATCGTAATCCAGCGCGTCTACTTCTTCAATAATCGCCTGATCGTGTGGTGGAACCAATTGTCCGCCATCTTGCCAGTACACCTTATATCCATTGTACTCCGGTGGATTGTGGCTGGCCGTGAGTACGATCCCACACTGGCACTTCAAGTAACGCACGGCAAAACTGAGTTCCGGAGTAGGGCGAAGGTCAGTAAACAGAAACACCTCAATGCCATTGGCGGAAAAGACTTCAGCGACCGTTTGTGCAAAGCTGTGACTATTGTGCCGACAATCATAGGCGATGACCGTACGAAGCGGCTCGTTTGGGAATTGTTTATGCAAGTAATTCGCAAGTCCCTGAGTGCTTTTTCCCAAGGTATATTTATTGATCCGGTTAGTACCTACGCCCATGACCCCTCGCATACCGCCGGTACCAAACTCCAGACTTTTATAGAAACGTTCCTCCAGGCTATTGTCTTCGGTATCGATCAATTGTTGAACTTCTTTCTGAGTGGCCTTATCAAAAGGGGCCCGGGTCCATTGCCTGATTCGCTGGTTCACGTCTGTCTTCAATGCTTATTTTATTTTAGTCCTATGCTTTCGACAAAAATAGGGATTCACAGGCAGTCCTTTAGGTATTCCTGTCTATTTTCTATCTTGCTGACAATCTGTTATTTATGAATAAAAAATTACTGATTCTTTGTGGTTTGATGCTATTCCCACTCGTGCTTTTCGCACAGCGGGAGGCTTCCAACTGGTATTTTGGTTACAATGCCGGCTTGGATTTTAATAGCGGACAACCCGTTCCTTTGTTCGATGGGCAGATCAATACCATAGAAGGCTGCGAAACCTTTTCGACGCCTGAGGGGAACTTATTGTTTTATACGGAAGGACGAACGGTTTGGAATCGTGCGCATGAGGTCATGCCGAACGGAACCGGATTACAGGGAAGCTTTTCGGCGACGCAAAGTGCCCTGGTCGTTCCCCATCCCGCCATTCCCAGTCAGTACTATCTATTTACCAGCGATGTGGTGCAGGCGTATCAGGAAGGCAATGGAGGCAATGGTATCAATTATTCGGTAATCGATATGACCCGTAATTCGGGTTTAGGTGATGTCATCACCAAAAATGTCAATTTGCTTCCACGAGGTTCAGAAAAGGTAACTGGAGTAGCTGCGAGCGACGGCATAGGCTACTGGATGATCACTCATTATCGCAATGCTTTTTACGCGTACAGAATATCAGAAAGCGGTTTGAACACCACTCCGGTAGTTTCGACCCTTGGGCCGGTCATTGACGATTTCAACAATATTCATGGAGCCATCAAAGCTTCGCCAACAGGAAATAGGATCGCTATAGCTCATACCTTATTGGAACCCGAATTAGGCGGAAGACTACTTCTTTATGACTTCGATAATGAAACGGGTAGGGTGACCAACCAGACCGATCTTGGCCAGGATCTGGTGTATTATGGAGTAGAATTCAGTCCTGATGGCAGCAAATTATACTCCAGTGCCAAAACGATTCAAGACACTCCTTTGGGAGAAATAACAGCTGAATTTTTGATCCATCAATTCGACCTGAATCAGCTGGATGTGCGTAGTTCTGTATTTACCATTGCCACACTCGACAACGCCTTTGCCAGCGATCTTGCCGGTACCTTACAATTGGCGACCGACAAAAAACTGTATTACAGCATTCCGGAGGCCTCACTCTCTGTCATCAGAAATCCCAACGAATTGGGTAATGCCGCTGATTTTAGACCTTTCAGCGTATCCCTGGGAGACCGATCAGCATCCTACGGATTACCCCCTTTCATCCAATCGTTTTTTGAAACCATTGTTACCATCGAAAATTTTTGTCTGGGTCAGGATACGGAATTCACCATCGAAAACGCGGATGGCATAACCAGTGTGGCCTGGGACTTTGGGGACCCGGCCAGTGGAAGTACTAATTTTTCAACCGCTATGAACCCGACGCATCAGTTCAGTGCTCCGGGGGTTTATACGATAACGCTCACGGTTAATTATACAGATCGACCTACAAAAGTCTTTCTGGAGTACGTAGAGATCAGTCCGTCGCCCGTTGCGAACCCGGATGCGGTACTCATTCAGTGCGATGTAGACGGAGTTGATGATGGCATCTCAGCCTTTAACCTGCGCAATGCGATTCCGATATTAACGACTAATGCAGGGAATTTCTCCGCTTTTTTCTATCGTACCCGTGAGGACGCTGAGAATGATGAAAATTTCATCAATGCTGACAATTACACGAATGAATTTAATGGACAAATTGTCTATGCCCGGGTTTTCG
Source organism: Flavobacteriaceae bacterium YJPT1-3 (assembly GCA_029866965.1). Classification (GTDB taxonomy): domain Bacteria; phylum Bacteroidota; class Bacteroidia; order Flavobacteriales; family Flavobacteriaceae; genus Croceiramulus; species Croceiramulus getboli. The sequence goes on along the minus strand of CP123444.1, from coordinate 2,738,664 downwards.
AAAATACGACCTGCTTCACCATCGTGCCCCTGCGCTTGGAAGTTACCCCTCCTGAACTTTTTGATCCCGTGAATTTACCGGCCTGTGATGTGGGGCCGGGTACTTTGGCCAGTATCGTCAACTTGGATCAGGTAGGAGAAGATTTGAGTCAATTGATTAATGTTGATGAGCTAAGCGTGTTTCGGACTGTAGAGGATGCTTTATTAGCGATCAATTTTATGGAAGGCGAATTTGTTATTCCTCCTTTAGAAAACGCACTCTTTTATTACCGACTGGGTACAGCCGATAATTGTTTAGGTGTGGGCCAGGTACAATTGGAGATCAGGCCATCGCCTCAGGAGGAGGATCAAGATGTGGTTATATGTCCGGCAGTGGGCACGGTCATGCTCTCATTGACCAATACCTACACTTCCTATAACTGGTCCAACGGGGAGAGTACGTCAAGTATTACCGTAGATCAACCCGGGACCTACAGCGTTTCCATTGGGAACGGCCTGGGTTGTTCGCAGGAAGTCGTCTTTGAGGTAACTACAGCTCCCGAGCTCGATCTATCGGTAGATGCCACCCACTTTGAGCAGCAAAACTCGATTCGGTTCAGTGGTGGCAATGAATCTACGGAGTATTCTATCGATGGGGGAGCCACCTTTGTGGCCAGGGCTGAATTCAGGCAGGTATCACCAGGATTGTACCAGGTGGTTGCAAGGGACGGCATCTGCAACGAATTCAGGAGAACGGTATTCGTGCAGGGGGCACCCAATTATTTTACTCCAAATGGTGATGGAATACACGATGTTTGGCACGTAACCCAACCTGAATTTTACGAGCAGCTTTCTATAGCGATCTATGACCGCTATGGGAAATTAATGAAGACGTTAAGTAGTAGGGAGGCCGGTTGGGATGGCACCTATCGTGGGGCTCCGGCTCCTTCAGCACAGTACTGGTATCGCATTCAGCTAGGCACTCAGGAGTACATCGGACATTTCTCCCTGGTCAGGCGCTAAAACCCAATTTTTTGGTCAATGAGGTAGCGCTGTTGCTTTTGCTTGGAGCGTAGAATAAGCTCCCCCAGAAATCCGGCAATAAAGAGCTGAACTCCCAGGATCATGGCTACTAGAGCCAAATAGAACTGTGGTCGTTGCGTTAGTAGTCTTCCTCCTGGCTCTAAAATTAGCTTGTCTACCCCCAGATAAACGGTGAGCAAAAAACCAATGAAGAACATGAGTACGCCCAGGGCTCCAAAAAGATGCATGGGACGCTTGCCGAATTTAGAGATAAACGAAATGGTGATCAGATCGAGAAATCCGTTGATGAATCGGTCGCTGCCAAATTTGGTCTTTCCGTGTTTTCGGGCCTGATGGGTAACTTCCTTTTCCGTAATGCGCGTATAGCCGGCATTTTTGGCCAACACAGGTATGTAGCGATGCATTTCGCCATGTACATCAATATTCTTTACGACCTCTTTTCGGTAAGCCTTGAGTCCGCAATTAAAATCATGCAATTGCACTCCGCTGGTGCGGCGTGCGGCTGCATTGAATAATTTTGAGGGCATGTTTTTGGTAAAAACGTTATCGTATCGTTTTTTCTTCCAGCCGGATACCAGATCGTAATCTTCTTGAGTGATGAGCCTGTGCAGCTCCGGAATCTCTTCCGGACTGTCCTGCAGGTCGGCGTCCATAGTAATGATCACTTCGCCTTGTGCAGCGGCGAAGCCCGCATGGAGTGCCTGTGATTTCCCGTAGTTTTGGTTGAACCGGATGGCTTTTACGGCGGTATGCTTTCGCGAAAGCGTACTCAGCACCTCCCAGGATCCGTCTGTACTACCATCGTCAACAAATAGAATTTCGTATAAAAAATCATTGGCCTCCAGCGTGCCGGAAAGCCAATGATAAAGCTCATCTAAGGAATCCCGTTCATTGAGCAGCGGGATTACTACGGATATTTGCATAGATTATTCTTGATAGGGATTTTCTCGTTTCATGATCAATCCGGCAATCAAAGAAACGATAAATCCGAAAAATAAAGTGAAAACGAGGGCAATGGTTGCCATAAACCAGGGTTGCATAAAGCGCGCAGTCATGGTCATCGCCTGATCCATTTGCTCTTGCGTCATATTGGCATTCTGTTCGATCATGGCCTCCCGTTGGGCTTCCATCATTTGATCGATAAAGGTGGGTTCGATGAAGCTGACAAATAGATAAAAGTAGACCGCACCAATAAGGCCGCCAATAGCTGCGGTTCCCATTCCGGTCTTCAGTGCTTCACTCAGAGACATGAATCCGCCATTTCCGGACTTGTAGGTTTTGAGAGCGTACACAATGACTCCGATAAGAATGGCGAATCCGACGAGAGAATTGACCCAACCTCGATCAATATTGGTGTTGGTGACGTATTCAACGACAGATTGTACGATGGAAAGGATTCCGAGAAGGACTCCAAAATTTAAGGCTACTTTTGCTGGGGTGGTAGCGGTTGATTCAGACATGATTGTTTCGTTTTTTTGGTTATGTGGTGTTAGTTGTCAAAGATATCAAAACGTTACGGAGTGTTGTCCAAATAATTTATTCTATAATTATTGGCATATTCTAAAAAAAGAGTAAATTTGCACCTCAAAATTTGAGAGCGATTTAAAGTACAGACCATGAAAAAAGATATTCATCCAGAGAATTTTAGAGTAGTAGCTTTTAAGGACATGTCGAACGACGATGTTTTTTTGGCTAAATCTGCTGTAGAAACAAGAGAAACATTAGAGGTAGACGGAGAGTCTTATCCGCTCGTTAAATTAGAAATTTCACGTACGTCGCATCCCTTTTATACCGGAAAGGCGAAATTGGTAGATACTGCAGGACGTATTGATAAGTTCAAGAACAAGTATAAGAAATTCGCAAAGTAGTCTAACCGCTACTCCAAACTATAGAACCTCTCGTTCAGCGGGAGGTTTTTTTATGGGAAGAAGTGGAGTGGTTTCCTTTTAAATTCTTTTGGGAAAAAGTTTGTTTAGAAGCAGGTAATGGTTGTATCTTTGCGGTCCGTCTTTTTTGAGATGGGGGTGTATGCTACGGGGCAAATTTTATTTTTAAAAGTTTGCTTTTGAATTAAAAAAGTATTGTATATTTGCACCCGCTTTCAGGCAGGGGTTTGGGAGCGACGTTCAGAGTAAGAATAGTAAAGAAGAGTAATCTGGATAGTAAAGAAGAGTAATCTGGTGATCTTAGGATAGGGTTCGATTCCCTTGTACTTATCAAGAGGGGTATTTTTTTTTAAAGAAAGATACTTTGGTTCATTGACATATTGATTGACAGAGAATAAAAACAAAACAAACCAACAAACAGCGATGATTTCGTTTTATGAGCTTTTGGAGATAGACTTTTTTTAATTGTGGAGAGATATATAAGACACACGATGAAGAGTTTGATCCTGGCTCAGGATGAACGCTAGCGGCAGGCCTAACACATGCAAGTCGAACGGTAACAGGGATTGCTTGCAATCCGCTGACGAGTGGCGCACGGGTGCGTAACGCGTATACAATCTGCCTATAACAGGGGTATAGCCCAGAGAAATTTGGATTAACACCCCATAGTAAGAGAGGATGGCATCATTTTCTTTTTAAAACTACGGTGGTTATAGATGAGTATGCGTCCCATTAGCTAGATGGTGTGGTAACGGCACACCATGGCAACGATGGGTAGGGGTCCTGAGAGGGAGATCCCCCACACTGGTACTGAGACACGGACCAGACTCCTACGGGAGGCAGCAGTGAGGAATATTGGACAATGGGGGCAACCCTGATCCAGCCATGCCGCGTGCAGGAAGAATGCCCTATGGGTAGTAAACTGCTTTTATACGGGAAGAATAAGGTGCTCGTGAGCACCGATGACGGTACCGTAAGAATAAGCACCGGCTAACTCCGTGCCAGCAGCCGCGGTAATACGGAGGGTGCAAGCGTTATCCGGAATCATTGGGTTTAAAGGGTCCGTAGGCGGATTTTTAAGTCAGAGGTGAAATGCTGCGGCTCAACCGTAGCACTGCCTTTGAAACTGAAGATCTTGAGTCATTGTGGGGCGGCCGGAACATGTAGTGTAGCGGTGAAATGCTTAGATATTACATAGAACACCGATCGCGTAGGCAGGTCGCCAACAATGTACTGACGCTGAGGGACGAAAGCGTAGGTAGCGAACAGGATTAGATACCCTGGTAGTCTACGCCGTAAACGATGGATACTAGCTTTTCGGTCCGGCACAGGACTGAGAGGCCCAGCGAAAGTGATAAGTATCCCACCTGGGGAGTACGGTCGCAAGACTGAAACTCAAAGGAATTGACGGGGGCCCGCACAAGCGGTGGAGCATGTGGTTTAATTCGATGATACGCGAGGAACCTTACCAGGGCTTAAATGCATATTGACAGGGGTGGAAACACCCTCTCCTTCGGGCAATTTGCAAGGTGCTGCATGGTTGTCGTCAGCTCGTGCCGTGAGGTGTCAGGTTAAGTCCTATAACGAGCGCAACCCCTGTGGTTAGTTGCCAGCGAGTAATGTCGGGAACTCTAGCCAGACTGCCGGTGCAAACCGCGAGGAAGGTGGGGATGACGTCAAATCATCACGGCCCTTACGTCCTGGGCCACACACGTGCTACAATGGCCAGTACAGCGAGCAGCCACTACGCAAGTAGGAGCGAATCTATAAAACTGGTCACAGTTCGGATCGGGGTCTGCAACTCGACCCCGTGAAGCTGGAATCGCTAGTAATCGGATATCAGCCATGATCCGGTGAATACGTTCCCGGGCCTTGTACACACCGCCCGTCAAGCCATGGAAGCCGGGGGTACCTGAAGTCCGTCACCGTAAGGAGCGGCCTAGGGTAAGACCGGTAACTGGGGCTAAGTCGTAACAAGGTAGCCGTACCGGAAGGTGCGGCTGGAACACCTCCTTTCTAGAGCTTTTGCTACCCTTCTTATAGCGGTAGCAGATAACACAATTGGGAAGTGTAAGACTATTTCTTAACGAGAGTTTGTGATGATAAGAGATTATCGTCTGTTTGTGGGATTTGTTTTTAGGATTTGTCAATCAAGACATTGTAGATAGTTATTTGGCCTTCTTTTTTTTAAAAAGAGAAGGCTAAATGATCTACAGGGACAGTCTCATACCTGTCCCGAGAGCGAAAGCGATTCGGGAGCGAAGGGGGTGTTGTACTGTTTCACTAGAAACAGTCTCATAGCTCAGCTGGTTAGAGCGCTACACTGATAATGTAGAGGTCGGCAGTTCGAGTCTGCCTGAGACTACTGTCGAAAGGCATGACGAGAAGTTTATGCGCCTTTGGCGTAAGTCTGCCTGAGACTACCGCAGGTACTTCGTAGCCTTGGCGAAGGAGTACATGTTCATTACATATTGAATAGGGAAATTTTAGAGGTTGAGTAGCCGTTATAAGTACTGTTAACTAATAACTGGTTAGCTGCTTTTAGAAGACGGGGGATTAGCTCAGCTGGCTAGAGCGCCTGCCTTGCACGCAGGAGGTCATCGGTTCGACTCCGATATTCTCCACAGATAAGACTTTTAAAGAGGGATTATGACCGAATCAAAAAGCAACGAGCTTGCTTGATTGGTTTTTGAGAAGGGAGTAATTTTTAAAAGTCTTTCAAGATGGGAGTTTGAGGTTGGCTACCGTAAGGTAGCACTCCGAAAAGCTCACATTTTAGAAACGTTCATTGACATATTGTAAACACAAAAGAATACGAGAGATACTTCACGGTTTTACTTTTTTTAATTAGGGGGTAGAGTTGTGATTTATTTCGAAGGATTCGAGCAAATTAATAGAAACTGTAGAATAGAATTATTTTTAATTTTTTTTCATTTAAGTTATAAGAAAGCAAAGGCGACAAGCTATACAAGAGCGTATGGGGGATGCCTAGGCTCTCAGAGGCGATGAAGGACGTGACAAGCTGCGAAAAGCTGCGGGGAGAGGCACATACTCATAGATCCGCAGATATCCGAATGGGGCAACCCTGCATGTTGAAGACATGTAATTCCGCAAGGAAGGCAAACCCGGAGAACTGAAACATCTAAGTACCCGGAGGAGGAGAAAACAATAGTGATTACGGGAGTAGCGGCGAGCGAAACCGTAGGAGCCCAAACCAATTAGTTTACGGACTGATTGGGGTTGTAGGACCACGACA